>DASTVB010000163.1:0-17945 GCA_035759315.1 Telluria sp. | reverse complement strand
CGACTGGATCGCCTGCTTGTCGTGCGAGACCAGCAGCAGCGTGGTGCCCTGCTGGCGGAACTGGCGGATGCGGTCGAAGCTCTTGTGCTGGAAGTAGGCGTCGCCCACCGACAGCGCTTCGTCGACGATCAGGATGTCGGGGCGGCGCGCGGTGGCGACCGAGAACGCGACGCGCATCTGCATCCCGCTCGAATACACCCGCACCGGCTGGTCCATGTAGTCGCCGATGCCGGCGAATTCTTCGATCTGCGGCATCAGTTCCAGGATTTCGTGCACCTGCATGCCGAGCAGCTGCCCCGCCATCAGCACGTTCTGGCGGCCGGTGAAGTCGGGATGGAAGCCCATCCCCAGTTCCAGCAGCGCGGCCACGCGGCCGTGCGTGTGCACGGCGCCGGTGGTAGCCTGGGTGGTGCCGGTGATCAGCTTGAGCAGCGTGCTCTTGCCGGCGCCATTAATGCCGATCAGTCCCACCGCCTCGCCGGGCGCGACGTAGAAGCTGATGTCCTGCAGTACCCACTTCAGATGGTGGCGCGGACCGCGCGCGGGGAACATCCATTCCGCCAGGCGCGACCATTTCTCGGGGTACTGCTTGTACGCCTTGCCGAGGTGTTCTACGTGGATCGCGCCCATCAGAGTTCGTCCACCATTTCGCCGGAGCGCTTGCGGAACAGGCGCGACGCGAACACGCACAGCAGCAGCGCCAGTACCGCCGGATATATCAGCGGGGACCAGTCGGGCGCACGGCCGCTTACCAGGATGGTCTGGTAGGCGGCGATGATCGGCGCCATCGGGTTGTACATCAGTGCGTCGCGCACTTCTTCGGGGACGATCGAGGCAGGGTAGACCACCGGCGTGAGCCAGAACCAGAACTGCAGCGCGATCGCGAAGAACTGGCCGACGTCGCGGAAGAACACGTTGAGGATGCCGACGATCATGCCCAGGCCGATCGAGAACAGCACCTGCACCAGCAGCACCGGGAAGATCGCGAAGTAGACCATGCCCGGGAGGTTGTCGGTGGCGAGCAGGAAGGCGGTGAACAGGCCGAACACGATCGAGAAGTTGACCAGCGCGCTGAGCACGATGATCAGCGGCAGGCAGATGCGCGGGAAGCTGATCTTCTTGATCAGGTTCGCGTGCTCGAGGAACATGTTCTGCGAGCGGGTGGTGATTTCGGCGAACAGCTGCCAGGTGAGCACGCCGGCGCACAGGTAGATGCTGTAGGCGAAGCTGGAGTCGGCGCCGGGAAGCTTGGTGCGCATGACCTGGGCGAAGATCACGGTGTACACCAGGATCATCGCGAGCGGGCTCAGGATCGACCAGAGCGCGCCGAGGATCGCCTGGCTGTAGCGGGCGTTGAATTCACGCCGCACGCTGCCGAACACGAAGCCGCGATAGCTCCAGATGCCGCGGAGCATCGGAGACGAAATCATGCCTGTTCCTCGCCTGGAATCGCTGTAGGGACGCTCATGTTGTGCACTGGTAAATAGAGGCAGGATTATACTCTACCGCAATGCCGCATCTTATCCCTTTTGTAACAGTTCTTTGCGGCATCCCCGCGAAGGGAAGGGGACTGTCCCCGCAGGGGGACTGTCCCCCGGTGTTTTGAGCAGGCAGGTAGATCAGAACACCGGGGGACGGTCCCCTTCGGGGACAGTCCCCTTGGGACCAAAACACCGGGGGACGGTCCCCTTCGGGGACAGTCCCCTGGGACGCTAAGCGCTCTGGACGAGCTTTTGCAGCGCGTCCGGCTTGATGATGATGAGCTTGTGCGAGTCCTTCTGCACCACGCCCTGCTGCACCAGCGATGCCAGCGCGCGCGTTACGGTCTCGCGGCTGGTATTGATCATGTTGGCGATGTCCTGGTGGGTGGGCAGGTTCACTACCGCCGGCGTACCCTCCACCGTCGGCTTCTGCTGCATCAGCACCAGGTAGGTGTAAATCCGCTTGGCGGTGTTGTTGATGCTGAGCAAAGCGCGGAATTCGGAATCGCGCTGGATCTTCTGCGCCAGGTGGCGCAGCATCTGCGCCGCCACGGGCGGCGAGTGCGAGAACAGGTGCAGTGCGGTCGGCGCCGGCAGGAAAGCAACCAGCACCTTGGTCATCGCCACCACGGATGCCGAGCGGGTCGAATTGTTGATCAGCGCAATTTCGCCGAAGAAATCGCCCGGCGCCAGCATGCGCAGTCCGATCGCGCGCCCGTCCTCGGTCACGTCGATCACCTGCAGCTGGCCCGACAGCAGGAACAGCAGGCCGTCGCCGCTGCCGCCCTTGTGCAGCACGATCTCGCGCTTCTCATATTCGCGGATGCGCAGTTCGGATTTGACCCGAAGCATCTCCTCTTCGCTCAATTCGGCGAACAGCGGGATTTTGCGCAGGTGCACCTGGAGCATCTGCTTTTCCGCCGGCGGCGCGACGGCAGCCGGCACCGCCTCGGGGGCAATCTCAGGGGGGATGTTCGTTTCGGTGTTGCTAGAGGTCATTGATATTCATTCTTACTGCAGCGAACTCGGCTGCCATGGCTGCAATGTATGCGCCACGCCTTGCAAACACAAGACCTTGATCAGGCGACAACGCCCCAGGAGGTGGCGCGGACTCAGCGCGAATGCCAGTGCCAGCTCAGCTGTATCAGCCGGCTATTGTACTGAAAGATCGAGATATTCTCCGCATTATGGACGATCCGGCCCTCCAGCTGGATCGACTGGTTGTTGGGCAGCGGATAGATCAGCGTGCCGCGCAGCAAGTGGGTCGACTGGTCGCGCACCTGGTTGATCAGGCCCGGTGCATAGCGCTCGCTGCTGTTCCATTTCTGGCCGGAGTAAGCCAGCTCGCCAGTGGCGAGGCCGGCGATCGGCACCCGTACCATCATGCTGAGCGCGGCGCCACGGCGGTCGCCGCCCGGGCGCTGCGCCCGTGCCTGGTCGTAGGAAGCGCCGGCGCTGGCGCTGGCATACAGGCGCTCGCCGCGGTAGGTGAGCTGGCCGCGTACCTCGTAGATTGTCGAATCGAAGTTGGTCAGCGCCAGGTATTGGGCATGGGTGAGGCCGCCGATCAGGCTGAACTGCATGGTCTTGGGCAGCGGAAGCGGCGGCCCGATACGGCCCTGTAACTGCATCTGGCGCTGGTACAGCTTGCCGCCCAGCGCGATCAGTCCTCCGATGCCGGTCGCGCGGACGGTCCAGTTCCCGAAGCGGTAGGGCGCTTCCATCCCGACATACAGCGAATTGCTGTCGAAGCGGCGTTCGGTGTCGTTGCGGCGCGACATGAACTGGAGGAAACCGACACTGCCGTTCGGCGTGACTTCGCGTACGAAGTCGGCGGCCAGCGTCGTGTACTGGTCGCCGCGCGGCAGGAAATCTTCCAGCAGCGGCATCAGCTCGACCTGGCCGCCGTCTTTTTCGACGATATAGACCGGGTTGCGCGCGCCCTGGTTGACGTTGGTGTCGTAGCCGCGCCCCGTCATCAGCGAAGACGCCGTTACCGGCTTCCAGCTGCTGCAGCCGCTGTCCCGCGCGTTCGCGATCACTTCCTGGATGCCGGGCGACAGCGGTTCGAAGCGGGTTTCAATGGTGGCGAACAGGCGTTCGGCTTCGTCGGCGCGCCCGAGGCCGCACTGGATCAGCGCCACCTCGAGGTAGGCGCCCGCATGGTTGGGGGAGTCCTTGATCACCTGCATCAGCATCTCGGAGGCGTCGTTCTTGCGGCCTTCCGCAATCGACTGGAGCGCGCGTTCGTACAGGTCGCCCGCGGGTGGTGTTTCCTGCCCCGGTGCCGGGACTTGCGCGCAAGCCAAGTGCGGCGCGAGCACGAATGCCCCGGCCAGCATGGCCAGGAGGGAACGCAGCACGCTCATTGGGGCGGCTCCGCCTGTGCCTGGCGCCGCAGCTGCGGCCCCCCGGCGGCCGCCGGGACGTCCGTTGCGAAGGTGTACACGGTGGTGGTGCGTTCCTTGCCGCGCAACTGGCGTTCGCCTAGCAGCAGGAAACGGTGGTCCAGTGCGCGAGCCACGGTGCCGGAACCGATGATGACGTCGTGCGGATAGTCGCGCGCCGCCTGTTCCAGGCGCGAGGCGGTGTTCACGCTGTCGCCCACCGCAGTGTAGATGCTGCGGAACGAGGAGCCGAAGTCGCCCGCCATCGCCGGCCCGCTTTCGATGCCGATACGCACGCGCAGGCGCGCCTTGCCGTCCGCCTCCCGTTCGGCACTCAGCGCCTCGACCCGGCGCAGGATTTCGCGCGCGGCGCGCAGTGCGCGGTCGGCGTGGCGTTCGTCCGCCAGCGGAGCGCCCCAGAAGGCGACCAGGCCGTCGCCCGTATATTTGTCCAGCGTGCCGTTGTTGTGGATGACCGGCCCGGTCAGGCAGTCGAGGAACTGGCTGGTCAGCTCGGCCGCTTCCTGCATCGACAGCGACTCGACCTGGGCGGTATAGCCCTCCATATCGGCGATCAGCGTGGTCACGTCGAGCAGGCGCGGCTTGAGCGGGTCTTCCAGGTCGCTGCGCAGCAGTTCTTCCACCACCGCCGGCGCCACGTACTGGCGCAGGGTGTCGAGCAGGTGGCGCGAGCGGCGCTGGGTCAGCTGCCACTGGTGCGGCACCGCCACCACCATCAGGAACAGCAGCGTGGCCAGCGGGCCGGTGGTTACCAGTTCCGGATCATGGGTGGAGACGACGGCGGCGATGCCCAGCCAGGCAAGCACCAGCGCGCCCAGCAGCGTCGCGCTGGCGACCGCGGACAGGCGCGGCAGCGCCCAGGTTGCCGCCACGGCGGACAGGATGGCGAACGCCAGCGCGATCGCGGCACCCGGCCAGCGCTGCGGCGCAGCGCCTTGCTGCAGGTCGAGCAGGGTGGACAGCACGGTGGCCTGCACGCCCAGGCCCGGCCGGTTTGCGGCCAGTGGGGTGGCGACCCGGTCGCCCAGCCCGAGCGCGGAGGAACCGACCACCACCAGCCGGCCACGGATGCTGTCCGGCGCAATCTCGCCGTTCAAGATCTCGGCGGCGGTCACGACGGTATAGGCGTCCCAGTCACGCTGGTAGTCGATGCGCAGCTGGCCATCCGCGATCGCCGGCATCGGGCGGCCGCTGCAGCAGGCCAGCAGCGCCGCCGCGAGGGCAGGGTAGTCGCGCCCCTGGTAGCGGGTCACCAGCGGCACCTTGCGGATCACACCGCCCGGGTCCGGGATGAAACCGATGTTGCCGACCCATTTGGCGCCGGCCAGGCCGGCATGGTTGCCGATGTATCCGGTGGCGCGCACGGGGTCGGGGTGGCGGGCCGGGACGCCGCCGATCAGCTTGCCTTCACGCAACGGCTCCGGGCGGCCCTCCTGGAAGTCGAAAGCCTGGGCCAGCACCACCGGGCCGTGTTCGGCCAGCAGCGCCAGGCGGGCATCGCCTTCGCTCGTGCCGGGCTTGTCCAGGATGATGTCGAGTGCCACGCCGCGAGCGCCGTAATGGGTCAGCAGTTCCTCGATCAGCGTGGCGATGCGTTCGCGCGGCCATGGCCACGGACCGAGCCGGGCGAAGCTGCCCTCGTCGATGTCGACCACCAGCACACGGGGCTCTTCCGCCTTGTGGACTTTCAGTTTGATGAAACTGTCGCGCAACCATTCGTTGCCAAAATACGACACCGGGTTGGCGGTGCCCCATTGTCCGCAGATGGTCAGGAACACCGCAGCCGCTGCGATCAGCGCGCGTACTTTCGATGCGCCTGCGATGCGCTGCCATGGGGCGGTGTGGTTTGACGGGGTCACGCGGGGACGCTGGGGTAAGGAATTGGGCTGGGAGAAACAAGCAGTATACCAATGTTAAGCTACCGGAAGACATTTGCTACAAAATGTAATTCGAACGGTTTGGCGAGCTCGACCGTAAGTTAATTGGTCTAAAATGTGATGGCTGTCACTGGCTGAGTTTCCCCAGTGCTTCAGAATCGGCCCAAAGGACCCAAAACACATGCTCAAACGACTTCTTGCCCTCGTCTCTTTCGCCCTGCTGGCGAATGCCGCATATGCCGCCGAGGCAGGGAAAGTCATCTTCGTCGCCGGCGAGGCAAAGATCGTCGAAGGCGCAGCCCGCGAAGGCGCACCGGTGCAGGAAGGCGACATGCTCAGCACTGGCAAGGACGGCTTCCTGTACGTCAAGACGCTCGACGACGGCCTGTTCATCCTGCGCCCGAACACCAAGGCGCGCATCGTGGCCTACCACGTCGACGCCAAAGACCCGAAGAACACCCGCATCAAGCTCGAGCTGCTGAGCGGCGTTGCGCGCAGCCGTTCCGGCAAAGCCGTCAAGCTGGCGCGCCAGAACTTCCGCTTCAATACGCCGGTCGCCGCGATCGGCGTGCGCGGCACCGACTTCACCGTGTTCACCGACCAGGATACCTCCCGCGTGACGGTCATCTCCGGCGGCATCGTGGTCAGCGGTTTCGTGGGCGCCTGCCGTCCGGACGGCGTCGGCCCGTGCGAAGGCGCCACCAGCCGCGAACTGTCGGCCGCCCAGCGTGGCCAGCTGCTGCAGGTGCGCCGCGGCCAGGCCGCGCCGCAGATGCTGCAGAACAGCGGTGCGGCTTCGCCTGACCAGGTGTCGGGACCACTGCCGGGCGAAGGCATTGCCGGTACCGGCAGCACGATCGCCCCGAGCCTGGACGCCAAGAAATCCAGCGACGTGGTCCAGGCCGCCGCCGAGGCGCCGCCAACTCCCATCCCGGCCCCGCCCCCGCCAGTCGTGACGCCTTCGCCGCCTCCGGTCGAAACGGGTCCTCCTCCGCAGCCTGTGCCGGAAGTGCCGATCGTGGTGCCACCGTCGCCGCCACCAGCCCCGGGACCTGTCGAGCCGCCGCTGCCGGACCGCAAGATCGTCTGGGGTCGCTGGCAGCCGCTGCTGGACAAGCCTGCGGACATCAACCTGATCGAAGAGAAGTCCAAAAACGACATGCTGGCGGTGTCGGGCAATTTCGCGCTGTTCCTCACGCCGGGCAAGGACTACGTCCTGCCGTCGAGCGGGGGGATGGGGTTCGAATTGCAGGACAGCGAAGCCTATATATATACCGAAGATAAAAGCGGCCTGCTGGTTAATGCGGCATCGCTTGAAAACGGCGCCCTGAGCGTTGATTTCGGAAAACGTACTTTCAGCACCAGCATGGACCTGGTCAATGGCGCGGAGAAAATCAACCTGCATGCAACCGGGGCGCTGAGCGCGAATGGCCGCATGTATGGTGATTCGACCTACGGCCGTGCCGGGTACATTAACGTGAACGGCGTCCTGAGCAACGAGCAGGGCGGTTCGGCGGCCTATGTGTTTGACGGCCGCCTCGATTCGAAGCGCACAGTCAATGGTGCGACTTTCTGGCAATCGCGCCAACCCACTCCGTAATTCATTCGGATTGGAAACTGGCGCACACCGCTATTCTCAATTGACTGCACGGCGCCTGGGTTATCAAAGACCCATGCGCCGGCATTTACGGAATCCCTTATCTCATTTAATCGTGCCTTAATAAGAGGCAGATTTCAGGGTATTGCTTTAGGGCTAATATTCTCTGATAATGAGCCGCCGTAAATGAATGGTGGGGCATTAAAAACTGTAGTTTTGAGGAGATTGTTCACTTTTTGTGATTGCCGTCACATAAATTGACCAACCCCCTCTGTCATCATCCGGTACGTTGGATTGCAGGCACAAATCGTGAACTGCACATTGATTTTTACTCAGATCGTTAGATCAAACTAGGAGCATTAAATGGCATCGACTTACCACGCAGACATCCAAGCACTGTACGTCGCGTACTTCAACCGTCCAGCTGACTACCTCGGCCTGGATTTCTGGGAAAATGCAATGGAGAAGGCAGTTGCGGCTGCTGGTTCCGATCCTGCAAAGCAAGCAGCAGCTAAGGCATCGATCCTCGGTCAGATCTCGGCTGGCTTCGCAGCTTCCGACGAATACCTGGACGTGTACGGCGACCTGCCAACCGAAGAAGTGATTGGTACCGTGTACCAGAACCTGTTCGGCCACGCTCCTGACCTGGCTGGCCTGGTATTCTGGGTCAACGCAGTTCGCGGCGGCCACATGACCATCGCTAACGCAGTGACCACGATCGCTGCTGGCGCACAAGGCACCGACAAAGAAACCTTCGAAAACAAGGTTGCAGCATCGGTTGCTTTCACCAACGAATTCGACACCGGCGAAGAAGTCCTGGCCTACAACGGCGAAGAGGCTCTGACCGCCGCTAAGGCATTCGTCGCTGGCATCACCGACGACGCATCCCTGGCAGCAGCGATCGCTCCAGCAGCAATCAAGGCAGCTGTTGCAGTTGTTGTTGACGCTGGCACCCCTGAGCCAGAAGTCATCACCGTCGACCTGACGGCAGGCGTTGACGTTCAGCCAGGCACCGCAGGCAACGACGTGTTCAACGCAATCGTTAGCGGCGTTGCAGGCGCATCGACCCTGACCGCACTGGACAACATCACCGGCGGCGCAGGCGACAACGTCCTGAACATCGCTGACGTGACCGGCGGCCTGGGCATCCCAGCTGGCGTGACCATCACCGGCATCCAGACCGTGAACCTGTCGTCGGCTGGCGCTGCTAACATCGACACCACCACCGGCTTCACCGGCCTGACCCAGCTGAACGTTCTGCAAGCTGTCACCGCTGACGTTACCGTTGGCGCAGGTACTGCAGCAACCGTGATCAGCGCCGGCGCAGCCGACGTGGTCGCAGACGACTCCGCAGTTGTAGTTAATGCAGGCGGCGCAGTTAGCGTTGAAGGCGGCTCCACCCAGACCGTGACCGCAAAAGGCGGCGTGGACCTGAGCGGCGCGACCGGCGCGATCGTCGTTACCGACACCGCACAAGGCACCGCGAATTCGACCGTCACCGACGGCACCTCGGTCACCATGTCGACCAAGTACACCGCTTCGGCAGCTACCTCGAGCAAAGTGTCGATCGGCGCCGCTTCGGCTGAGCCAACCGGCGCAGTCAGCCTGACCGAAACCGTTGCTGGCGTGCAAGGTACCGCAACCGTTGCTGGCGACATCGCCATCATCGGCGGCAAGACCGTTACCGTGACCTCCGTCGCAACCCAGGCAAAGGCAACCACCGCTGGTGGCACTGGCACCCTGACCCAGTCGGCTGTTTCCGTGACCGGCACTGCTGACACCACTTCCGTCACCATCAACCAGACCAACGAAGTTGCTGCAGTCACGACCGTTGCTGCTGTTACCGGCAAGACCGAAACCGCAAGCATCGTCTTCACGGCTCTGCTGGCTGGCGAATCCGTCACCGTTGACGGCCTGACCTTCACCGCAGGTGCTGCTGGCACGACCGCTGCTCAAACCGCAGCTGCTTTCGCCAACATCTCCGCAGAAGCAACCCACGGTTCGTCGACCCGCGGCACCTACTCGGGCGCAAACAACGGCAACTTCACTTCCGGCGCAGTTTCGGGCACCGGTTCGACCACCGTTGTGTACACCAGCACCGCTCCTAACACCGCTCCTGCTGACATCGTTGTTACCGACACGATCGCCGCTGTCCTGGATCAGACCGTGACCACGACGCAAGGTGTTCTGGCTGTTGCTGCAAAAGGCACCGGCGGTATCGCTGCTGGCGCAGTGACCATCAACGACGCAGAAGACACCATCACCACCGTGTCGCTGAACTCGTTCGCTAGCGCATCGATCACCTCCGACGCGCTGACCAACCTGACTCTGGCTAACGCTGCGAACAAGGCTGTCACCGTGACGAACACCGCTGCGACCTCGCTGGACCTGACCCTGAACAAGGTTACCGGTACCTCGACGATCGGCCTGGGTGCTAAGTACGCTACCCTGAACGTGCACACGACTGGCGCTGCTTCGAACGTTGACGTGACCGCCACCGGCGTTACCGCCCTGGCGATCGACGGCTCGGTTGCTGTTGACCTGGCTGGTTCGACCTTCGGCGCAGTGAAGACCGTTACCGTGTCCGGCGCTGCTGGTGCGACCTTCGGTTCGGTCCTGAACGACTCGGACGTTACCTCGATCAACGCTTCGGCTTCGACCGGTAACATCTCGGCAACGATCGCTGGCGCTACCGCTGCCTACACCGGCTCGGCTGGCTCCGACACCGTTACCGTTTCGGGTACCTCGGTTGCCAAGGCAATCAACCTGGGCGCTGGCGATGACTCCATCACCCTGGCTTCGGGCACCACCGCGATCGCTGGTTCGATCAACGGCGGCGCTGGCACCGACGTCCTGGCAATGGCTGCTGCTGACGCAGTTGCTGCATCGGCTAACGGCCTGTTCGCAAGCAAAGTAACCGGTTTCGAAGTTCTGGAACTGGGCGCTTCGACCGCAGCACAGACCGTGAACATTGATGTCCTGGGTCCGTACAACACGGTTTCGACCGGCGGCGCAACGACCGCAGCTCTGACGCTGGCTGGTTTCACCACCGGCGGCACGCTGGAACTGACCGCATCGGCTGCTGGCGGTTCGTACATCGTGACCGGCGCTGGCTTCGCTGCTGGCACCGCTGACGTGTTCAACATTGCTGTGAACGGCGTAGACGTTGCAGCTGGCTCCGTGACCGCAAACAAGGTTGAGACCATCAACGTTGCTTCGATCGACGCAGACGGCGACGGTTCGGCTCACTCCCTGACCGTGGTTGGCGATGCAGTCAAGACCATCAACGTGTCCGGCGACTCCGACATGACCCTGACCAGCGCAAACGCAACGGTTACCGCGATCAACGCTTCGGCAATGACCGGCGGCCTGACCTACACGACTCTGACCGCTTCGGCACAGACCGTGACCGGTGGCGCAGGCAACGACGTGCTGACGGCTGGCGCAGGTAACATCGCTCACACCCTGATCGGTGGCGCAGGCAGCGACGTCCTGACGGCTAACGCTGGCATGACGATGATGACCGGCGGTGCTGGTGCTGACATGTTCGTGATCGAAACCGCGAGCACCAACGTCAACACCTACGCAACGATCACCGACGCTGCTGCTGGCGACATGATCAACCTGCTCGCAACCGGCGTTCAGTCGTTCTCGGCTTCCAAGCTGACCCTGGGTTCGACCGCAGTGTTCCAGGACTACGCTAACGCGGCAGTCAACGGCGCAGTGACCGGCGGCATCGTTTGGTTCCAGTTCGGCGGCGACACCTACATCGTTCAAGATGCAGGCGCAACCGATTCGACCAGCTTCATGAACGGTACCGACATCGTTGTCAAGCTGACCGGCATGGTTGACCTGTCGACCACGACGCTGAACACCACCGACGGCATCCTGCTGATCGGCGCACCAGGTGCTTAATTAATTAAGCGACCGGACAACAACTCACCGTTGTCCTAGAAAGCCGGGAGCAATCCCGGCTTTTTTACGTCCCTGGCGTCCTGCCCGGGACGCCCCTCCGTCCCTCCTTGTTGTTTTGTCACTTTCAATCACAAATTTGTGATGTACATCACAAATTCTGTTGACTTGGATGTTGTGACCGCTTATTCTCCTCCTGCGGTAATCTAGCGGACTGTGGTGTATTTCGCGCCAGTGATTTCCGTCTCGTGCCTTCAGCTTTCCTGAGCCGACGTGACGAGCCTTTGCCAGTGTGGCAAGACATTCAGGCCTGAATAATATGAAAATCTTTAATCCCCAGCTGCCCAAGAACGAAATCGGCGAAGCGCTCCGGTCGTTCAAGAGCACCTTCTATACCGTTGGCACCTTCAGCGCCATCATCAACATCCTGATGCTCGCACCGTCGCTGTACATGCTGCAGGTCTATGACCGCGTGCTGGCGAGCGGGAACGAACTGACCCTCGGCATGCTCACGCTGATCATCCTGGTCGCCTACCTGCTGATGGGCGCACTCGAAACGATCCGCAGCTTCGTGCTGGTGCGCGTGGGCGCCCGTTTCGACATGCAGCTGAACAAGCGCGTGTACACCGCCGCGTTCGAGCAGAACCTCAAGAAAGCCGGCGGCAACGCGGGGCAGGCGCTGTCCGACCTGACGACGCTGCGCCAGTTCCTGACCGGGAACGGCGTGTTCGCGTTCTTCGACGCGCCGTGGTTCCCGATCTACCTGGCCGTGATCTTCATGTTCCAGCCCGCGCTGGGCCTGTTCGCGCTGGGTGGCACGATCCTGCTGGTCATCCTGGCCTTCGTGAACGAACGGGTCACCAAGAAGCCGCTGAGCGAAGCCAACTCGATGGCGATCGCATCGTCCACGCTGGCTACCAACAACCTCCGCAACGCTGAAGTGATCGAGTCGATGGGCATGCTGCCGAACCTGCAGCGGCGTTGGTTCAAGCTGCACGGCCAGTTCCTGCACCTGCAGGCGGAAGCCAGCGAAAAAGCCGGCATCGTCGGCGCCATCACCAAGTTCGTGCAGGTGTCGCTGCAGTCGCTGGTGTTGGGCTTTGGCGCGCTGCTGGTCATCGAAGGCAAAATGACGGCCGGTATGATGATCGCCGCCTCGATCCTGGTGGGCCGCGCGCTGGCGCCGGTGCAGCAGCTGATTGGCGTGTGGAAGAGCTTCAGCTCGACCCGCAGCGCCTGGAACCGCCTCAACACGCTGCTAGAAGCGAACCCGAACCGCCCGAAGGGCATGGAACTGCCGCCGCCGAAGGGCGCGATCACGCTGGAAGGCGTGACTGCAGGTCCGCCGGGTTCGACCATTCCTGTGGTCCGCAACCTGTCGCTGGCGATCGCGCCGGGCGACGTGGTCGGCGTGATCGGCCCGAGCGGCTCCGGAAAGTCGACGCTGGCGCGCCTGATGGTCGGCGTGTGGCCCGCCCAGATGGGCAAAGTGCGCCTCGACGGCGCCGACATCTACCAGTGGAACAAGGGCGACCTGGGACCGTACCTCGGCTACCTGCCGCAGGATATCGAGCTGTTCGGCGGCACCGTGAGCGACAACATCGCGCGCTTCGGTGAAGTCGACGCCGAGAAGGTCGTCGCCGCGGCGCGTCGCGCCGGTGTGCACGAGATGATCCTGCACCTCCCGCAAGGTTACGACACGGTGCTGGGCGACGGCGGTGCCGGCCTGTCCGGCGGCCAGAAGCAGCGCCTGGGCCTGGCCCGTGCGATGTACGGAGATCCATCGGTGCTGGTGCTGGACGAGCCGAATTCGAACCTGGACGACGTGGGCGAGCAGGCCCTGACCGCAGCTGTCAATGACCTGCGCCAGCGCGGCAAGACCATCATCCTGATCACGCACCGCACCTCGATCATCGGTGTCACGAACAAGCTGCTGTTGCTGCGTGAAGGCGTGGGCGAGATGTTCGGCCCGACCCAGCAAGTGCTGCAGGCCTTGCAGCAGAACGCCCAGAAACAGCTCCAGGCACAACAACAGGCAGCCGCCGCCCAGCAGCAGGCCGCGCCGCGACCAGCTCCGGCCGCGCCGCAGGCGACCGCCGATGCGGCATCCGCGCCAAGCGCGCCGGCCACGACGCAAGAGGACCAATAAATGAAACTGATCGATAAGGGCGGCCTGGCGACAGACCTGGTCGCGCACGACGTATCGCCGTCGACCGTTAACACCAACGAGCGGGCATACGCCAAGCTTGGCTGGATCATCGTGCTGGTCGGCTTCGTCGGCTTCATGCTGTGGGCATCGCTGGCGCCGCTCGACAAGGGCGTGCCGATGTCGGGCATGGTGGCGAAAGAGAGCAACCGCAAGGCGGTGCAGCACCTTACCGGTGGCACCGTGGACGACATCCTGGTCAAGGAAGGCGACCGCGTGAAGGCGGGCCAGGTGCTGGTGCGGATGAACGCGGTCCAGGCCAAGGCGCAGTCGGACGTGACCAGCGCGCAGTACTTCTCGGCGCGCGCGACCGAAGCGCGCCTGATCGCTGAACGCGATGGCATGTCCGCCGTGCCGTTCCCGGTCGAGCTGGAGAAATACAGGAACGAGCCGCGCGTAATCGAGAACATGGGGCTGCAACGCCAGCTGTTCGCGTCGCGCAAGGACGCACTGCGCAGCGAGCTGTCGGCGATCGACGAGAACATCGCCGGACTGAAGATGCAGATCGCCGGCATGCAGGCGTCGCGCGAGACGAAAAAAGAACAGATGGCCATCCTGAAGGAACAGCTGGACAACATCCGCGAGCTGGCCAAGGATGGCTACGTGCCGCGCGCGCGCCAGCTCGACCTGGAGCGTACCTATTCCCAGATGAGCGGAGCGACGTCCGAAGAAGTCGGCAACATCGGCCGTGCGCAACGCCAGATCGCCGAAATGGCGATGCGCCGCGTGCAGCGGGTGCAGGAGTTCCAGGCGCAGGTCCGCGCCCAGCTGGCCGATGTGCAGAAGGAAGCTAACGCGCTGGCGGGCCGCATGACCGCCGAAGACTTTGCGCTTGCCAACGTTGAAGTCAGGGCCCCGGTCGATGGTATCGTGATGGGCATGGAGGTGTTCACCCGCGGTGGCGTGGTGCCGCCGGGTTTCCGCATGATGGACGTGGTGCCTGCAGCCGATGCGCTGGTGGTCGAGGGCCAGCTGCCGATCAACCTGGTCGACAAGGTGCATCCGGGCCTGCCGGTGGAGCTGATCTTCTCGGCCTTCAACCAGAGCACGACGCCGCACATTCCGGGCGAAGTGACGACCGTGTCGGCCGACCGCCTGACGGACCAAAAGAGCGGCGCGCCTTATTACAAGGTTGCGGTCCGCGTCACGCCTGAAGGCCTGAAGAAAATGAATGAGCTGAAGCTGAACGTGCGTCCCGGCATGCCGGTGGAACTGTTCGTGAAGACCGGCGAGCGCACCATGATGAACTACCTGCTCAAGCCGCTGTTCGATCGCGCCAATTCGTCGTTGTCCGAGGAGTAAGCATGGGAATCGCATTCAGCCGGGCGCCATTCGCGCGTCGCATCGTTGCGTCGGCAGTCGCCGCCATTGCGCTGGCGCACGGCAGTGCCTCCGCCATCACGCTCGAAGAGGCATACCAGGCCGCTCTGCGCAATGATCCGACCTACCGGGCCGCGGTGTTCGGGAACGAAGCAGGGCAGGAGAACCGTGCGCTTGGACGCTCCTACCTGCTGCCCAGCCTGAGCGGTTCGTACACCAGCCAGGAAAGCAAGAGCGATATCACGGTGGGGCGGAACAGGTCGCACCGCGAGTACATGAGCAAGTCAGCGAACATCTCGCTGCGCCAGGCGATCTTCAACCTCGATGCCGTGGCGCGCTATCGCCAGGGCGTGCAGCAGGCGCTGGCCAGCGAATCGATGCTCGACGTCGCCCGCCAGCAGCTGATCGTACGTGTGGTGTCGGCCTACATCGAAGCGATTTTCTCGGACGACCAGCTGGCCCTGGCCAAGGCACAGCGCGATATGCTGGCCGAACAGCAGCAGGTGAACGATCGCCTGTACAAGGCGGGCGAGGGCACGGTCACCGACCGCCTCGAGACCCAGGCCAAGCTGGACATGGCGGAAGCGCGCCTGCTGGAACTGCAGGACGTGCAGCGCGCTGCAATGGTGACGCTGTCCGGCATCGTCGGCGAAGAAGTGAAGTCGCTGGACCACCTGCGCGAGGACTTCCAGGTGCGTCCGGCCGACATGATGTCCTATGAGGACTGGAAGGCGATCGCGCTGGTGCGCAATCCAGAGCTGGTGGCGCAAGAGCACACCATCCAGATCGCGCGCGAAGAAGTGAACAAGGCGCGCGCCGGCCACGTGCCGCGCCTGGACTTCATCGCCAATATCTCCAAAGCCGA
Organism: Telluria sp.; assembly: GCA_035759315.1. Classification (GTDB taxonomy): domain Bacteria; phylum Pseudomonadota; class Gammaproteobacteria; order Burkholderiales; family Burkholderiaceae_D; genus Telluria. The sequence goes on along the minus strand of DASTVB010000163.1, from coordinate 2,279 downwards.
CTCGGAATCGATCAGTACCCTGGGCCAGGAATCCGATACCAAGAGCGTCGGCTTCCAGTTGTCGGTGCCGCTGTTCTCGGGCGGTGCGGTCAACGCGAGCACCCGCCAGGCGCGCGCCAACGAAAACCGTGCGCGCGCCGAACTGGAAGCGAAGAGCGACAAGATCATGGTCGACCTGCGCAAGGAATATGATTCGCTGTCGAGCAGCGTGACCCGCATCAAGGCCCTGAACAAGGCGGTCGAATCGGCGCGCCTGCTGATGAAGGCCACCGAGCAAAGCATCAAGGGCGGCGTGCGCATCAACCTGGACCTGCTGGACGCGCAGGAGCAGGAATACATGGCCCAGCGCGACCTGGCGCAGGCCCGCTACAACTACCTGCTGTCCACGCTGCGCCTGCGCGCGGCGGCGGGCACGCTGTCGGGCGCGGACGTCAGCGACGTCGCCCGCTTCTTCCGCTAACCTCGTCGTCCCAGCGAAGGCTGGGACCCATGCTCAGCGTGCGCAACGAAGTAGTCGTGATGCACGCTCAATATGGATCCCAGCCTCCGCTGGGATGACGGCTAACTTGGGCTGACATAGCTTTCCATGATCCTGCTTCAACGTGTGACGACCGAGTACGTCGATGCCGAGGACCGCATGCGCCTGACCGCAGCCGACGCTGAGGGCGTCGCCGTGCAGCTGTGGGTGACCCAGCGCATGCTCAACCGCCTGTTGCCGCACCTGTTCGCATGGCTTGAGCGCCAGGCCGGGGAGGGTGAGCACGCCGTGATGATGCAGGAGTTCGCGCAGCAGGCCGCGCGCGATGCGCTCGAGCCGAGTGCGCCGGTGGCCGCGGCAACCGGCGGCGCGTGCCGGCTCTGCCATGAGGTCGACTTCGTGCCGCGCGATCTTGCGGTTGGGCTGACGTTCAAAGTGCTGGGAGACGACGGCGAAAGCCGTGCGGTCGGCACCTGCATGTTCGCATCGCGTCCGCTGCGCCAGTGGCTCTCGATCCTCGGCGACCAGTTTGCCAAGGCCGAATGGCCGCGGACCGCCTGGCCCGACTGGTTCACCCCCGCCGCGCCCACAAGCACCACGTCCCTGCACTAGGGGACTGTCCCCGCAGGGGACCGTCCCCCCGGTGTTCGTGGGTAGCGGCGGAGATCAAACACCTGGGGACAGTCCCGGAGGGACAGTCCCGCAGTGCACTACTCAGGCGGCGGAGGCTTGGGCGTCGTCAGCCGCGCAATGCGGGCAGGATTCGCCGTAGACGTATTTCGGGGACAGCTGTTCGCGCGGCGTCACCACTGCGCGGCAGGCGAAGCACTGCACCGTTTCGGTCGGCTCGAGCTTGGGATTGAGCGCGGTGCGGTAGTCGAAGACGAAGCAGTCGCCCGCGTAGTGGTCGCCGCCCACGTCCTCGAAATACTTCAGGATGCCGCCTTCGAGCTGGTACACGTTCTCGTAGCCGACATTCTGCATGTGGATCGCGGCCTTCTCGCAGCGGATACCGCCGGTGCAGAAGGTCACCACGGTCTTGCCCTCGAAGTCCTGGCGGTGCTTCTCGATCACTTCCGGGAACTCCGTGAATTTCTTGATGCGGTAATCGACCGTGTTTTCGAAGGTGCCGACGTCGACTTCGAAGTCGTTGCGGGTCTCGACCATCACCACCGGCTTGCCTGCATCGTCATGGCCCTGGTCCAGCCAGCGCTTGAGCGTCTTCGGATCGACCGACGGCGCGCGGCCCAGTTCCGGTTTGATCAGCGGCATGCGCATGGTGATGATCTCTTTTTTGATCTTCACCAGCATGCGCTTGTGCGACTGCTCGGCCGACAGGCTCTCTTTCCATTGCAGGTCCGCGAAGCGCGCGTCGGAGCGCACCCACGCGAGGAAGGCGTCGATGTTCTCGCGCGTCCCGGACAGGAACATGTTGATGCCTTCGGGCGTCAGCAGGATGGTGCCGCGCAGGGAAAGCTCGGCGCATTTTTCCTGGTACAGCGGGCGCTGCGCCTCGGTGTCGTCGATCGTAATGAACTTGTACGCCGCAATATTGACGTAGGGTGTAGCGGTTTGCATGGTCTGGGATAAAGCGTGGAATACCCTCCATTATAAGCCAGCCGGGCCCTGATGAAAATATAGGCAGCCTGTCATGAATGGGGACTGTCCCCCGAGGGGACCGTCCCCCGCTTTTTAATCACCGCCGAGGTGCTGCTCGGTAAAGAGCAGGGGACAGTCCCCTCCGGGGACGGTCCCCGCGGCCGATGCACGCTGTACAATACCCGCCGTTAGCTACGATCCT
>DASTVB010000162.1:0-9661 GCA_035759315.1 Telluria sp. | reverse complement strand
CACCAGCCATTCGGACCGTTCGCGCGGCACCTGGTTCAGCGCGAACAAGGGCACATGCAGGGTCACCCCGTCGCGCACGCTGCCCGGCTCGAAGTGGTAGGTGAGCTGCATGTCGATGCCGGTCACCGACATCGATTTCGGGAACAGCTCGGTGGTCACGCCCGCCGCTTCGTGGCGCATCAGCTCTTCCTTGTTCAGGAACAGCAGCTTCGGGTTTTCCTTGGTCGCGTCCTTGTGCCACTTCTCGAAACCGGCGCCGTTGATCACGTCGGCCGGAATCAGGCTGTCGTAGAAGGCTTCGATCAGCTGGTCGTCCACCAGCACGTCCAGGCGGCGCGACTTGTGCTCGAGGTTTTCGATTTCCTTGATCAGCTTGTGGTTGTGCGCGAAGAACGGCGCGCGCGTCTCGTAGTCGCCGCCGACCAGCGCGTCGCGGATGAAAATCTCGCGCGCTTCGCGCGGGTTGAACGGACCGTAATGGATGCGGCGCTGGCTGTAGATGGTGATGCCGTACAGCGTGGCCTTCTCCGCCGCCGTGACCTGCGCGCTGCGCTTTTCCCAGCGCGGTTCGCCCCACGATTTTTTCAGCAGGTGCTCGCCGACCTTCTCGATCCATTCCGGCTCGATCTTGGCGATGCAGCGCGCATACAGGCGCGTGGTCTCGACCAGTTCCGCCGCCATCACCCACTTGCCCGCCTTCTTGGTCAGGAACGATCCCGGCCAGATGTGGAAGCGGATGCCGCGCGCGCCCAGGTAGCCCGCGCCCGGTTCGTCGTCGGCTTTGAAGCCGATGTTCCCGAGCAGGCCGGTGAGCAGGGCCATGTGCAGGTTTTCGTAGGTCGCCGGCGCGTCGTTCAGGCGCCAGCCCTGTTCGCGCACGATCGTCAGCAACTGCGAATGCACGTCGCGCCACTCGCGCAGGCGCACCTGCGACAGGAAGTTCGATCGGCATAGCTCCATCAGCTGGCGGTTGGTTTTCTTGTGCTCGATCGCCTCCTCGAACCAGCGCCAGATCTTGATAAAACTGAGGAACTCCGATTTGTCGTCGGCGAACTTCTTGTGCGCTTCGTCGGCAGCCTGCTGGTGCTCCATCGGACGGTCGCGCGGGTCCTGCACCGACAGCGCGGACGCCACGATCAGCATCTCGGTCAGCGAGGCATTGTCGAGCGAGGCGAGGATCATGCGGCCGACACGCGGATCGAGCGGCAGGCGCGCGAGCTTCTTGCCAAGCGGAGTCAGGGTGTTGGTCTCGTCGACTGCGCCCAGTTCCTGCAGCAGCTGGTAACCGTCCGCGATCGCGCGCGCCATCGGCGGCTCGATGAAGGGGAAGCTCTCGACGTCCGTCAGGTGCAGGGATTTCATGCGCAGGATGACGGCAGCCAGCGACGAGCGCAGGATCTCGGGATCGGTGAACTTCGGGCGCTGCAGGAAGTCTTCTTCTTCGTACAGGCGGATGCAAACGCCATCGGCCACACGGCCGCAGCGGCCGGCGCGCTGGTTGGCGGCGGACTGCGCGATCGGCTCCACCTGCAGCTGCTCGACCTTGTTGCGGTAGCTGTAGCGCTTCACGCGCGCCAGGCCGGCATCGACCACGTAGCGGATGCCCGGCACCGTCAGCGAAGTCTCGGCCACGTTGGTGGACAGGACGATGCGGCGCGCGTTGGTGGTCTTGAACACGCGGTCCTGCTCCTCGACCGACAGGCGGGCGAACAGCGGCAGGATGTCCACGTGCGGCGGGTGGTGCTTGCGCAGCGCTTCGGCCGCGTCGCGGATCTCGCGCTCGCCGGGCAGGAACACCAGCACGTCGCCGGAACCGATGCGGCAAAGCTCGTCGACCGCGTCCACCACCGCGTCCATCAGGTCGCGCTTCTCGCGGGCGGCGACGGCTTTCGGCACCGGCTTGCCCGGGTCTGCGGTCGGGATTGCGACCGGGTCGCGTTCGACCGGGCGATAGCGCACTTCGACCTGGTACAGGCGGCCGGAAACTTCGATCACCGGCGCCGGCTTGCCCGGCGTGCCGAAGTGGCGCGCGAAGCGGTCGGCGTCGATGGTCGCGGAGGTGATGATCACCTTCAGGTCCGGGCGGCGCGGCAGCACTTCCTTGAGGTAGCCGAGCAGGAAGTCGATGTTCAGGCTGCGCTCGTGCGCCTCGTCGATGATGATCGTGTCGTAGGCCTTGAGCAGCGGGTCGGTCTGCGTTTCGGCCAGCAGGATACCGTCGGTCATCAGCTTGATCCACGCGCCGGCGTGCAGCGTGTCGTTGAAGCGGACCTTGTAGCCTACGTGGACGCCGGGCGGCGAGCCCAGTTCCTGCGCGATTCGCTTGGCGGTGGACGACGCGGCGATCCTGCGCGGCTGGGTGTGGCCGATCATGCCTTTTTCGCCGCGACCGAGTTCGAGGCAGATCTTCGGCAGCTGGGTGGTCTTGCCGGAGCCGGTTTCGCCGGAGACGATCACGACCTGGTTATCGCGGATGGCGCGGGCGATCTCGTCGCGGCGGCCGGAGACCGGGAGCTCCTCCGGGAACTCGATCGGCGGCAGCGGCGTGCGGAACTGCTCGCGTTCCGCAGCCTCCGCGCGCCGTGGGGACTGTCCCTGCGAAGGGGACTGTCCCTGCGGGACTGTCCCCTGCCTTTGGTTTGGACGCGGCGCCCGCGGAACAGCCTGCGCTTGCGGCGCGGCGCGATCCGCACCACCGTCATCCCCGCGCACGCGGGGACCCATGCTGAGGTCGCGGTTGCCGCGTTCGCGCCCACCCGTTGGCTCATTGCGGGAAGCAGCACCGCTACCGCCGTCATCCCCGCGCACGCGGGGACCCATGCTGACGTTACGATCGCCGCGTTCGCGTCCACCGGTTGGCTCATTGCGAGTGTCGGCAGCCGGACGGGGCTGGGCGCCGTTCGGAGATGCGGCGCGCTCAGTATGGGTCCCAGCCTTCGCTGGGACGACGGGAGCCGGCGCTTTTTGAGGTGCTGCACGCTCGGTATGGGTCCCCGCTTTCGCGGGGATGACGGCGGGAGACGGCGACTTTTGAGGTGCGCCGCGCTCAGTATGGGTCCCAGCCTTCGCTGGGACGACGGGCGGCGGTGCCTTGCGTGGTGCTGCGCGTTCACCAGGGGTCCCCGCTTTCGCGGGGATGACAGTGTTAGCGGGTGCTTTCTGCGGAGCGGGTGCGCACCCGCTCCGCAGAAAGCTTTCTGCGGAGCGGGTGCTTTTCTGCGGAACGGGTGCTTTCTGCGGAGCGGGCGACTTCTGGGCCACGAGTGCCTTCAGGGCTTCCGGCTTCGCGGGCGTCGCGCCGCGGCCGAAGGGGGACAGCTCCGTCTTCGGAGGTGGTTTCTTCGGCTTTTGCGCGGGATTCGGGTCCGGCTTGAGCTCCACCGACGAGCGCACCTGGCGCAGCTGGTCCGCCAGCGAGCCCGCACTCGGGCGCTCCGGGGTCTGCTTCTGGCTGGGTACTTGCTGCGGGCGGGGCTTGTTGCTCTGGTCGGACATTGAATTTTTACATGGTTTTTCGGCGCGTGCGCCGCACAGCGAATTATAATGCCGCAGATGGAAAACCCTATCGAATTCGTCCAGTGGCTGCGCTCCGTAGCTCCCTATATCCACGCCTTCCGCGGCAAGACCTTCGTCGTCGCCTTTCCCGGTGAGCTGGTCAGCTCCGGCGCCCTGCCGGTGCTGGCGCACGACCTGTCGCTGCTCAACGCGCTCGACATCAACGTCGTCATCGTGCACGGCTCGCGCCCGCAGGTGGCCGAGCAGCTCGCGCTGCGTAACGTCGAGGGCCGCTTCCACAACGGCCTGCGCATCACCGACACCGCCGCCATGGAATGCGCCAAGGAAGCCGCCGGCGAACTGCGCCTCGATATCGAAGCTGCGTTCAGCCAGGGTTTGCCGAACACGCCGATGGCGCACGCCGCGATCCGCATTATCTCCGGTAACTTCGTCACCGCGCGTCCGCTAGGGGTGATCGACGGCGTCGACCACGAGCTGACCGGCATGGTCCGCAAGATCGCCGCCGAAACCATCCACGGCATCCTGGCCACCGACAGCCTGGTGCTGCTCTCCCCGCTCGGCTTCTCGCCGACCGGCGAGATCTTCAACCTGACGATGGAAGACGTGGCGGTATCGGCCGCACTCGAACTGCACGCCGACAAGCTGATCTTCATCACCGAGACCGAGATGATGCAGGACGCGGCCGGCGTCGAAATCCGCGAACTGTCCTCGCACCAGGCGGAAGCCGTGATGCAGGCCGGCTTCCTGCCGCCCGAGCAGAGCTACTACCTGCAAAATGCGGTCAAGGCCTGCAACGCCGGCGTGCCGCGTGCCCACATCGTGCCGTTCGCGATGGATGGCTCGGCCCTGCTGGAGCTGTTCACCCACGATGGCGTGGGCACCATGATCTCGCACGAGAACCTGGAAAGCCTGCGCAAGGCCACGGTCGAAGACGTGGGCGGCATCATCAAGCTGATCGAACCGCTGGAAGCGGACGGCACGCTGGTCAAGCGCGGCCGCGAACTGATCGAACGCGAGATCGACAACTTCTCCGTGATCGACCACGACGGCGTGATTTTCGGCTGCGCGGCGCTGTACCCGTTCCCGCAGGAGAAAATGGCGGAGATGGCCTGCCTCACCGTCAATCCGGAAGTGCAGACCCAGGGCGACGGCGAACGCATCCTGCGCCACATGGAAAACCGCGCGCGCGCGGCGGGCCTGAACAAGCTGTTCGTGCTGACCACCCGCACCTCGCACTGGTTCCAGAAGCGCGGCTTCGTGCCTGCCACGGTGGACGCGCTGCCAAAGGACCGCCAGAAGATGTACAACTGGCAGCGCAAATCCCAAGTGCTGGTCAAGACCTTATAATCTCAACTTTCGCACATCGCTTTAGGAGCACCGACCATGGCACGCACCGTCCATTGCATCAAACTGAACAAGGAAGCAGAAGGCCTCGACTTCCCGCCCTATCCCGGCGAACTGGGCAAGAAGATCTACGAATCGGTGTCGAAGGAAGCGTGGGCGGCCTGGCTCAAGCACCAGACCATGCTGGTCAACGAAAACCGCCTGAACCTGGCCGACCAGCGCGCGCGCAAGTACCTGGCGACGCAGATGGAGAAGCACTTCTTCGGTGAAGGCGCCGACGCCGCAGCGGGCTACGTCCCACCAGCGGAATAAGCGAACAGTTCAAAACGTCATCCCCGCGAAAGCGGGGACCCATGATGAATCCGCGAGCGGGCAGCGTATGCCTGTCCTGGATGCTCAATATGGGTCCCCGCGTTCGCGGGGATGACGTTTTTAGGACTAACTGAATTGACTACTTCAGCGGGGTGCACTGGCGCATTTCGCAGCGCGCCATGAAGACCTGGCCGTTATCGCATGCCATGCGGTAGACCTCGACCGGCCCCTTGTCGGACACCAGCCCTGCCCCCAGCCCGCCCTTGCACTGGCGCGCGGCGGCCATCTTCTCCACCGTCGCAGACGACACGCCCGACCGGAACGCGACGCGTTCGATCGCCACGCCATCGACCATCACCAGCGGCTGCCCGTCCGCACCAACCGCGGGCGCGACCCGCTTGACCGGCGCCGGCGCGGCCGGTTGGTCCGCGATGTACGCCGGAATGTACGAACATGCGGACAAGGCCAGCGCTCCCGCCAGCAGAACAGCCACTCGCTTCATGGATCCCCCGTGGGTTAGAACGTTAGCGTTTTGACGCCTTCGGCAGTGCCGAGCAGGCAGACGTTGGCGCCGCGCTGCGCGAACAGGCCCACGGCGACCACGCCCGGAACCTGGTTGATTTCGCTTTCCAGCGCGACCGGGTCGGTGATCGACAGTCCGGCCACGTCGATGATTTCGCCGCCGTTGTCGGTGATGAAGGCGTCGGTGCTGCCCGGCTTCAGGCGCAGCTTCGGCTGCCCGCCCAGCGCGGCCAGCTTGCGCATCACGGCGCTGCGCGCCATCGGCAGCACTTCCACCGGCAGCGGGAACGCACCCAGCGTCTCGACCAGCTTGGAGCCGTCGGCGATGCAAACGAAGCTCTTCGACACCGAAGCGACGATCTTTTCGCGCGTCAGCGCAGCGCCGCCGCCCTTGATCATGGCGCCGGCGGCGTTGATCTCGTCGGCCCCGTCGACGTACACGGAGATCGACGGCACGTCGTTCAGGTCGAACACTTCGATGCCGTGGCCGCGCAAGCGCGCCGCCGTCGCTTCGGACGAAGCCACCGCGCCCTTGATGCGGTCCTTGATCTTTGCCAGTTCGTCAATAAAGAAGTTGGCGGTGGAGCCGGTGCCCACGCCGATCACTTCACCCTCGACCACGTAGGCGATCGCGGCCTGCGCAACTGCCTTTTTCAATTCGTCTTGATTCATCGTATATGCAAATAGAAATAATCCCGCCATTCTATCACTCGCTCCACCGTAAAAATTAGCCGCTTACCCACAACGATGACAGGAAGATAAGGGCAAAGGAGACACGCATGGAGAAGGCCAATCACGATGTCCGGACGATATTGGTGGTGGACGACAGCAGGGTCGCGCGGCTCTTGGTGCGCAAATTCATCCTGGAGTCGCATCCCGGCTGGATTGTGGAAGAAGCTTCGACCGGTGAGGAAGCGCTGGAGAAGGTGCGCGCCGGCGTCCAGCCATCGCTATTCATCATTGACGTGAACATGCCGGGCATGGGCGGCATCGCCGCGGCCGAGCGCCTGCGCAATGCCTGCCCCGGCACGCCGATTTCGCTGCTCACGGTGAATGTGCACAACGCCACCCGCTGCAGCGCGAACGAGCTTGGAATCGGCTTCATGGAGAAGCCGATCACCGGGGAGCGCATCGCACGGATCCTCAGCGTGTTGAACAAAGACGCCGTCGTCCCAGCGAAGGCTGGGACCTATACCGAGCCACCGGAGTCGGCGGCCCAGCATGGATCCCAGTCCAGTACGGCCCTGGCCCCCGTGACGACGGAGCCTAGCGGTTAGCGCAGAACCCGATGTCCTTGTACTGCGCGCCGGCGGCCAGGTTGCGGCTCCAGTCCGGCCCTGAAAGGGTCACGGTCGACGCCGACTGCGTGTACTTGCCGTTCCAGAGCGACGAGATCGTGCCCTGCACCGTCATCGCCACCGACCAGTCGGTGGCCGACGTCTTGCCGCTGTTCGTCACGGTGACGTTGGCGCAGTAGCCGCTGCCCCAGTCGTTGCTGATCGCATAGGTCGCGGACAGCGCGCCCGGTTCCGGTTCGGCCGGAGGCTCCGGCGCCTTCGGTGCGCGGTTGGCGCAGATGCCCACTTCGATCGGCTGGCCCGGGAACGCGTCCTTGTTCCATGAAGCGCCAGTCACCGTCAGCGAATCCGCAGCCTGCGTATAGGCGCCATTCCACAGCGAGGTCACCGTGTCGCGGAACGGGGTCTTGGTCACCGACCAGTTGCGCGCAGGGAGTCCGCCCACGTTCGTCACCACCAGGTTGCCGCAATAGCCGCTGCTCCAGTCGTTGGTGATCACCAGGTCCATGGTCATTTCGGCCGGCGCCGGTGGCGGCGGTTCGGTCGCGTCCGGATCCATGAAGGCCTTCTTCACCGCGTGCATCAGCGGGTTGTCGACGCCATTGGTGGTGCCGTAGTTGACCAGCCAGATGATGGTGCCCGCCGCGCCCTCGCCTTCACGGGTCGACAGCGCCCACGCGCCCTTGGCCGCGATGCTGGCCGGGTCTTCGTAGCTCAGGTAGCCGGTGCTCATCCCGCCGCGGGTGGAAGGCGTGTAGCCGCCCGCGTAGGTGCGGTAGCTGGTCTGGGTCGCTTCGTCCCATACGTAGCTGCCGTTATCCAGGTAGCCGTGCTTCTTCAGGGCCGCGAAGTTCCAGTTCACGTCGTTGACCGACCAGGTCTTGCTCATGTCGTAGCCGTCGGTGCCCTGGCCCGGCTGGGTGAACGGCGGCGCGTAGTTCATGCCGTAGAAGCCCAGGCCCATGCCGATCTTCGCGCGCGGGATACCGGCGTCGACGTACTTCTGGATGGTGCTCTTGATGTCCACCGGCCGGGTCGGCGTGGCGCCGGTCAGCGGCGCGAAGGTGGTGCTGTCCCATCCCGAGCCGAACCAGCCCATGCCGTAGCTCATGATGTTGAACTGGTCGACCATCGCGGCCACGCGCACCAGGTGTGGCGTGACCTTGTCGGTGTTCGTGTTCAGCACACCTGCCGGGAAGGTGATGATGATCGGCGTCGCCTGGTAGCGCGGGCGCTTGGCCGCTTCGGTGCGCAGGTCGGCGATCAGCGCCTCCAGCTGCACCTGGTCCTGGGTCGCGTTTTCCGGGATGCCTTCCCAGTCGACGTCGATGCCGTCGTAGTTGCGGGCGACCATGTAGTCGAGCAGGTTCTTCACGAAGGCCGGGCGTACCGCGTCGGTGGTGGAGGCGCGGAAGCCGCCGTTGTCGCCTTCGCCGCCCAGCATGATGATGGCCTTGGTACCGGCTTCATGCGCGCGGTCGACCATGTACTGCTCCACGGTGCGCGTCGGCGCGCCGGGACCGACCGAGGTCGACGTCTGCGCGGTGCCGCCGCCGAACATCACCTGGCCCGGCAGGCCGCCGGACTGGCCGCCGCCCGGGCCGATGCGCGCGAACACGAAGTGCGTCATCGCGGTCATGTCGACGTACTGGGGAGCCTGGTAGTCGCTGTTGTCCCAGAAGTAGGAGCCGTAGTAGCCGGTGACCCACTTGCCGGTGACGGAATTGCCGGCGCTGGAAACAAGCGGGAAGGCCGCGGCACAGGCCAGCAGCGAGAGCGCCGCGATGCGCTTTATTGTTTTTTGCATGGTTGTCTCGGTCAGTTGGACGGACTGATCAAGGTAGCAAAAAACTTGTAATTACTTGTATCGAAATTGTCCTGCGGGCGTATGGAAGTTTTCACCGCTGCGCGTGGGGATGGCGGAATCGAACATGATTGTGCCGAATCCGCCAAATCAGGAAAGGGGACTGTCCCCGCAGGGGACCGTCCCCCGGTGTTCGGGCGCCGCCCCTGGCCATCAAACACCGGGGGACAGTCCCCTTCGGGGACAGTCCCCGTTCTTAGCGGGCCTGGAGGGCGGCGGCCTGGCGCGCCAGCGCGGTGATGTGGCCCCAGTTGCCGGCGCGGATGGCGTCCTTCGGCGTCAGCCAGGATCCGCCGACGCAGGCGACGTTTTTGCAGGCGAGGAACTGCGGCGCCGTCTCGATGCTGATGCCGCCAGTCGGGCAGAAGGTGACGTCCGACAGCGGCCCGGCGATCGCGTTGAGCATGCCCACGCCGCCCGCCGGCACCGCCGGGAACAGCTTGAGCTGGCGGAAGCCGTGCTCGCGCGCGACCATCACTTCGGACGGCGTCATCACGCCCGGCAGCAGCGGCAGCCCGCTGTTGCGCGCCGCGTTGATCAGCGACGGCGTCAGCCCCGGCGACACGCCGAACACCGCGCCCGCGTCACGCGCGGCGGCAAACTCTTCGCCCTGGGTCAGCGTGCCCACGCCGACGATTGCGCCCGGCACCTGCGCCATCGCGCGGATCGCTTCAAGTCCGTGCGCGGTGCGCAGCGTCACTTCCAGCACGCGGATGCCGCCCGCCACCAGCGCTTCGGCCAGCGGCACCGCATCCTTCGGGTCGTCGATCGCGATCACCGGGATCACGGTCGCCGCGTGCATGAT
>DASTVB010000161.1:0-7683 GCA_035759315.1 Telluria sp. | reverse complement strand
TTTCGTGCAGCGCGCGCGTCATGTGGCCAATGCGGGCTAGTACTTCCTGGTTTGCGCCCTCGGTCGCCATTTCTACGGCGCCGGCTTGCTCGCCCATCAGGCAGCTCCCAGTTTCTCGAAGATCTTGTTGAGCTTTTCGTCCAGCGTGGCGGCGGTGAATGGCTTGACCACGTAGCCGTTGGCGCCGGCCTGCGCGGCGGCGATGATGTTCTCTTTTTTCGCTTCCGCGGTCACCATCAGCACCGGCAGCTTGGCCAGCTGTGGATCGGCACGAATATTCTGCAGCATGGTCAGGCCGTCCATGTTCGGCATGTTCCAGTCGGAGACCACGAAGTCGAATGGCTCGCTGCGCAGCTTGGCCAGCGCCATCACGCCGTCTTCCGCCTCGTCGACGTTGGCATAACCCAGTTCCTTCAACAGATTCCGGACGATGCGGCGCATCGTCGAGAAATCGTCAACTACTAAAAAACGCATCTTTGGATCTGCCATGAAGGACTCCGTGTTTCTCTATTCTGATTGGTTGGTAACAGCCATGCTGAAGCAGGAAGCATAGCATTTTTTTGTTGCCGCTAAGCATAAAAAAGACGCTTTGTACCCCGCATCAGACACGCAATGCGCGGCTGCCGTGTGCGGCGAGGTGGCCAAGCACCATGCCCGGTAGTGCCGACAGCGATCCGACCTCGTGGGTTGCCCCGAGTGCGATCGCTTCGCGCGGCATCCCGAAGACCACGCAGGAAGCCTCATCCTGCGCAAAATTATACGCTCCGGCCGTCTTCATCTCCAACATGCCCTGGGCGCCATCCTTGCCCATGCCGGTCAGGATCACGCCGACCGCGTTCTTGCCGGCCGCGCGCGCGGCCGACCGGAACAGCACATCGACCGACGGCCGGTGCCGGTTGACCGGGTCGGTCTGTTCGACCCGGGTCACGTAGTTGGCGCCGGAACGCGCCAGCAGCAGGTGCGAGTGGCCGGGCGCGACCAGCGCGTGGCCGGGCAGCACGCGCTCGTCGCCGCGCGCCTCGCGCACCGAGATCTTGCAGAGCGAATCGAGGCGCCGCGCGAACGAGGTGGTGAATCCTTCCGGCATGTGCTGGGCGATCAGGATGCCCGGGCAGTCCGACGGCATCTGCATCAGGAACTCGCGGATCGCCTCGGTGCCGCCGGTGGAGGCACCGATGATGATCAGTTTTTCGGATGAGGTCAGCGGGTTGCGCAGCTGCGGCAGCGGCGCCGCCGGGCCGCCCTGCCCCGGCGCGGCGCGCGGGCGGATGCGGGCGCGCGCCGCGGCGCGCACCTTCTCGGCGATCAGCTCGGCGTATTCGCGCATGCCGCTCTGGATCGAGATCTTCGGCTTGGTGACGAAGTCGACCGCGCCCAGTTCCAGCGCGCGCAGCGTGATTTCGGAACCGCGCTCGGTCAGCGAGGACACCATCAGCACCGGCATCGGGCGCAGCCGCATCAGGCGCTCGAGGAAGTCGAGGCCGTCCATCTTGGGCATCTCGACGTCGAGCGTGAGCACGTCGGGGTTGGTCTGCTTGATCAGTTCGCGCGCGACCAGCGGATCGGGCGCCACGCCCACCACTTCCATGTCGGGCTGGCTTGAAATGATTTCGGTCATTACGCTGCGGATCAGGGCCGAGTCGTCGACAATCAACACTTTGATTTTCATGATGCTTGCCTTTTTTCTTAGAACAGGTCGATCTCGCCGCCGACCGGCTCGACCTTGAGGCGGCTTGCGTAATCGAGTTCGCGCCTTGCGAGCGTGTCGTTATGGGTCTGCATCAGCTTCTTCACCAGCACCTTGCCGCTGCGCGGGAAGAAATACACCTTGCGCGGGTAGACGTCGTTCAGGTCTTCCGCCACCACCCGGATCTGTTCGGTCTTCAGGTAGCTCATCACGAAGGAGGCGTTGCGCTCGCCCACGTTCATCGCGGTGAAGCCGCGCAGCACTGCGCCGCCGCCAAACACCTTGGCTTCCAGGTTCTCGCGCCGCGCGCCGGCCTTGAGCAGTTCGTTGATCAGCACCTCCATCGCGAAGGTCCCGTAGCGCATCGAAGCCGACACCGGGCTGCTGGCGTCGCCGCCGTCCGGCAGCATGAAGTGGTTCATCCCGCCGAGGCCGGTGACGCGGTCGCGGATGCAGGCCGCCACGCAGGAGCCGAGCACGGTCACGATCAGCATGTCGTGGCCGGTGTAGTAGTACTCGCCCGGCAGGATCTTTGCCGCGTCGCAGTCGAAGGTGCGGTCGTAGTAGACGTTGGTGGCGAACTGCCGTTCGGTCGATGCGCTCATGGCTGCCCCGCCAGTTCATACACCGTCTTGCCGCGCAGGCGCAGCGCCTCCGAGACATACAGGAAGTTTTCGGAATGCCCGGCGAACAGCAGCGCGTGCGGCTTCATGAGCGGCACGAAGCGCGACAGTATCTTGCGCTGGGTCGGCTTGTCGAAATAGATCATCACGTTACGGCAGAAAATCGCGTCGAACTGCCCGCCCACGCTCCAGCTGTCGGACAGTAGGTTGAGGGGGCGGAACGAGACCAGCTTCTGCAGCTCGGGGCGCACCCGCACGAATCCGGCCTGGGCGCCCTTCCCGCGCAGGAAGAAGCGCTGCAGGCGCTCCTGCTCCATCTTGCCGATCCGTTCAACCGGGTACACGCCACGCTCCGCGGTGGCCAGCACGTTGGTGTCGATGTCGGTGGCGATCACCTGCACCGGCGGCTTCATGCTGTCGAAGGCCTCGCACAGGGTCATGGCGATCGAATACGGCTCCTCGCCGGTGGAGCTGGCCGCGCACCAGACCGTGATCGGGTTCTCGCGCAGGCCACGCACGTGCTCCGCCAGCAGCGGGAAGTGATGGGCCTCGCGGAAGAACGAGGTCAGGGTGGTGGTGAGCGCGTTGGTGAACGACTCCCACTCTTCCTGCATCCGCCCTGCCTCCAGGTCGTCGAGGTAGCGCGTGAACGACCCGATGCCGGTCGCGCGCAGGCGCCGCGCCAGGCGGCTGTACACCATTTCCTGTTTGCTGGCAGCCAGTGAGATGCCAGCGCGCCGGTAGATCAGGGCACGCACGCGCTCAAAGTCGCCTTGCGTGAAGTTGAACTCCTTGGCAGTATCCGTTTTCATTTCGCGGTGCTCTTGCTTCTATATTACTGTGTTCCGATACCGCATTCGCGAAATCTGGTCGGGCGCTCGCGCGTCCCTGGTTACGCGGCCAGCTTTTCCAGCAGGCCCATCTCGGGCGACGACATCAGGCGGTCGATGTCGATCAAAATCAGCATGCGCTCGTCGATCGTGCCGAGGCCCATCAGGACCTGGGCGTCGAACGAGGAACCCATCTCGGGGGCCGGGCGGATCTGCTCGCGCGTCAGCGTGGTCACGTCGGACACGCTGTCGACCACCATGCCCACCACGCGCCCGCCCACGTTCAGGATGATCACCACCGTGAACTGGTCGTACACCGGGGTGCCGAGGTTGAACTTGATGCGCATGTCCACCACCGGGATGATGATGCCGCGCAGGTTGATCACGCCCTTGATGAATTCGGGGGCGCTGGCGATGCGGGTGACGGACTCGTAGCCGCGGATTTCCTGGACCTTGAGGATGTCGATGCCGTATTCCTCGGCGCCGAGCGTGAAGGCCAGGAATTCGCGGACGCCGTCGGCGTCGGCCTGTGCGGCTTCCTGGGTGTGGTTGGACATCATGGAAGACTCCTAGGAAAAAATGGATTCGTCGGTCAGCTGGCGCGCGGAGCGGATCAGCGCGGCGACGTCGAGGATCAGCGAGACGCCGCCATCCCCAAGGATGGTAGCGCCGGAAATGCCGGTCACCTTGCGGTAGTTCGATTCGAGGTTCTTTACCACCACCTGCTGCTGGCCCACCAGTTCGTCGACGAACAGGCCGGCCTTGCGCCCTTCGGACTCGATGATCACCACGATGCCGTCGGACGGATCGGTGTAGCGCGGGGTGATGTCGAACATCTGGTGCAGCGGCACCAGCGGCAGGTAGTCGCCGCGCACTTTCAGCACGCGGCCGCGGCCGGCGATCTCGCGCACGTCGTCCGGCGCCGGCTGCAGCGACTCGGATACGAAGCCAAGCGGCAGTATGTAGACTTCCTCGCCGCAGCGGATCGACATGCCGTCCAGGATCGCCAGCGTCAGCGGCAGCGAAATCGAAATGGTGGTGCCGAAGCCCTTGGCCGAGCGGATGTCGATGGTGCCGCCCAGCGCCTGGATATTGCGCTTGACCACGTCCATGCCGACGCCGCGGCCCGACACGTCGGTGACGATGTCGGCGGTCGAGAAGCCCGGCGCGAAGATCAGCTGCCACACGTCGGCGTCGGGCATGTCGTCCGACACCGGCAGGCCGTTCTCGGCCGCCTTGGCCAGGATCCGTTCGCGGTTCAGGCCACCGCCGTCGTCCGCCACTTCGATCACGATATTGCCGCCCTGGTGGCCGGCCGACAGGAACAGGCGCCCGGTGTCGGTCTTGCCCGCCGCGCGCCGTGCTTCCGGCATCTCGATGCCGTGGTCGATGCTGTTACGCACCAGGTGGGTGAGCGGGTCGACGATGCGCTCGATCAGGCCCTTGTCCAGTTCCGTCGCCGCGCCGTTGGTGATGAAGTCGACCTTCTTGCCAAGTTTGTTGGCCAGGTCGCGCACCATGCGCGGGAAGCGCGAGAACACGAAGTCCATCGGTAGCATGCGGATCGACATCACCGCTTCCTGCAGGTCGCGCGTATTGCGGGTCAGCTGGCTGACCGAAGACAGCAGGCGCTCGTGCAGCATCGGGTCGAGCGCGCTGCTGCGCTGCTCGATCATGGCCTGCGTGATCACCAGTTCGCCGACCAGGTTGATCAGCTGGTCGACCTTTTCGATCGACACGCGGATCGAGGACGATTCGGCGCCCGGTCCCGGGCTGCCCTTGTCCTCTTTTTTCACCGCTTTCTTTTCCAGTTCCTCCGGTGCCGGGGCCGCGGCTTCGGCGTCGGCGCTAATGCCGGCCGCGGCGCGGATCTCCTCCAGCGGCTGGAAGAAGCCATAACCCTGGCCGCCGCCTGCGGCCGGCGCCGCCGGCGCCGGTTCCTCGGCGTCGAAGAAGCCGTAGCCCAGTTCGCGCTCGGCGCGGGCGCGCTCGGCCTGTTCGGCGGCGCGCTGTTCGTCGGTGGCCGGGGCTTCCTGGATCGTCAGGTCGTCCGGATTGAAGATGAAGGAGCAGATCGCGATCAGGTCGTCCGCGGTTTCCGGCGTGGTGACGATGATTGCATGGCGTCCGCCGGGCAGCGGCGACACCGAGACGCGTCCCAGCAGACCCATTTCGGCGGTCAGCGCGTCGATGTCGCGCTGCGCGGTGGGCGGCACTTCGATGCGGTAGCGGCGCGCGCCTTCCTGCAGCTGCTGCGCCTGCGATTGTCCCGCCAGCGAAAACGCCGGGGCCGGGCGCGACACCTGCGGCACCGGGTCCTCGGACAGGTGCTGCAGCATCATGCGCACGTTGCCGACCGCGTCCTTGTCCACATGGGCGCCGTTGCGGTGCCCGTCCAGCTGCATCTTGAGCGAATCCTTGGCCGCCAGGAAGGCGTCGACATGCTCCGGCGTGAGCGCCATCTCGCCCTTGCGGATGCGGTCCAGCAGCGACTCGAGCACGTGCGTGACTTCGGTCATGTCGTTCAGGCCAAACGTGGAGGCGCCGCCCTTGACCGAATGGGCGGTCCGGAAGATCGCATTGAGGTCTTCCGCGTCGGGCGAGGCGACGTCCACGGCCAGCAGCAGCCGCTCCATTTCAGCCAGAAGTTCTTCGGCTTCGTCGAAGAAGACCTGGAAAAACTGGCTAATGTCGATGGTCATGATGAAACTCCGTATATTCGGCGGTACTGCGATGCACGCCTGTTCATGGCAGCATCAGCCGATAACTTTCTTGACCACTTCGATCAGGCGCTGCGGGTCGAACGGCTTGACCAGCCAGCCGTTGGCGCCGGCCGCACGGCCCTTGGACTTCATCTCGTCGGACGATTCGGTGGTGAGCATCAGGATCGGCACCTTGGCATAGTCGGGCAGCGCGCGCAGTTCGCGGATCAGCGCCAGGCCGTCCATGCGCGGCATGTTCTGGTCGGTCAGCACCAGGTCGACCGCCTGCAGGCGGGCCTTGTCCAGGCCATCCTGGCCATCGACCGCTTCGACGACGTTATAGCCGGCTGCCTTGAGCGAGAACGCCACCATCTGGCGCAGCGAACTGGAGTCATCTACCGCGAGAATTGTCTTTGCCATCTTTGCTCCTGCTTTTTTATATTCGTTAGTCTGTCGGCACGCTTCAGAACAGCTCGATGTCGCCGCTCTCGAGATGCTGCTGGTTGACCGATTTGCGCAGCACGCTGCGCAGCTCGAGCGACTGGATCGCCAGCGCCATGCTGACCTTGCCCAGCAGCTCGGCGATCTGCTCGCTGTCGCTCTCCGGCTCCAGGTCCGCGCTGTGCGCGCCCAGCGTGCCGAGGAATTCGCGCAGCCCCGTCACGCGCTTGAGCGTGCGGTCGAGCAGCTGGCTGGTCATGTCCTGGAACTGCATGCTGGTGATCGCTGCGTTCACATGCACGCCCACCTCGCCCGACATCGCTTCCAGCCTTGCGGCCTGCTCCGGCGCCGGGGTGCCGCCGTCCAGCAGCAGCCGGATGGTGTCCTGCTGCGCACCTACCGCCGTATGGATCGCGATGAAATTCGCGGTCAGCTTCTCGATCGCTTCCTCGAGCAGCAGCTCGGTCTGGATCAAGTCGGTTTCCACTTCGGTCAGGTGGCGCTTGCCGTGGTCGGACACGCCCCTCAGCAGCCGCTTTACATGCGATCCCAGGATCTTTTTACGTCTTGTCATTCGTCCCTCCGTTGTCGCCCGGCGCCTACTGCGCCGCCGGGGCGGGCGCGCGCGGCGGCGCGGCGGCCGGCACCAGCGCGCCTTCCAGTTCTTGCGCGGCGTTGGCAGTCACGTCCAGCCGGCCGCTTTCGCGCGCCACTGCCTCTTCCGTCTTCTTGTTCATCACGATGATGCTGATGCGGCGGTTGATCGGGTTGAACGGATCCTTGTCGTCCAGGTTCACCGCCGAGGCCAGGCCCACCACGCGCATCAGCTTGTTCTCGTCCATCCCGGCCGCCACCAGCTCGCGCCGCGAGGCGTTGGCGCGGTCGCTCGACAGCTCCCAGTTGGTGTAGCCGGCGTTGGTCGGATACGGCGTCAGGTCGGTGTGTCCCGAAATGCTGATCTTGTTGGGCACGTCGTTCAGCACCGAACCGATCGCGATCAGGATGTCGCGGGTGTAATCCTGCAGCCGCGCCGAGGCCAGCGCGAACATCGGACGCTTTTTCTCGTCCACGATCTGGATCCGCAAGCCTTCGCTGGTAATGTCGAGCAGCAGCTGGTTCTTGAACTTGCGCAGCTGCGGATTGGCCTCGATGGTCTGCTCGATCCGGGTCTTGAGCTGGTCCAGGCGCAGGCGCTCGGCCCGTTCAAGCTGCATCTTCGCCGCGCGCAGGTCGTAGGTCTTGCGTTCGGGCAAAGTTTCGCCTTTCTTGACCTGGCCGTCCTTGCGCGACAGGTCGGTGCCGCCGCCCTGGATCACGGACGAGGAGTCGCCGGAGCCGGAGCCGCCCTGCATCGCCACCTTGAGCGGGGTCTTGAAGTATTCCGAGATACCGCTCAGGTC
>DASTVB010000160.1:0-13188 GCA_035759315.1 Telluria sp. | reverse complement strand
AAAGAAATGGCTGCGCTGGCTGAAGATCCGAGCAAGGTCTGGACCCTGGACGAGCTGAAGACCAAGGGTGCCGCCGTCTACGCCGCCAACTGCGTGGCCTGCCACCAGGCTAACGGCCAGGGCCTGCCGAACGCATTCCCGTCGCTGGCTGGCTCGCCGATCGTCACCGGCCCGCGCGCCGCGCAGATCGACGTCGTCACCCACGGCCTGGATACGCCAAAGTTCCCGGGCTCGATGCCGGCGCAGGTGACCCTGTCCGCTACTGACATCGCAGCGGTGATCACGTACACCCGTAACAGCTTCGGCAACACGGCTGCGGAAAATATCGTTCAACCAGCCGAAGTTGTGGCTGCACGTACCAAGTAATCAGGAGCGACAATGAGCACCACTACTATTGACCACGCTGATCACGCGCACGACCACGCGCACGACGATCACCACCACGCGCCGACGGGTTTTAGCCGCTGGCTGTTCGCGACCAACCACAAGGACATCGGTAGCCTGTACCTGTGGTTCTCGTTCACCATGCTGCTGTCCGGCGGCGTGCTGGCGCTGGGTATCCGCTCCGAGCTGTTCCAGCCTGGCCTGCAATTCTTCCGTCCGGAAGTGTTCAACCAGCTGACCACGATGCACGGCCTGATCATGGTGTTCGGCGCGATCATGCCGGCCTTCGTCGGCTTCGCCAACTGGATGATCCCGCTGCAGATCGGCGCATCCGACATGGCGTTCGCCCGCATGAACAACTTCTCGTTCTGGCTGCTGCCGCCCGCGGCAATCCTGCTGGTCGGTTCGTTCTTCGTTCCTGGCGGCGCAACCGCCGCCGGCTGGACCCTGTACGCTCCGCTGTCGACCCAGATGGGCATCGGCATGGACATGGCCATCTTCGCGGTCCACATCATGGGCGCGTCGTCGATCATGGGCGCGATCAACATCATCGTCACCATCCTGAACATGCGCGCGCCTGGCATGACCCTGATGAAGATGCCGATGTTCTGCTGGACCTGGCTGATCACCGCCTACCTGCTGATCGCCGTGATGCCGGTCCTGGCAGGCGCGATCACCATGACCCTGACCGACCGCCACTTCGGCACCTCGTTCTTCAACGCCGCCGGCGGCGGTGACCCGGTCATGTACCAGCACATCTTCTGGTTCTTCGGACACCCTGAGGTGTACATCATGATCCTGCCGGCGTTCGGTATCGTCTCGCAGATCGTGCCGGCCTTCGCGCGCAAGCCGCTGTTTGGCTACGCATCGATGGTGTACGCAACCGCGTCGATCGCGATCCTGTCGTTCATCGTCTGGGCGCACCACATGTTCACGACCGGCATGCCAGTGACCTCGCAGCTGTTCTTCATGTACGCCACCATGCTGATCGCGGTTCCGACCGGCGTGAAAGTGTTCAACTGGGTCGCCACGATGTGGAAGGGCTCGATGTCGTTTGAGACCCCGATGCTGTTCTCGGTCGGCTTCATCTTCGTGTTCACCATCGGCGGCTTCACCGGCCTGATCCTGGCTGTGACCCCGATCGACATCCAGCTGCAGGACACCTACTACGTGGTGGCGCACTTCCACTACGTGCTGGTGGCAGGCTCGCTGTTCGCGCTGTTCGCAGGTTTCTACTACTGGTCGCCGAAGTGGACCGGCCACATGTACAACGAAACGATGGGCAAGCTGCACTTCTGGCTGTCGCTGATCACGTTCAACATCACCTTCTTCCCGATGCACTTCCTGGGACTGGCGGGCATGCCGCGCCGCTACGCCGACTACCCGGCGCAGTTCACGGACTTCAACGCGATCGCCACCATCGGCGCATTCGGCTTCGGCCTGGCGCAGGTGTTCTTCCTGCTGTTCGTGGTGCTGCCAACCCTGCGCGGTGGCAAGAAGGCCGCCGACAAGCCATGGGAAGGCGCGGAAGGCCTGGAGTGGACCGTTCCATCGCCAGCGCCGTTCCACACGTTTGAGACGCCGCCACTGGTGAAGTAATTTAAGTTGGCCTGCAGGCGCCCACGAGGCGCCTGTGGCCGTGAAAGCTGTGAAAATGCCTGAACCGAAAAAACCGAACAACCTGCGTACCGGGTTGATCCTCGCAGGCGTCGCATTGTTCTTCGTGCTGGCGCTGGTGGTAAAACGAACCTGGTTAATGTAAATCGTGGCAACGGAACAATCCGGCCAGCTGCGCCTGAACAGGGCAATGCTGGTCAAGCTGGTGGTGGTGGCGGTCGTGATGCTGGGCTTTGGCTACGCCCTGGTCCCGGTGTACAAGCACCTGTGCGAAGTCCTCGGGATCAATGTGCTGACCCAGAAGGATGGCACCGTGGTCTACGACGCCAACACGCAGGTCGACAAGACCCGCACCATCACGATTGAGCTGGATGGCAATTCGCAGGGACCGTGGCGCTTCCGCCCGACCCAGCGCAGCATCCAGGTCCATCCGGGCGAGCTGGCCACCGTGATGTACGAGGTGGTCAACACGCTGCCGCGCAAGGTATCGGCACAGGCGATTCCGAGCTACGCGCCGCAGGCCGCGGCGCCGCACTTCAAGAAGGTCGAGTGCTTCTGCTTCCAGCAGCAGGAACTTGGCCCGAACGAGGCGAAGCAGTATCCGGTAGTGTTCTTCATCGACCCGGCCTTGCCGAAGGAGACGAAGACCATCACCGTGTCGTACACGTTTTTTGAAATTGCAGGCACCACCGCGCAGAAATAGGCATGGATGAGGACCTGAAAAAAGCTTCGCAGCGCAAGATGTCGTTTGCCGCCACCATGAAGGCCGTGTTCTGGTCCTTCTTCGGCGTGCGCAAGCGCAAGCACTACGAGGAAGATTCGGCGAACCTGAACCCGGTGCACCTGGTGATTGCCGGATTGATCGGCGCCCTGGTGTTCATCGGCATCCTGGTGCTGCTGGTCCGCGTGGCAGTCAGCTGACGCATTAAAGAATTAAAGTAAACCACACCGTTGTTTGATTTTGGGAGATGAAGATGAGTGCAACTAACGCCGCAGCACCGTATTACTACGTGCCCGGTCCATCCCGTTGGCCGGTGTTGGCCGGCATGTCCCTGCTGCTGACCATGATCGGCGCATCCGGCTGGGTCAACGACCTGCCATGGGGCATGCCCCTGAACCTGCTCGGTATCGCCGCCACCATCGTGGTGCTGTACTTCTGGTTCGGCGACGCGATCGCGGAATCGGAAGGCGGCCAGTACAACAAGCGCATCGACACCTCGTTCCGCTGGTCGATGAGCTGGTTCATCTTCTCCGAAGTGATGTTCTTCGGCGCGTTCTTCGGTGCGCTGTTCTATGCGCGCGCCGTGACCATGCCTTGGCTGGCGGACCTCGATCACAAGATGATCTGGCCTGACTTCGCCGCGCACTGGGGCAACACCGGTCCTGCCGGCCTGGTCGAGCCGTTCCAGACCATGGGCCCGTTCCCGATCCCGACCATCAACACCGCGCTGCTGCTGTCGTCCGGCGTGACCCTGACCATCTCGCACCACGCACTGCGCCTCGGCCAGCGCGGCAAGGCCGCCTTCTGGCTGGCTGCGACGATCCTGCTGGGCTTCACCTTCATGGGCTTCCAGGCTTACGAGTACATGCACGCCTACTCGGAACTGAACCTGAAGCTGACCTCGGGCATCTACGGTTCGACCTTCTTCCTGCTGACCGGCTTCCACGGCTTCCACGTGACCATGGGCGCGATCATGCTGTCGGTGGTGCTGTACCGCCTGATGAAGGGCCACTTCACCGCCGAGAACCACTTCGCGTTCGAAGGCGCCGCATGGTACTGGCACTTCGTCGACGTGGTCTGGCTCGGCCTGTACGTCGTCATCTACTGGATGTAAGAGGGCGGTTGCGGCAACGCAGCCCGCACGAAAAAGCCGCACGCGGGACAGCCTCGCGTGCGGCTTTTTTCACGAAACGGATCAGTAGCGCAGGCCGGTCGGCTGGATCCAGCCCATGTAGTTCGCCACCAGCAGCAGGACGAACAGCAGCACCGACAGGCCAACCCGCAGCGCGAGCGAATTGACGGTCTTGTTGGTGGTGCCCTTGTCGCGCATCATGAAGAACAGCGCGGAGCCAAGGCTGGCCAGGATGAGGATGAACGCAATCGCGACGAGAATTTTCATGGTAAATCCGAGTTTGACTAAGGCTGTATTTTAATGCGCTTCCGGTTCCGCCTGATCCCTTTCATCGCCACGCTGCTGCTGGTGGCGCTGGGCCTGTCGCTCGGCCAGTGGCAGGACCGGCGCGCGCTGGAAAAGACCGCGCGCGGGGAACTGCTGGCCCAGCGCGCAGGCCAGGCGCCGCTCGACATCGGCATGGCCGCGCTGGCGCCGGGCGACGTCGAATACCGCCGGGTTAGCGCGACCGGCACCTTCGTGCCGGAGTGGGCGGTCTACCTCGACAACCGGCCGCAGGGCAAGCAGGCCGGCCTGTACGTGCTGATACCGCTGCGCCTGTCCGGCAGCGACAGGCACGTGCTGGTGGCGCGCGGCTGGGTGCCGCGCAACGCCGCGCAGCGCGAACGGATCGTGGAATATGCGACCCCGGCCGGCGAAGTGACGGTCACCGGCATCGCCGTGGCCGAGATGCCGCGCGTGATGGAGCTGGGCACGCAGCCGGCCATCGCCCGCGGCGCGATCCTGCAGAACATCAAGCCGGACGCATTCGCCGCGGCCAGCGGCCTGGCGGTCCAGCCTTTCTTCGTGCAGCAGGAAGGCGATGCCGGGGACGGCCTGGTGCGCGACTGGCCGGCGCCCTCGCTGGGCGTGGAGAAGCACCAGGGTTATGCATTCCAATGGTATGCGCTGACGGTCATGGCGCTCCTATTTTTCGTCATTACAGGATTCAGAAGTGGAAAACACAAAGCAAAAGAGTAGCGGTCGCTGGAAGCTGTTCGCGGTGCTGGCGGTCTGCGCCGCGCCGCTGATCATGTCTTACGTCATTTACTACGGCGGCTTCGCCGAGTCGTTCGGGCGCACAAATTACGGCGCCATCCTCGACCCGCGCCAGCACGAGACGCCCGACCTGAAGGCCTCCACCCTGGACGGCAAGCCGTCCGGCATCGACGCCTTCAAGGGCAAGTGGCTGATGGTGCGCACCGGCCCGGGCGAATGCGACGCGGCCTGCAAGAAGCAGATGTTCGCGATGCGCCAGCTGCGCCTGATGCAGGGCAAGGAGATGGACCGCATCGAACGCGTGTGGCTGGTGACCGACGCCGCGCCGCTCGACACGATGGTGCTGCGCGAGTACGACGGCGTGCGCATCCTGCGCGTCGACCCGCAGGCGCTGGAGAAGTGGCTGCCGGTGGAGCAGGGTTCGCAGATGCGCGACCACCTGTACATGATCGACCCGCTCGGCAACCTGATGATGCGCTTCCCGAAAGACCCGGAGCCGGCCAAGGTCAAGAAGGATATCGGCAAGCTGCTCAAGGCTTCCGCGATCGGCTGACGCGATGAGCCCGACGTCCCTGTTCCTCATGAGCCTGACCGCGCTCGCGGTCTGCACGGTGCCGCTGGCGATCGTGCTGCGCTCGAAAGACACCGACAAATTCCGCAAGCTGGTGCGGGTATCGGTGTTCCTGACGCTGGAGCTGATCGCGTTCGGCGCCTTCACGCGCCTGACCGATTCGGGACTCGGCTGCCCCGACTGGCCCGGCTGCTACGGCATGGCCAACCCCTTCCTGGCGCACGACCACATCGTCGCGGCCGAAGAAATCATGCCGCAAGGCCCGGTGACCGTGATGAAGGCCTGGATCGAAATGATCCACCGCTTCCTGGCGATGACGATCGGCCTGCTGTCGATCATCGTGCTGGCCTGGTCCTGGCGCCTGTGGCGCAAGACCGGCCAGGCGCGCTACGCACCCGGGCTGCCGATTGCGATCCTGCTGTGGATCTGCCTCACCGGCGCATTCGGCGCGTGGACCGTCACGCTCAAGCTGCAGCCGGTGATCGTGAGCGGCCACCTGATGCTGGGCATGGGCACGCTCGCGCTGTTCACCTGGCTGTTCTGCCGCCAGCAGGCCGTGAATGAGCCGTCCGCCAGCGCCGCGGTGGGGCAGGGCGTGCGCGCGCTGGCCGCCGTGTCGGGCGCGATTGTCGCGTTGCAGGTCGCGCTGGGCGGCTGGGTCAGCACCAACTACGCCACGCTGGCCTGCAGCGACTATCCGCTGTGCGGCGGCAAGCTGGTGCCGGAGATGGACTTCGAGCACGGCTTTACGCTGTGGCGCGAGCTGGGCATGACCGCCGCCGGCCACTACCTGCCGTTCCAGGCGCTGACCGCGATCCACTGGGTGCACCGCAACTTCGCGCTGGTGGTGTTCGCCGTGCTGGCCTGGATGCTGCTGCGCGCATGGAAGTACGACCACCTGCGGCCGCTGGCGCGCGGGATCGCCGCCGTGCTGGCGCTGCAGGCGCTGACCGGCATCTCGACCATTTACCTCAGTACCCCGCTGGCGATCGCCGTGCTGCATAACGCCGGCGCCGCCGTCCTTGTGCTGCTGTTGACCATGTTAAACTACCGCGCAAAGCCCCACGCCCCCCAAGCATGACCACTCAACAGCTACAAAAACCCGCTAACCGCCTCGCCCAGTACTGGACGCTGACCAAGCCGCGCGTGACGCAGCTGGCCGTGTTCTGCGCGGTGATCGGCATGTTCCTCGCCACCGACCGCTTTCCCGGCTGGCAGGTGCTGATCGCCGGAACCGTCGGCATCTGGCTGCTGGCGGGCGCCGCGTTCGCGTTCAACTGCCTGCTCGAGGCCGGGATCGACGCGCGCATGGCGCGCACCGCGCGCCGCGCCACCGCGATGGGCGAGCTGACCAAGACCCAGACCCTGACGTTCTCGGTGCTGATCGGCGCGCTCGGCATGTGGGTGCTGTACGCCTTCGTGAATCCGCTGACCATGTGGCTGACCTTCGTCACCTTCGTCGGCTACGCCCTCATCTACACCCTGATCCTAAAGCCGGCAACGCCGCAGAACATCGTGATCGGCGGGCTGTCGGGCGCGATGCCGCCGGCGCTGGGCTGGGCCGCGGTCGCCAACGACGTGCCGATGCAGGCATGGCTGCTGGTGCTGATCATCTTCGTCTGGACCCCGCCGCACTTCTGGGCGCTGGCGATGTACCGCCGCGACGACTACGCGCGCTCCGGCCTGCCGATGCTGCCGGTCACCCACGGCATGAACTTCACCGGCTTCCACGTGTGGCTGTACTCGATCATCCTGGCGGCGGTCACCATGCTGCCGTTCGCGGTGAAGATGAGCGGCCTGATCTACCTGGTGTCGGCCATCGTCCTGAACGCGCTGTTCCTGCGCCATGCGTGGCTGGTGTACAAGCACTACAGCGACGTGGTGGCGCGCAAGGCATTCACTTTCTCGATCATCTACCTGTCGCTGCTGTTCGCCGCGCTGCTGGTCGATCACTACATCAGGCTGTGACAATGAAAAAAATCCTTGCCGTCATCGCGATGGCGATGGCGCTGGCCGCGTGCGACAAGATCGTCGCCAAGCCGCCCAGCTTCACCAGCACCGACGTGACGGGACTCGGCTACGCGCGCGACTTCAAGCTGACCGACCACAACGGCAAGCCGCGTTCGCTGGCGGACTTCCGCGGCAAGGTGGTGGTGATGTTCTTCGGCTTCACCCAGTGCCCGGACGTGTGCCCGACCACCATGGCCGAGATGGCGAACGTGATGACCGAGCTGGGCGAGCGTTCGAAGGAAGTCCAGGTACTGTTCGTGACGGTCGATCCGGAGCGCGACACCCAGGAACTGTTGCAGCAGTACGTGCCGGCCTTCCATCCGTCCTTCATCGGCCTGCGCGGCGACAAGGCCGCGACCGATGCGGTGGCCAAGGAGTTCAAGGTCTTCTACGCCAAGGTGCCGGGCAAGACGCCGGGCAGCTACACCATGGACCACACCGCGGCCAGCTTCGTGTTCGACAAGGAAGGCAAGGTGCGCCTGTACGTGCGTCCGGGCCAGGGTCCCGCGGCGATCGCCGCCGATATCAAACAACTGCTCTAAAGGGGAAGCGGGCCGATGGAACAACGTTCACGCAACTATGCCCGTATCACCCTGATCCTGCTGCTGCTGGTCGGCTGCCTGACGGTGCTGCGGCCGTTCCTGGCCGCCGTGCTGTTCGCGGGCGCGGTCACGATTTCCAGCTGGCCCCTGTACTCGCTGCTGCAAAACCGGCTGCGCGGCCGCAACACCCTGGCCGCCGCCATCATGACGCTGACGCTGGTGCTGATCGTGATCATGCCGCTCACGCTGGTCGCCTACAACGTCGCCGACGACGTCGCGCGCTTTTACGAAGAGATCAAGACCTCGCTGGTCAACGGCGAACTGGTGCCGCCGTCCTGGCTGCGCGAGGTGCCGGTGGTGGGCGAGTGGGTCGACAACTACCTGCGCAGCTTGTTCCACAGCCGCGAGGCACTGGTCGAGATGGCCCAGCGCCTGCTGGAACCGGCGCGCCGCATCCTGGCAGGCGCCGCGGTGGTGCTGGGCAGCGGCGTGGCGCAGGTCAGCCTGGCGGTGTTCGTCAGCTTCTTCCTGTACCGCGACGGCGTGGCGATCCAGCGTGCGATCGGGATCGCCATGAGCCGCCTGATCGGCGACACCGCGCCGGAAGTAGCGGGCATCGTGACCCGCACCGTGCGCGGCGTGATGTACGGGCTGCTGGGCACCGCGCTGGCGCAGGCCTTCGTGGCGGCGATCGGCTTCACCATCGCCGGCGTGCCGGCGGTGCCGCTGCTGTCGGTGCTGACCTTCCTGCTGTCGCTGATCCCGGTCGGCCCGCCGCTGGTGTGGGGCGGCGCCGCGTTCTGGCTGTTCAGCCATGGCGAGACCGGCTGGGGCATCTTCATGGTGCTGTGGGGCGTGTTTGCGATCAGCAGCGTGGACAACATCGTCAAGCCGATGCTGATCAGCCGCGGCTCGGACCTGCCGTTCCTGCTGGTGCTGCTGGGGGTGCTGGGCGGGGTGCTGGCGTTTGGCTTTGTCGGGCTGTTCATCGGGCCGACGCTGCTGGCGGTGGGGTTCTCGCTGATGCGGGACTGGACGCGCGTCAATCCAGAAGGCCCGCCGCTCGAATAGCCGGGGGTGGGGACTGTCCCCGGAGGGGACCGTCCCCCGGTGTTTGGATTGGCTGAGAACTAACACCTGGGGACAGTCCCCTGCGGGGACAGTCCCCTTCCCATGCTCAGTCCTGCTCGTCGTCGAGCAGGACCCGCGGCGAGCGCGGGATCACTTTCACCAGCACGATCCGCGGCCCGTTCATCTTCTTCACCACGATATCGAAGCCCGGGAAGGTGATGCGCTGCCCCTGCTTGGGGATGTCGCCCAGCTTCACCATGATCAGCCCCCCGACGGATTCCACGTTATCGTCCAGTAGTCCCTCGTTGTCGATATCGATGCCGAGGATGCGTTCGAGCGAGAAGATCGGCAGGCTGGCCTTGCCGATGAAGGTGCCGTCCGGCGCGCGCAGCCAGTCGTTTTCGTTCAGGCGGAACTCGTCGTGGATCTCGCCCACCATCGCGCCCAGCAGGTTGTCGAGCGTGATGAAGCCGACCGGCCGCTTGCCCTTTTCGCCGATCAGCGCGAAGTGCGGGGCGCCTTCGCGGAAGCGGCGGAACAGGTCCTGCGCCTTGGTGCGCGCCGAAATCGTCTCGACCGGCCGCAGGAAATCGGTCAGGTCCTTCACTTCCTTGCCCGACTGCTGCGCGAAGAACAGGTCCTTCAGGTGGATCACGCCTTCCACTTCCTCGCCGCTTTCGTCGAAGTAGGGATAGCGCGAGAAGCGGTTGCGCAGCATGGTCTGCATGTTCTCTTCCAGCGTGCTGTCGGCGTGCAGCGCGATCACCTCGTTAATCGGACGCATCAGGTCCGACACCGACAGCTGGCTGAAGTCCAGCGACTGCGCCAGGATGTGGCGCTCGTCGTGGGTGAACTTGCCCGGCTGGCTGGTGCGCAGGATCAGCTTGAGCTCCTCGGTCGAGTAGTGCTGCTCGCCGTGGCCCTTGCCCGACAGGCCGGCCATGCGCAGCACCAGGTTGGCGCTCTGGTTCAGCAGCCAGATAGCCGGATACATGACCCAGTAAAACGCGTACAGCGGCGCCGCGCACCACAGGCCGACCGCCTCCGGATTGCGGATCGCCAGCGATTTCGGCGCCAGCTCGCCGACCACGATGTGCAGGAAGGAGATGATGCTGAAGGCGAATACGAACGAGACGCCGTGGATCAGTTGCGGGGAAGTGACGCCGGCCGCCGCGAACACCGGCTCGAGCAGGCTGGCAAAGGCCGGCTCGCCGACCCAGCCCAGGCCCAGCGAAGCGAGCGTGATGCCGAGCTGGCAGGCCGACAGGTAGGCGTCCAGCTCGTCGTGCACCTTGCCCAGCAGGCGGCCGCGGAAGCCGCGCGAGCGCGCGATGGCCCGTACCCGGGTCGGCCGCAGCGTGACGATGCCGAATTCGGCGGCGACGTAAAAACCGTTAAGGGCGACCAGGACCAGCGCGAGCAGGACCAGTAAAAAGTTTTCCATGTAGTGGGGCGTTGCAGACTGTCAAAACGACCATTGTAAGTTATTGAGGAATAAACACGCCCCTGCCTGCCGCGGCGATGATCGCTTCCACCGCCGGATGCTCGATCTTGCGCCCGTTCACCACCGCGTAGCACTGCTCGCGCACCTGCGGCACCGGGCCGACGATCAGGGTGCCGAACTGGGCGTGCAGGTCGTCCGCCAGCGCCGCCGGCGCGAAGAACAGGCCGGCGCCGTTGCGCCCGAAAGTATTGAGCAGCGCGTTGTCCTCGAACTCGCCGACCACGTCCGGGCGCACCTGGTGCTGCTCGAACCACTCGTCGATCTTGCCTCGCAGGGCATTATTACGTGCAGGCAGCAGGAACGGCGCACCGTTGAGGCTGGCCGGAAACAGGCGCGCGTGGCGCCGCGCCAGCGCCGGCGTGGCCGCAACAATCATCTCGCTCTCGAACAGCAGGTGGCTCGACAGGCGCAGCGTGGTGCCGGAGCGCACCGGGCGGTCGGTCAGCACCACGTCCAGCTTGTGCAGCGCCAGGTCGGCCAGCAGCGCGTCGAACTCGCCTTCCGCGCAGGACAGGCGCACCGGCGCCTCGAGCTGCGTGGTGGCCGCCAACACCCGAAACGCAGTAAGCTTTGGTACCGAATCGGAGATGCCGACCGAGAGCCGCATCTTGCCGCCCTCGGCGCCGGCCAGCGCTTCCTGCATCTGCTCGCCCAGCAGGAAGATCTGGTCGGCGTAGGCCAGCGCGGTGCGGCCCGCCTCGGTCAGCACCAGGCGCCGGCCCTGCGGTGTGAGCAGCGCCTTGCCGACCGACTGTTCGAGCAGGACCAGCTGGGTGGAGACGGTCTGGACGGCAAGCCCAAGGCGCGTGGCGGCCCGGGTAACGCTGCCTTCCTTGGCCACCACCCAGAAATAATAGAGGTGCCGGAAATTCATTCCCGCGTTTTTCATACTTCTGTTTTTCCGAAGAAATGATCAAAGAAACTTCGCTTTTCCAAATCCTAGCATGCGCTTACACTGCGATGAATAATTAACAAGCAAAGGAACCGATTCAATGAAGCACTTCCGAATCTCATTCATCGTCACGGTGGTGTGCCTGGCGGCCGCCGGCTGGTGGGGGTACAGCCACACCGGCATCGGCGGCGCGCTGACCGCGCTCGGCATCGCGATCATCCTGGGCGTGATGGAAGTCTCGCTTTCGTTCGACAACGCGGTGGTCAACGCATCGGTCCTGAAAAACTGGAACGAATTCTGGAAGAAGCTGTTCCTTGGCGTCGGCATCATCATCGCCGTGTTCGGCATGCGGCTGGTGTTCCCGCTGGTGATCGTCGCGGTCGCGGCGGACCTGGGCATGGCCGAAGTGTGGGACCTGGCGATCACCAACCCGAACGAATTCTCGCGCCACCTGATTGCCCACCACGCCGAAGTGGCGGCCTTCGGCGGCATGTTCCTGCTTCTGGTGTTCCTCAACTTCCTGCTCGACGACGAGAAGGAACTGCACTGGCTCGGCAACATCGAGCGCAAGCTGGGCACGCTCGGCCGGGTGTCCTCGATCGCCGTCATGATCGCGCTCGGCACGCTGCTGGCCAGCATGTCGATGGTCGCGCCGGAGCAGGAAATGATCGTCCTGATGGCGGGCCTGTGGGGCATCCTGATCTACATCGGCGTCGACATGATCTCCTCGCTGCTGGAGAAGGAAGAAGCGGAGGGCGGCAACGTCGGCGACATGGTCAAGAGCGGCGGCATTGGCGGCTTCCTTTACCTCGAAGTGCTGGACGCCTCGTTCTCCTTCGACGGCGTGATCGGCGCGTTCGCGATCACCTCGGACGTGGTCATCATCATGCTGGGCCTGGCGATCGGCGCAATGTTCGTGCGCTCGATGACCGTCTACCTGGTCGACAAGGGCACGCTCGACACCTTCGTCTACCTCGAGCATGGCGCGCACTATGCGATCGGCATCCTCGCGGTGATCATGTTGGCCAGCATGAAGTACCACATCCCCGAGCTCTTCACGGGCCTGGTCGGCGTCGGCTTCATCGTCGCCTCGCTGTGGTCGTCGGTGCGCTACAAGAAACAGCAGGCCGCGCTCGGCATGCACCTGTAACCCATACCTTCCTGAACAGGAGAGCACCATGGCAGTTTTCAGCATCACCGGCGACGTCGACCCCTTCCTGCACGTATCGCTGAAGCAGGGCGAGACCCTGTACTGCGAATCGGATGCGATGGTCACGATGGACGGCACGCTCGAACTGAAGGGCAAGATGAAGGGCGGGCTGGGCAGCGCGCTGATGCGCACCTTCGCCAACGGCGAGTCCTTCTTCCAGCAGCACATCGAAGCGAGCCGCGGCGACGGCGAATGCCTGCTGGCGCCGACGCTGCCGGGCGGGATGGCGGTGGTCGACTGCGGCGCGCAGCAGTACAAGCTGGGCGACGGCGCCTTCGTCGCCGCCACCTCCGGCATCGACCTGAGGGTGCGCACGCAGAGCCTGGGCAGCGCGCTGTTCGGCCAGAGCGGCGGCTTCTTCATCACCGAGACCAGCGGCAGCGGCCAGGTCGCGATTGCCGGCTTCGGCGCGATGCGCGTGCTCGACGTCACGCCTGAAAAGGAAGTCATCATCGACAACGCCCACGTAGTCTGCTGGGACGCCGCGCTGCGCCAC
>DASTVB010000159.1:0-10033 GCA_035759315.1 Telluria sp. | reverse complement strand
CGATGTGGCGGGTGGTGATGTGACCGTTGTTGTTACGGCCAGCAGTCTTCGATTTTTTCTCAACCAGGGCTGCGAACGGACGGCCTTTGAACAGGCCCTCGGTCACAACCTTCACCATGCCGCGACGGCCTGGCGAGGTTGGTTTCATCTTAACGAGTGCCATTATTTAGCCTCCTCGGTGAAGTTGATTTCCTGGCCTGGCTTCAGGCACACGAAAGCACGCTTGGTATGGTTGCGGCGACCCGTGAAACGGCCTGCGCGCTTCTGCTTACCTTCGCGGTTCACGGTTTGTACCGATTCCACTTCGACCTTGAACAGCAGTTCAACGGCGGCCTTGATTTCCGGCTTGGTCGCGTCAGGCAGAACCTTGAACACGATCTGCTCGTTCTTTTCCGCGACCAGCGTGGCCTTTTCGGAAATGACCGGCGCCAGCAGCACCTTCATCAGGCGCTCTTCGCTATGTTTTACGACGGCGTTCATGCGAACATCTCCTCAATCTTAGCCAGTGCCGGCTTGGTGACCAGGATCTTCTTGTAGAACACCAGCGACATCGGGTCTGCGTGACGCGGCTCAACGATGAGCACGTTCGGCAGGTTGCGCGATGCCAGCAACAGGTTCTCGTCCAGGGTGTCAGTGATCACCAGGACCGATTCCAGGCCCATGCCCTGCAGCTTTTGCGACAGCAGCTTGGTTTTTGGCGCATCGATCGACAGGTTTTCGATCACGTTCAGGCGGCCTTCGCGGGCCAGCTGGGACAGGATCGAGCAGATACCTGCGCGATACATCTTCTTGTTCACCTTGTGGGTGAAGTTCTCGTCAGGCGAGTTCGGGAAGATGCGACCACCGCCGCGCCACAGTGGCGACGACGACATACCAGCACGAGCGCGGCCGGTGCCATTTTGGCGCCATGGCTTTTTCGTGGTGTGGCTGACTTCTTCACGGTCTTTCTGCTTGCGGTTGCCCGAACGCGCGTTAGCGGCGTAAGCGACCACGACCTGGTGAATCAGCGCTTCGTTGTAGTCGCGGCCGAAAACGGTATCCGCAGCAGCAACGTTCGCGCCAGCTTGTCCTTGCTCATTCAGAAGCTTGAGTTCCATCGTTTAAGCTCCCTTCTGTGCTTTAACTTTGACAGCAGGCGATACGACAACCTGGCCATTTTTCGCGCCTGGTACCGCGCCCTTGACCAGCAGCAGCTGGCGGTCGGCATCGATACGAGCGATTTCGAGGTTCTGGGTGGTCACGGTGACGTCACCCATGTGGCCGGTCATGCGCTTGCCTGGGAAAACGCGACCTGGGTCCTGCGCCATACCGATCGAACCCGGCACGTTGTGCGAACGCGAGTTACCGTGGGTCTGGCGGCCCGATGCGAAGTTGTGACGCTTGATGGTACCGGCGTAGCCTTTACCGATCGAGGTGCCTTGCACGTCGATTTTCTGACCAACTTCGAACAGGGATGCGGCGATGACATCGCCAGCTTTGAGTTCAGCTGCTTTAGCTGCATCGACGCGGAACTCACGAAGGAGCGTACCGGCTTCGACACCTGCTTTAGCGAAGTGACCTGCAGCAGCTTTGGTCACGCGGGATGCGCGACGCTGGCCGAATGCAACCTGAACAGCGGTATAACCGTCCGTTTCAGGCGTTTTGATTTGCGCAACACGGTTGTTCGACACGTCGAGCACGGTAACTGGGATCGAATCCCCGTCATCCGTGAAGATGCGCATCATGCCAACCTTGCGACCGAGAAGGCCTAGGCTCATTTTTTCTCCATTCCCACCTGCGATTGGGCGGGGCTGATGTTTAACTACAAAGTAACGTACGAATCGGTGAAAAAGACGAATTCATACCGAAGCCGGCTAGTGTAGCGTGAAAAGGGGCTTGACGCAACAACTTAGTTGGGGGTATGTCGCCTTGTTGCGTTTCTGATTTCAGAGGTCGGCCGGCCGCAAGCCGGTATGCTTGGCGATCCTGGCCAGCATGCGTGGGCCGATTTCTTCCCCGTCATGGAAGGCAAACACAAAGTCAGGAAACCCACGGCGTTCCATCACCCGGTGCGAGCCATGCTGGCGCTTGATCCGCCAGCCAATCGCAAGTAGAGCCGCCAGTACCTTCCTGGCTCCGCAGGAAGGCCACTGACTCATGCCACGTTGGGCAAGGAGATGCTCAGGCTAAACGGCGCAGCTTCCGCATGATCGAGCTGATCAGCCAGGACGCGCAGGGCAATTCCTTGTGCTTTTGCCATCGCGTCTTTCGCTGTGGCGCCATACGCGAGAACGCCAGGCAACTGGGGAATCTCAGCCAGCCACCTCCCGTCTGTCTCGAGTTCGATTTCAAGGGTCAGGTTCATTTGTCCTCCTGGCGACAGTCTACACCCACCGATACGGTGCATATTGTCGTAAGCCGCCCCGCCCCTCTACCGGAACGGGTCGCGTAGCTTGCCCAACTTCATGTTACGCGGGTACCACGCATCGGCCCCTGCGGCGGAATCCGAATCCACGTGTACAGTACCAACAGGGCGAAACCGGTGTAGAGCGCCAGGAACACCCAGGGCGGCGCCGTGTAGAACAGGATCCGGCTGAGCCAGTGCGAGACGAAATCGCCTTCATAGGGAACGGCGCCGGAACGCAGCCGCATCGTCACTTCAAGGGTTGTGAGCGGGCAATCGATACCGAACCATGTCTGGGCGGCAACATAAGCGATCGCGGCGAGGTGGCTGATGCGGAACCAGAAATTGCGCACCCAGCGCCAGTGCCAATGCGAACCGGCAAGAATCAGGGGCAGGCTGAACACGACGAAAGCCACGATGCTTGCGTGCAACACCAGCACGGCATCGGCCAGCAGGCGGTACTGTTCGGCGGACAAGGTCAGGGCCAAGGTCCGGCTCCGGCTAGGTTCAGGCGACCATGATATGCCCTCCCCGGCCGCGGTGCCGGCACGGCAAGCGGATCACGCCGCCGGCCCGACAGGCATACAATTTACGCTTCAAGGGGGAGGCGCCATGACCGAGGTCCAACTGTCCATCAAACTTGAGAACGACGCGCTGACGATCTGGCGCGTGGGGTCCGACACGCAGGGCGGCACGCTGCTTGGCGAATACCTGTATCCGGAGCTGGCAAGCGCCAAGGCCGACGAATGCTACGTGAAGATCGGGCGCGTGGTGGTGGAAGGGCTGCGCGACGAGATCTTCAGCCAGATCGGCATGCCATCCGAGTCGCCGGTGTCTTACGGGCTGACCGACGCCGCAGTCGCGGCCTACCTGATCGACATTTCGATCCGGACCCAGACCCGTTCGCACGTGAAGACGATCGAAGCGCTGCTGGACGAAGAGAGCGACGATCCGGACCTGGCCCACCTGCGGGTGTCGTGGCCAAACGTCAGGGAGCGGCTCGAGGCGTTCCCGCCATAGGAGCTGGGCGGGGTTACCCGGGCGCGCAGGCTTCCAGTGCGTACCAGGTGAGACCGAAGGCGCCGCGTCCGACGTCGACACAGAGCGTGTCGCCCTTGTCGACGCTGGCATACAGCACTGCATCGACCGCCAACCTGCGCCTGCGGATTACGACGCTCGCCCGGCCGCCCGCCAGCGTGACGAAGCGCCCTCCCATCTTTCCGCTTCGCGCTTCCTTTGACTCCACCGTTGCGAGCAGACGCTCCGGCGCGGCGTCGTCAAGCATGACGTTGGCCAGCGCCAGCGCGCCGGCGCAGTGCAGCGCCATCAGCAAAGTGATGAGGGCGAGGGTATCCCAGCCCGCGGTGCGCAGGCTCCGGTTCAGCACCAGGGCCAGCGCCAGGCCGCCCGCCAATGCCGGAACAACCAGGGCCTCATATTCGGCCAGCGCCACATCGAACAGCGCGCGCATCGCAAGCGTGGCGCTGACAACCCCGGCGCCGATGACGGGCCTGAAGCGCTCACTGCGGAAGCCATGCGCGGCCTCGACCACCACCACCACGCAAAGGACGAAGGGAACCGCGACCGCCACCGCCACCGCCAGTCCGCGCGGGTGCGGATGGAACAGGATCCATGCCGCGACCGCACACGCCAGCGCCAGCGCCAGCTTGCGCACCCCAAGCAGCAGCGCGCCGCCTTGCCTGCCCTCCCCATTGCTTACAACCGATGCGGTCACAGGCGGCAGGCTTTCATGTCGCAGGCCAAGGCCGGCCGGATCATTTCGCGGCGGCCGTCAGTTTGGCCGCTGCGGCGACGTAAGGCGCGGTCTTCTTGTTCGCCTCATTCCACTTTGGCGCCACCTTGTCGTTGGCGAGCGCGTGGACGCCAACGGCGACCATGCGCGTGATGCGGGCCATGTTGTCGTAGTCGATCTTGTCCCAGGTGTCGTCCTTGCCGTGGTAGTCGGAGAAGGCGTACGCCACCGACATGGTGTGCGCAGGGATGCCCTGGTCGGCCAGCGCCTGGTTGTCGCTGCGGCCGAAGAAGTCGTCGCTGAACTTCTCGTGCTTGAAGATCTTGATGCCCATCGAAGCGCCGGTCTTGGCGAGGATCGCGCCGATGTCGCTGAAGTCGAAGCCGGTCAGCGCGGCGCGGTCGATCTGCGGGCCTTCCTGGTCGTCGGTGCGGCCCATCTGCTCGAGGTTCAGGTTGGCGACCGTTTTCGCGATCGGGAACACCGGATGCTTGCCGTAGTAGTTGGAGCCGACCATGCCCAGCTCCTCGCCCCACACCGCC
Organism: Telluria sp.; assembly: GCA_035759315.1. Classification (GTDB taxonomy): domain Bacteria; phylum Pseudomonadota; class Gammaproteobacteria; order Burkholderiales; family Burkholderiaceae_D; genus Telluria. The sequence goes on along the minus strand of DASTVB010000159.1, from coordinate 5,355 downwards.
ATGAACACGACGCTGCGGCGCGGGCGCTGCTTCAGCGTGGCCATCGCGTTCGCCACTTCCATCACGGAGGCGGTGCCGCTGGCGTTGTCGTTGGCGCCGTTAAATACTTCGCCGTTGTTGATGCCGACGTGGTCGTAGTGCGCGCTCAGGATCACGTAGGTGTCCTTCAGCACCGGATCGGAGCCGGGCAGCACGCCGATCACGTTGCGCAGCTTGACCGGGCGTTCCGCCCCGGCAGGGATCGACAGGCTGACGCTGGCGTCGGCGGCGCCATCGAGCAGCGCGATGCCGTCGGGCGCGTGCACGGTGATCACCGGGACGGGTGCCGCCGCCGGCTTGGCTTCAGGATCGACCAGCCAGCCCTTGCCGCCGGCGTTGCCGGTCTTGCGCTTGCTGTCGGTGAAAACGATGGCCGCAGGCTTGGCGCCCGCCTTGGCCAGCTGCTGCGCCGCGCCGTAGGCCTGCTGCGGGGCCGGCATCGGCATCACCAGGACTTTGCCGTTGACGGCGGCGGGCTTGGCGACGGCCGCGGCCAAGTCCATGCGCACGACCGGGGTGGCGGCCAGCGCATGGCCCGATTTGAACTGGTAGCTGACCAGCTCCGACGGCACGCTGACGGACTTGCCGCCGGCCTGGATGGTCATTTTGAAATCGGCGTTATTGCGCTCGGCGTATTTCCAGTTCGCGGTCTGGAAGTAGCCGTCGTCGCCGGCCGGCTTCAAGCCCGCGCGGCGGAATTGGGATGCGATGTATTCGGCTGCGACGTCGAGGCCGCGCGACGGCGTGGCGCGTCCTTCCAGCGCGTCCGAGGCGAGGAAGGAGACGTGGCCGCGCAGCGCATCGGCGCCGATGTGCGCGGTCATCTGTTGCAGGTCGGCGGGCAGCGGCTGCGCGGCGGCGAATGCAAGGCTGTGGGTGGCGGCGAACAACGCGATTACGGGAAGTCGGAACACGGGCGGCTTTCTCGGCAATTGGAAGGGACTCAAATATTGCATAGCTGCCGGTGCGTGGTCAACGCATCGTTGGCGTATGCATGTGGTTGCGGCGGCTGGCGAATGTTCTTCTAACGGAGTTTCGATGTCATGGTCGAGCGGGCGCCGGTGGCGAGGTGCCACGGCAGGCAGGGGCCGTCGCCAAGCAGGACGGCGCAATGCAGCGTGGTGGTGGCTTCGGCGCGGCGTGCGAAGAAGTCGAAGAACGACAGTTCGCGCGCATCCAGCGCACGTTCGGACACGACGATGGTGGCGATGCGGAAGTGGCGCTGCGCCGCCGAGGCGTCCGGCTTGCGCGGACCGGCAGCGGCGATCACGTCGGCAATGCGCATCGGCTGCACGTCGGACGCGGACAGTTGCGTGCCCACACCGACCTGGCGCGACTGGTCCTTCAGCAGCACGAAATCCGGTACTTCGCTGGCTGATGCGAGTCCCATCAGGTAAAGCTCCATCAGGTTGAAGGTGGCGCCCTGCAGCGGCGCCGCTGGCTTCAGCACGTAGCCCGTGCCCGACGGCTCATACAGGAAAGGGTGATCGCCACCGACACCGCCGGCCATGCTGAAGCCCATGACATTGGCGGCGACGCTGCCGGCCGGCCAGTGCGGGCTCGCCTGCGCGAACGGCACACCGGGAAGGTACTGGATCCACTGGTGTGCGGTCTCGTGGGCGAAGGCTTTCTCGGCCGGGTCGAAGCCGGTCGACATCGGGTACAGCGACACGCCGAGCAGGCGGCCCTTGCTTCCCGCCGCCGCGCTCTGGTCGAACAGGCCCTGCCCGATGCCCTCCACCGCATTGCGCACCCGCACGTGGCTGCGGTTGCTGCGCCGTCCGCTCACCATCACGACGTGCAGGAAATCGTAGTCGTCGCCATGCGTGGCGTAGAAGCGGCGGGCCCAATGGTTGCGGTCCGGCTGCAGCAGCTGGTCTGCGGTACCGACGTAGTTGGCGACGTAGTCGGTCTCCTGGCCGCCCTGATCGAGCGGCCGCACGGCGACGACCGGCAGCGTCGCGCTGAACACTTCGGCGAAGACATTGAAGTCGGCCTCGGCGCCCGGCACTTTCAGGAAGCCGATCACCGGACGGTGCACGCGCGTCGGCGCGTTGCGGGCGAGGACCGTGGCGGCGTCGATGCGGGCCGACCAGACGCCGTCGCGCGCGATACGGTCGCCGCCGGCGCCATCGTCATTGAGCGCGACGTTGCCGCCGCTGTTGCTGAGTGCGAGCGTGACTGCGCCGGTGGTGTTGCCGACGATGCCGACCTCGTACAGGACAGGCTCGGTGCGCTCGTGCGGAATCACGTACGGCGTCCAGCGATCCCACATCACGTCGGGCCGCACGTTCCCGCCCGCGCCGGCAGGGACCGGAACAGGGCCACCGGCGGTGGCGCCATTCCCTCCCCCGCAGCCGGCCAGCGTGGCCAGGAGCAGCATGGCAGCGGCGACGGCAATGATGCTGACCCGGCTAGCGGGGATCTGTAATTCGGGCAAAGAGCGCATGGGTGGGACCTGGTAGCGTTAAACGCTGCGAACTCTACATGCTAACCGGGTAAGTATTTGTCAAAAATTGTAGCGCCGGACGGATCAGGGTCCCCCGTCACGCCGACGCCCTGGAAGCCGGCGGCGCGTCATGTCGACCACCAGCGTGTGAGAATTGGCGATTGTTGCGGCAAGTTGAGAGAGTTAAACTAGATCAACTTACTCCCTCCAATACACCCATGGCCGCCATCTCCCCGTCCTTCAACATGCCCTACATCGGTGGTGGCGTCAAACTGGTCCACGGCGACTTCAACGGAGATGGCAAGGCAGACATATTTGTCATCAACTACGACTGGCCAACCGGAACTATCCCTTCCACTTACGCGGTGCTGCTGGGACAAGGCGACGGCACCTATTCGCTATCCCAGAATGTCACCACCAGCGACTATTCCTTTCCCGGCAAACCGATCGTCGGTGACTTCAACCGGGACGGCAAGGACGATATTTTTATCGGCACCTATGGCAATGAGAACCTGCAGACCGGTGCGCCTGACCGCATCCTGATGGGCGACGCCAGCGGCAAACTGATCGAGTATCGCGGCCTCGACGCTATCCGCACATGGGCGCATGGCAGCAGCATCGGCGACATCAACAACGACGGCCTGCTGGACATCCTGAATGCAGGAATTGGCCCGCTCCCGAGTTCGGTGTGGCTGAATTCGGGCACCGGCGGTTTTACCCTGAGCAGTTCCGCACTGCCCGGCCTGTATCCGTATTTTGCGGCCTCGAACGTATGGAGCACCCTGATCGAAGACCTGAACGGCGACGGCTATTCCGACATCGTCATCGGACACTCCGGCGGCGAATACGCATTGCAGCCATGGGGCTGGAGCGGCACCGGGGCACCGGCGAAGGTCTTCTATGGAAGCGCTGACGGCAGCTGGACGCCGGCGGCACTACCGACCGGCATGTTCGGAGCGGTTAACACCGATACCGTCGCCATCGCCCATGGCGACTTTGACGGCGATGGCCGCATCGACCTGGCGCTCGCGAACTACGACAAAGGCGCGTTCCTAGTGGACGGCAGGGTCGTGTACACAGGCGATGCGAATGCGGGCGGCACCGCGGGGACGTTTACCGTCAATGGCTATACGCTCACCAGCGCAGGCATGGACAACCGCGAAATCCAGCTGCTGCTGAACAAGGAAAGTGGTTGGGTGGACGCATCCTCCCGAATTGCCGCGGGCGCCGAGCCAACCCTGAAAGCGCTGTCCACCATCCAGGCGATCGACCTGGACGGCGATGGCGACCTTGACCTCGCCGGAACGGTTGCTACCCAGCTCACTGGCGAGAAGACCGGTCCGTTCATCTGGCTCAACGATGGCAAGGGCTATTACACCCCACTTTCAACCCTTGGCTTCGACGCCAGCATGGCGAAGGATGTGTGGGACTGGGCGTTCACCGACGTCACCGGCGCTGGGGACTGGCGCATGTACACGGTGTCGGCCCAGAACGCGTATCCGAAGCAGGAGCTGTTCGTATCCGGCGCGCTGCTGCCCAAGGTGGGGATCGGCGGTTCGTCAGGGAATGACGCCATCAAATCCAGCACGCCGGTGTCGGTCCCGGTGTATGCGCACGGCGGTCACGATACGCTCAGTTTCGTGAGCCTCGGAGCGCGTGCTGAGCTGGGTGCTGGGGATGACAAGATCAGCGCGGGAACGGACGACGCCGTAATCATCGGCGGTGCTGGCGACGACACCATCGATGGAGGCGCAGGGACGGACACGGCGCGCTACGCTGGCACAAGAGCCGCGTTCGACGTGGTGCAACTGCAGGCCGGCTACCGCGTGGCGGATCGCACCGGCGTCGAAGGCAGCGACACGCTGACGAATATCGAGAAGATCGTTTTTGCGGACGGCGTCGTCGACCTGCGGATCACCGTGCCGTCGGCGGACTTTGCGCACCTCAACGGTGTTGCCGCGGGAGCGCCGGTCATGTCGGGAACCGCGCCCGCCGGCGCAACTGTGCGAATCTTCCAGGGTGACAGCGTCGCCGGATCGGTACAGGCCAACGGCGACGGCCAGTGGTCGTTCAGGCCAACCGCATCCGGCGGCGCATTTGCGCTCCATGCCGAGGCAGTCGATGCGTCAGGTGCGACGTCGTTCCGCGGCCACCTGGTGGACTTCCGGTCGGGAACGAGCGGGGGCGACACGCTGGCCGGCGCCGGCGGGCGGGAAATCATTGACGGCGGCGGCGGTCTCGACACTTTCACGCTGCAAGGCGCGCGGTCCGCATTTGCCGTCGCGCGCGCCGCCGAGGGATTCACCATCACAGGCAATACGGCTAATGATGTACACCTGCTGGTCAATGTGGAGCGCGTGCGCTTTGGCGACCTGGCCGTCGCTTTCGATACGGACGGCGTCGCCGGCCAGGCTTACCGCGTCTACCAGGCGGCGTTCGCGCGCACGCCTGACGCTGCGGGGCTTGGATACTGGATCGCCATGATGGACCAGGGCGTCTCGCTGGCCGCGGTGGCTGGCGGCTTTGCAGCCTCGAACGAATTCGTGACGGCATACGGCGCCAATCCGACCAATCGGGCGATCGTCGAAAAGTTCTACCAGAACGTACTGCACCGCGACGGGGAAAAGGCCGGGATCGACTGGTGGACCTCCCTGCTCGACAACCATAGCATCACGCTGGCGGAGGCCCTCGTCGGCTTCAGCGAGAGCCCGGAAAACAAGGTGGCCCTGGCTGGAATCACGGGCAACGGGATCGACTACGCCCCGTTCGGCTGACAGGCCCTCCGTCCCTGTCGCCAGGCTCGCACGCTGCGGAAGTGATCGAGGTGCTGCGCCGAAGTCCTAATGGAGCTATTTGCGGGACCGCCA
>DASTVB010000158.1:0-2559 GCA_035759315.1 Telluria sp. | reverse complement strand
TGTGCGCAAGAAGGTTCGCAAGAACGTGTCGGACGGCGTCTGCCACGTGCACGCGTCCTTCAACAACACGATCATCACGATCACCGACCGCCAGGGCAACGCCTTGAGCTGGGCCTCCTCCGGCGGCCAGGGCTTCAAGGGCTCGCGCAAGTCGACCCCCTTCGCCGCGCAGGTCGCGTCGGAAGTGGCAGGCCGCGCCGCCATGGAGCAGGGCATCAAGAACCTGGACGTCGAGATCCGCGGCCCCGGCCCGGGCCGCGAGTCCTCGGTGCGCGCGCTGGCTGCGCTGGGCATCCGCATCACGTCGATCTCCGACGTGACGCCGGTCCCGCACAACGGCTGCCGCCCGCAAAAGCGTCGTCGTATCTGATTTGTTGGACTAGGTGCCGGATCAAGAAGCGCGGAGCGCGATTGCTCGGGCACCTCTGATTAGCAAAGCCCACCGCCGGCGGCGCATGCGCTGCCGGCTCCTGCGCCGAATGGGCGCAGTAGTCATTTAAGGAAAGCAAAGTGGCACGTTACCTCGGCCCCAAGGCCAAACTCTCCCGCCGTGAAGGCACCGACCTGTTCCTGAAGAGCGCCCGCCGCTCGATCAGCGACAAGGCGAAGTTCGACTCCAAGCCCGGCCAGCACGGCCGCACCTCGGGCCAGCGCACCAGCGACTTCGGCCTGCAGCTGCGCGAGAAGCAGAAGGTCAAGCGGATGTACGGCATCCTGGAAAAGCAGTTCCGCCGCTACTTCGAGGAAGCCGACCGCCGCAAGGGCAACACCGGCGCCAACCTGCTGTTCCTGCTGGAATCGCGCCTGGACAACGTCGTCTACCGCATGGGCTTCGGCTCCACCCGCGCCGAAGCGCGCCAGCTGGTGAGCCACAAGGCCATCACGGTGAACGGCAAGGCCATCAACATCCCGTCGTACATGGTCAAGGCCGGCGACGTGGTCGCGGTGCGTGAAAAGTCGAAGAAGCAGAACCGCGTCGTCGAGGCCCTGCAACTGGCCACCCAGGTCGGCATCCCCGCCTGGATCGACGTCAACGTCGAAAAGGCGGAAGGCACCTTCAAGAAGGTCCCGGACCGCGACGAGTTCGGCGCCGACATCAACGAATCGCTGATCGTCGAACTGTATTCGCGTTAAGCGAGAGAGTGCGTTTTAGTTCCCTGGCGGCGGGCACGGCGCCAGGGCCCCAGCCTTACCGGTGTAACGAGCCGGGGGTATTGAGAGGAAGTCCTGCATGCAAACCAACCTGCTGAAACCCAAATCCATCAACGTTGAACAGCTTGGCGTGAACCGCGCCAAGGTCACCCTGGAGCCGTTCGAGCGTGGCTATGGCCACACCCTCGGCAACGCGCTGCGCCGGGTGCTGCTCTCGTCGATGGTGGGTTATGGCGCGACGGAGGTGACCATCGCCGGCGTCCTGCACGAATACTCGTCGATCGACGGCGTGCAGGAAGACGTGGTGGGCATCCTGTTGAACCTCAAGGGCGTGGTGTTCAAGCTCCACAACCGCGACGAGGTCACCCTGTCGCTGCGCAAGGACGGCGAAGGCGTCGTCACCGCCGCCGACATCCAGACGCCGCACGACGTCGAGATCATCAACCCGGATCACGTGATCGCCACGCTGTCGCAAGGCGGCAAGATCGACATGCAGATCAAGGTGGAGAAGGGCCGCGGCTACGTGCCCGGCACGATGCGCCGCTACGGCGACGAGCCGACCAAGTCCATTGGCCGCATCGTCCTGGACGCTTCGTTCTCGCCGGTCAAGCGCGTGAGCTACACCGTCGAAAGCGCCCGCGTCGAGCAGCGCACCGACCTGGACAAGCTCGTGATGGAGATCGAGACCAACGGCGCGATCACCGCCGAAGACGCCGTGCGCGCCTCGGCCAAGATCCTCGTCGAACAGCTCGCGGTCTTCGCCCAGCTGGAAGGCTCCGAACTGGCCGCGTTCGACGCGCCGGTGCAGCGTTCCTCGCAGCAGTTCGACCCGATCCTGTTGCGCCCGGTCGACGAGCTCGAGCTGACGGTGCGTTCGGCCAACTGCCTGAAGGCCGAAAACATCTACTACATCGGTGACCTGATCCAGCGCACCGAGAACGAGCTGCTGAAGACCCCGAACCTGGGTCGCAAGTCGCTCAACGAAATCAAGGAAGTGCTCGCCTCGCGCGGCCTGACCTTGGGCATGAAACTGGAATCCTGGCCGCCCGCCGGCCTGGACAAGCGTTAATCAACCAATGGTGAACTGACGGTACCTGACACGGCCGTCTTTCAAGATAAGGAAAGGAACACACCATGCGTCACGGACACGGCCTTCGCAAACTGAACCGCACCAGCGAGCACCGCCTCGCGATGCTGCGCAACATGATGATCTCGCTGCTCGAGCACGAGGCCATCAAGACCACGGTCCCCAAGGCCAAGGAACTGCGCCGCGTCATCGAGCCGATGATCACCCTGGCCAAGAAGCCGACGGTCGCCAACAAGCGCCTGGCCTTCGACCGCCTGCGCGACCGCGACAGCGTGGTCAAGCTGTTCGGCGAACTCGGTCCGCGCTACCAGGCACGTCCG
>DASTVB010000157.1:0-6375 GCA_035759315.1 Telluria sp. | reverse complement strand
CGACACGCCGGTGATGGTGCCCGTGGTGCCCATGGCGCTGACGAAGTGCGTGATGCGCCCTTGCGTGTCGCGCCAGATTTCGGGGCCCGTGGCTTCGTAGTGGGCGCGTGGATTGTCGGGGTTGCCGAACTGGTCGAGGATGATACCCTTGCCGTCGCGCTGCATCTGCTCGGCCATGTCGCGCGCGTATTCCATCCCGCCCGTTTTCGGCGTCAGGATGATCTGCGCGCCGTAGGCGGCCATGCTCTGGCGCCGCTCCACGGTCAGGTTATCGGGCATCAGCAGCACCATCTTGTAGCCCCGGATGGCGGCGGCCATGGCCAGTGCAATGCCAGTGTTGCCGCTGGTCGCTTCAATCAGCGTATCGCCCGGCTTGATCTGGCCGCGCTCCTCGGCCCGGCGCAGCATCGACATCGCGGCCCTGTCCTTGACCGAGCCAGCTGGATTGTCGCCCTCCATCTTGGCGAGGATGACGTTGTTGCGGGCGGCGGCGTCGGCGCCCGGGATGCGCATCAGCTGCACCAGCGGGGTATTGCCGATCGTGTCTTCGATGGTCAGGTAAGCCATGGTTGTTCGTTCTGCGGATGACAAACGTCCATTCTAATCCGTTCCAGCCGGACGCGTGCGCAGGGCCTCCGCGCGTGTCCGGCACGCACGCGCCGGTAAACGCAAACGGGGGCTGTGCGCCCCCGTCCTCCTCCATGCTGCGTTGCGCCGGCGCCGCTTAGCGCAGCGGCACCGGGTAGGTCGCCACGCTGGTGTTGCCGTCCTTGTCGACCGCCTGCACGCCGAAGAAGTAGTTATCCTTCGACAGCTTCACGCGCGCCTCGGTGACGTTGCCGACCCACTGGCTGCCTTCCCAGTTGGTGGCGTTCGTCTCGCGCCACACGATGCGGTAGCCCGCCAGGTCCGGCTCCTGGTTCGGCTGCCACAGCAGCACGGTGTCGTTCTCGAGCTGCTTGGTGCGCACCTGGACGTTCTTCGGCGCGGCCGGGGCCAGCGCCAGCGAAGCCAGCGCCGCGCCGTTAACGCGCGCCACCTTGGCGATGTAGTTGTAGTCGTTGTACTCGGGCAGGTCGCCGATCACCTTGCCGCCTTCGGTACGCACGTTCTGGTGCTGGTGGTCGAAGTCCTCGTTCGGCTCCGAGAAGCGCAGCGCGGCAAAGCCCTTCTCCAGGAACGGCATGTGGTCGCCGCCGCGCAGGTAGCGGTCGGAGCGGTTCACGATCGTCACCTTGAAGCCCTTGTTGTAGCGCTCCCCGACTTCCTTCACGTGGCGCGCCAGCTGGCGCGAAATCGAATCGTTCTCGCCGCCGGTGGCGACCAGGCCGCGCACCGGATCGCTCATCTCCTTGACCGCCGGGATGCCCTGAGCGAACAGGCGCACCTGCTTGTCGTCGATGCGGCCATCGTCGGCGCGCGAGCTGCCGATGATATCGTTGGTGAACATGCCTGCGATATCGAGCTTGTTCTGCACCGCCTGCTCGGCGAAGTGGCGCGCGCCGATCAGTCCCTGTTCTTCCGCCGCCACCGCCATGAACACGATGGTCGCGTCGAACTGGTGCTTCGCCATCGTGCAGGCCAGCTCCATCACCGCTGCGGTGCCGGAGGCGTCGTCGTTGGCGCCTGGCGCGTCGCCGGCCGCGTCCATCACATCCGTGTTGCGCGAATCGTAGTGGCCGCTGACCACATAGATGCGGTCCTTCGAAGCCGGCTGCGTGCCGGGCAGCGTCGCCACCACGTTGACGATTTCGGTCGGACGCGAAATGCGCGCCGAGACCGGGGCCACGTGGCTGTCGAAGGCCACCTGCAAGCGTCCGCCGGCCTGCGCGCCGCAGCGCTCCAGTTCCGCCTTGATCCAGCGGCGCGCGGCGCCGATGCCGCGCGTATCCGACTCGGTCTCCGACATCGTGTGGCGCGTGCCGAACGAGGCCAGCTTGCGCACGTACTGCTCGATGCGTTTCGGCGACACGTCGGCCACCACCTTTTCGATGACCGGCTGGCGCCTGGCGACGTTGGGCGCGGGCGTTGCGGCGGTGGTGGCGGGAGCGGCGGCGGCGGATGCGGATGCGGATGCGGATGCCGCAACCAGCATGGCGACAGCAAGGGAGAGTCGGGACGGGCGAAGCGAACGGCGCATGTGGATTCCTCGAAAGAAGTTCTCTCCTATCATCGCACGCTATGCCGCACGCGCCAAGGCGGCGCCGAAAAAAACCGCGCACGCGGCGCGGTGTCCATACGTCCCGGGCGGGTCCTGGCCGGATACCCCCGGGGGTATCCGCGCTTCCTTGCGCCACGCGGGGGATACCCCCAGTGGTATGCGCGAATCCGCGTACCGCGCGCCGATACCGCCGGGGGTATGTGCCCGCATGTCGCGGGCGCCCGGCGCCTACTGCTGCGGCTGCGCGGCGGCCTTCGCCTGCTTGGCCGGCTTGGCGGCGCCCGACTTCATCTCCGCGGCGGGCGCGCCCTCCTTCGCCTTGCCGTTGACGACGAGGCCGGCGGCCGACAGGCGCACCGCGGCCTTGTCGCCGATGCCTTTCACGCGCTGCTGCAGGTCGGCCCAATCCTTATAGTCCCCGCCTTTGGCGCGCTCATCGAGGATCGCCTTCGACTTGGTCGGCCCGATGCCCTTGACGCCGTCGAGCGCGGCCGCATCGGCCTTGTTCACATCGACCTGCGCCATCGCCATCCCGATCGACATCACCAACGCCGCGACGCCAACAATCATTTTCCTGATCATAAAATGTCTCCGTCACAAAAATGGAATCGAAGAGCGGCGGCCGCCGCCCCAGCGCTACAACGCGCCACGCGCCCCGCCGTTGACCGCCCCCTCGCGCACCCGCCACCTGCGAGTAGCAAGTCCCGCTACCGTCGCCGTTCCTACAAGTTCCCGTCCCCGATCCCGGTATCGCGTTCGCTCCTCGCCGCCCCCAAAGCGCCCCGAAGTCTCATCTCCCACTACCGGGGTCAGTCACCTTTTTAGGACGCCTCCCTTCCATAAATCAGGAGCATTCCTACGAAAGTAGCGCACCCACAGGCAAGCCGAAAACGGGCATACGGAAGTCGCACATTCCGACACCTGGTGTCAGGCACCTTTTTAGGAAGGCGCTGAACGGTTTTGTCGGAGCCAGTCCGAACGCGGTATCGCAAAGGCGCTGGAAGTGAAGCGGCGGGGAAACTAGCAGCGGGGAGTGATACCGGGGCCAGCCTGCTGAGTTTGCTGGTGACTGACCCCGGTAGTGGAATTTGATACTTAGGTGGGGAAGAGCTCGGCGCGGGTGACGGTGGCGGTGCCGAGCTTGCCGACGACGATGCCGCCGGCGCGATTCGCCATGACCAGGGCGTCGGCCATCGGCATGCCGGCGCCAAGCATGGCGGCCATGGTGGCGATGACGGTGTCGCCGGCGCCGGAGACGTCGAACACTTCGCGCGCGTCGGCGTGCATGTGCAGCACTTCGTCGGCGGTGTACAGGCTCATGCCCTCTTCGGACCGCGTCAGCAGCAGCGCGTCGAGGCGCAGTTCGGTGCGTAGCGCCTGCGCCTTTTCGGTCAGCTGCTCTTCGGTCTTCCAGGTGCCGACGATGCGCCGCATCTCGGATTTGTTCGGGGTGATGATGGTGGCGCCCGCATACGGCGTGAAGTCGTCGCCCTTCGGGTCGACCATGACGACCTTGCCGGCGGCGCGCGCCGCTTCGATCATGTGCGCGACGTTCACCAGCGCGCCCTTGTCGTAGTCGGACAGGACGATCACGTCGTAGTCCGGCAGCAGTGCGTTGAACTGCGCAAGCTTGTCGCGCAGCGTAACGTCGCTCGGCGGCTCTTCGAAGTCGATCCGCACCATCTGCTGCTGGCGCCCGATCACGCGCAGTTTGACGATGGTGGAGATGGCGTCGTCGTGCTTCAGGTAGCTGTGGATCTGCGCGTCGGACAGGAGCTCTTCGACTTCGCTGCCCGCTTCGTCCTTGCCGATCACGCCCAGCAGGCCGCAGTGCGCACCCAGCGCGGCGGCGTTGCGCGCGACGTTGGCGGCGCCGCCCAGGCGCGCTTCGCGCTTTTCGATGCGCACCACCGGCACCGGCGCTTCCGGCGAGATGCGGCTGACGTCGCCGAACCAGTAGCGGTCGAGCATGACGTCGCCGACGACCAGGATGCGCACGGCGTTCAGGTCCGGCGCGGCGATGTGGGGATGGGTTTCGGCGGTCAGGAGGCGGCTGGGTACTTGCTTGGTCATCGTCGGTTTGGCTGGTTCAGGCTCGGTATGGGTCCCCGCGTGCGCGGGGATGACGGGTGCTTTGTAATGTCTCGAGTTATATGCTCAGTATGGGTCCCCGCGTGCGCGGGGTTGACAGTATGTCTTAGTTCATGACGTTGAGTTCTTCGGTGCGGCGCGGCGGGTAGGTCTCCCAGCGGCTGCAGCCCGGGCACTGCCAGTAGTACTGGCGCGCCTTGAAGCCGCAATGGCTGCACTGGTAGCGCGCCAGCTTCTGGGTGTAGCCGTGCACCAGGTTCTTCACCATCGACAGCTCTTCCCAGATGTGCGCCGGCGCGTCCATCATGCGCGCTTCCAGCAGCTTGTCCAGTCCCAGCAGGGTCGGGTTGCGGCGCAGCTCTTCGCTCACCAGGGCGCGCGCGGCTTCGACGCCGTCCATTTCGATCACGACCTTGAACACGACTTCGATCAGGTCGATCGAGGACGCCTCGGCCAGGTAGGAGCGCAGCAGGTTGACGCCTTCCTGCGGCCGGCCGACGGCGCGGTAGCCGTCCATCAGCCGCTGCGCGACCAGCGCCACATGCGGCACCGACTGCTGCTCGACGCGGCGCCAGGTTACCAGCGCACCTTCGATGTCGCCGCGGGCCAACTGCGCGTCGCCGATTAGCATGGTCGCGCGCACGTTGCTGCGGTCGGCCTGCACCGCCTTGTCCAGCAGCGCCAGCGCTTCGTCGGAGTTCATGCGCACCAGCGCGTCCTGTGCCAGCTCGCAGTAGAACTGCGCGATCTCTTTCTGGCGCGCGCCGGCGCCCGAATCCTGCAGGCCGCGCGCGGATTCGATCGCGCGCTCCCATTCCTTCTCGCGCTGGAAAATCTCCAGCAGCGCGCGCCGCGCCTGCACCGCGTACGGCGTGTCGAGCAGCTTGTTAAAGGTCTCTTCGGCCCGGTCCAGCAGGCCGGCCTTGAGGTAGTCCATGCCCAGTTCGTACTGGGCGTGCGCCTGCTGTTCCTGCGGCAGGTCCGGACGCGAGAGCAGGTTCTGGTGCACGCGGATCGCGCGCTCGATCTCGCCGCGGCGGCGGAACAGGTTCCCCAGCGCGAAGTGCATGTCGGCCGTCTCCGGATCGTGCTTGACGATCTCGATGAAGGCGTCGATGGCGCGGTCAGGCTGGTCGTTCAGGAGGAAGTTCAGGCCCTTGAAGTAGCCGCGCGGGAGCGTGCGCGACTCCGAAATGAGGTGCTTGATGTCGACCCGCGCCGCAATCCAGCCGAGGCCGAAGAAGACAGGGATGCCAAGCAGCCACCAGAGTTCATAATCCATGTGGTTCGATTCTTATTGTTGCGACGACGGCGCGACGACGCCATCCGGTTGCGGCTGCACGGCGCCCTTGCGCGCTTCGGTCTGCAGTTCTTCGATGGTGCGGGTGTGGCGCCGGCGCTCGCGGCGCTGGCGGAACATGGTCGGCGTGACGGCCAGGATGCCGAGCGCCGCGCCGGCCACGAAGGACGCGAGCAGCATCAGCACCAGCGGGCCGCGCAGCTCGTAATTGAGGAAGAAGTGAAGGTCGACCTCCTGGGTGTTCTTGAGCGCGAAGCCGAAGAACAGGACAAACAGGATGACGCCTAGGATGGTGGAGATGAATTTCATCGGCCGGGTTCCGCTGGGTGTGCCAAAGTGTGCAGTTTGGCACAAGTGGCGATATACATAAAGGGGACTGTCCCTTCGGGACTGTCCCTGGCCTTTGTCGGGCGTTCGTGAAAGGCAGGGGACAGTCCCGCAGGGACAGTCCCCGTTCTTTGCGGCGGCCATAACACCGGGGGACGGTCCCCGTTGGGGACAGTCCCCTGCCCCCCAAAAAAAACGGCGCCGAAAGGCGCCGTTCTTGTGACCACTGACTTCAGTCTTCGATGATCGGTTGCCCGACCATCGCGTCAACCCGCTCCCGCAGCTGCTTGCCCGGCTTGAAGTGCGGGACCCGTTTTTCAGGGACCATCACCTTGTCGCCGGACTTCGGATTGCGTCCGATCCGCGGCGGGCGGCTATTCAGGGCAAAGCTGCCAAAACCACGGATCTCGATGCGCTGACCGGTCGCCAGGGCGTTGGTCATGGCATCGAGGATGGTCTTGACCGCGTACTCCGCATCTTTCGCCACCAGCTGAGA
>DASTVB010000156.1:0-2034 GCA_035759315.1 Telluria sp. | reverse complement strand
GCCCGCCTATCCGTTCCCGCCGCACCTCGCCGTCGGCGAAGGATTTGTCGGCCAGTGCGCGCGAGACATGCGACGCATGCTCGTGTCGGACATCCCGCGTGACAGCGTGGCGGTCGGCTCGGTGTTCTTCCAGGCACTGCCACGCACTCTGGTGATCTTCCCGGTGATCTTCGAGGGGCAGATCAAGGCGGTGATCGGCATCGCCTCGCTGCACGACTTCTCCGAGACGCACCTCGCCTTCCTCGAGCAGCTCACCGCGAGCATCGGTATCGTGCTCAACTCGATCGAAGCGACGATGCAGACCGAAGGTCTGCTGAAGCAGTCGCAGCAGCTCACCAACGAGCTGCAGACACAGCAGAAAGAGCTGCAGCAGACGAACGAACAGCTGGCGCAGAAGGCGCAGCAGCTGGCGGAACAGAACGTCGAAGTCGAGCGCAAGAACCAGGAGATCGAGCAGGCGCGGCGCGCGCTCGAAGACAAGGCCGAAGAGCTCGCGCTCACCTCGAAGTACAAGTCCGAGTTCCTCGCGAACATGTCGCACGAGCTGCGGACGCCGCTCAACAGCATTCTGATTCTCGGCCAGCAGCTGTCGGAGAACCCCGAGGGCAACCTGTCGCCGAAACAGGTCGAATTCGCGCGCACGATTCAGGGCGCCGGCACCGACCTGCTCAATCTGATCACCGACATTCTCGACCTGTCGAAGATCGAGTCGGGCACGGTGACGCTGGAAGTGAGCGAGACGCGCTTCCGCGTGCTGGCGACCTACGTGGAGCGCACCTTCCGCCACATGGCCGAGCAAAAGCTGGTCAAGTTCTTCATCGACCTCGACGAGAGCCTGCCGCTGGCGATGATGACCGACACCACCCGCCTGCAGCAGATCCTGAAAAACCTGCTGTCGAACGCGTTCAAGTTCACCGCCAACGGCGAGGTGCGCCTCGGCATCGGCATCGTCGAAGGCGGCTGGTCGAGCGACCACCAGTACCTGGGCCGCGCCGACGCCGTCATCGCGTTCTCGGTCACAGACACCGGTGTCGGCATCTCGTCGGACAAGCTGCAGCTGATTTTCGAAGCGTTCCAGCAGGCCGACGGCAGTACCGCGCGCCGCTACGGCGGCACCGGCCTTGGCCTGTCGATCTCGCGCGAGCTGGCGCGCCTCCTGGGCGGCGAAATCCGCGTCACCAGCGTGGTCGGCAGCGGCAGTACCTTCACCCTGTTCCTGCCGTTCAGCCACGCCGGCTTCGGCACCTACGAACTGGGGCAGGAGGGCGTGGCCCCGATGCGCATCGCCAAGGACATGTCGCCCGACCTGGTAGCAGCCCTGGCAATGCCGGCGCCGCGCGCCGCCGCGTTTGTCGCCGGCGCGCCGCGCGTCAACGTGCACGACCCCGAAGTCGACGACCGCAACCTGATCGCCCACGGCGACCAGTCGGTGCTGATCGTCGAGGACGACCTGGCCTTTGCCAACATCCTGCTGTCGCAGGCGCGCAGCCGCGGCCTGAAAGGCATCGTCACGCTGAGCGGTGAGTCGGTGCTGACGCTGGCGCGCGACTACTTGCCGATCGCCATCATGCTCGACCTCGACCTGCCGGACACCGACGGCTTTACGGTGCTGGACCGCCTCAAGCGCGATCCGGCCACGCGCCACATTCCGGTGCACGTGATGTCGAGCATGCGCGAGCGCGAAAAATCGCTGCGCCAGGGCGCCATCTCCTACCTGAACAAGCCGGTCAAGCTGGAGCGCCTGGAAGAAGAGTTCAACCGCATCCTGCAGTTCATGAGCCAGACCAAACGCCGCTTGCTGATCGTCGAGGACGACGAAGTCCAGCGCGCCGACATGATCGACCTGATCGGCGACTCGGACCTGGAACTGGTGGCAGTCGACAGCGGCGCCGAGGCGCTCGAGCTGCTCAAGACCAGCCGCTTCGACTGCATGGTGCTCGACCTGAGCCTGCCGGACATGGATGGCTTCACCTTGCTCGACACGATCAGCAAGAATCCGGACCTGCGCGGCCTGCCGGTGGTGGTCTACACCGC
>DASTVB010000155.1:0-18819 GCA_035759315.1 Telluria sp. | reverse complement strand
CGCGAACTGGGGCTGACGCGGCGCGTGCTCGAGGTCCTGCACGAATGCCAGCATCCGGTTGGACTGATCAGCAAGTCCTCGCTGATGGAGCGCGACATTGACATCCTGGCCGACATGGCGACCCGCCGCCAGGCTGCCGCGGCGATCACGCTGACGACGCTCGACCACAATATCTCGCGCACGCTGGAGCCGCGCGCCGCCGCGCCCGCGCGCCGGCTGCGCACCATCCGCACGCTGGCGGAGGCCGGCATCCCGGTGAGCGTGAGCGTCGCGCCAATCATCCCGTTCGTCACCGAGCCGGAGATCGAGCGCATCCTGGAAGCGGCGTGCGACGCCGGCGCCACCAATGCGCACTACGTCGTGTTGCGCCTGCCGTGGGAAGTGAACCCGCTGTTCCAGGAATGGTTGCAGGCGCATTTCCCGGACCGCGCGGCGCGCGTCATGAACCGCGTCCGCGACATGCGCGGCGGCAAAGACTACGACAGCGATTTCAGCAAGCGCATGCACGGGGAGGGCGTATGGGCCGACCTGATCCGCCAGCGTTTCCAGAAGACCGTCGAGCGCCTCGGGATGAACAAGCGCGGGAACCGTTTCGCGGAGCTCGATACGTCGCAGTTCCGCCGCCCTCTGGTCGTGCCCACTCCGGCCGCCAAACAATGCGGCAACGCTACCGGCCAGCTGGACCTCTTCAGCTAGAGCGGGAAGGGGGACTGTCCCCAAAGGGGACCGTCCCCAGCTCTTTAATCACCGTTATCGATAAAGCCCGCAAAAAATCAGGGGACGGTCCCCTTTGGGGACAGTCCCCCGGCATCTCATCCGATATCTTTGAGGTGGCTCTCGATCGCGAACACGTGCGGATCGTGCTTGCCCAGCTCGCGCAGCGCGAGCGCCAGCGACGTTAGGTAGTCGCGGTTCGGCCCACTCGGTCCGTGTGCCTGTGCGATTTGCTGCGCGATCGCCTGCTCGCTGTCCTCGCCGAGGAAGGCGGCATTGTCGTCGGTCGCGATGTACACCAGTCCCTCCGCGCTGCCGCCGTCGTCGAACGAAATCTCGGCCGCAAAGCGCAGGTAGCCGTTCTTCTCCCGGTAGTCCAGGTGCGCGAACACGTCCGGCGTGATCAGGTAGCCCATCCCGTCGCACACCGCGCCCGGTTCCGGCACCAGCGTGACCACGCGGCCAGGCGCTTCCGGCGTGCCGCGGTGGTCGTGCGAGCCCTGCCAGAACCGGCGCGCCCAGTTGCGGATGCTCGCCGGGCGGCGCTCGATGTATGGGAAGTCCGCTTTGTAGATGAGCGAGCCGTAGCCGAACAGCCACACGCTGTCGTGGCCGTCGAACTTGTTCATGAGGCGGTTGGTTTCAATGGTGTTCAGCGACATGAGCATCATTATAGAAGCCGATTGGCGCTGCCGGTGACGTGTCGGCAGGCCGCCACACGCAAGACCGTCATCCCAGCGCAGGCTGGGATTCATGCTGAGTAACCGCTAAGGCACCATCGCAAACCGTCATCCCAGCGCAGGCTGGGATCCATGCTGAGTAACCGGCTATGGCACACGTCGTCCTCGACGCGGATGGGGTATGGATCCCAGCCTGCGCTGGGATGACGGTGGTGCCGGGTTGCGACCCTTCTGGGACGGCCCTTGTTGGCCGCAGTCATTTTCTGGGCTTGATTTGTTGGTATCATTGGCGTTTTCGCATCTGATGGCGAGGCCAGAATGAAGATCAACCGCATCCACCACGTAGCGTATCGCTGCATCGACGCCAAGCAGACCGTCGAGTGGTACCAGAAATACCTGAACATGGACTTCGTCCTCGCGATCGCCGAGGACCAGGTGCCGTCGACCGGCGCGCCCGACCCCTACATGCACGTGTTCCTCGACGCGGGCCAGGGCAACGTGCTGGCCTTCTTCGAGCTGCCGACGCAGGCGCCGATGGGCCGCGACGAGAACACGCCGAAGTGGGTCCAGCACCTGGCGCTGGAAGTCGGCTCGATGGACGAACTGCTGGCCGCCAAAGCGCGCCTGGAAGCGGACGGCATCCAGGTCATCGGCCCGACCAACCACACCATCTTCAAATCGATCTACTTCTTCGATCCGAACGGCCATCGCCTGGAACTGGCGGCCAACACCGGCACGCCCGAGATGATGAAGAAGCTCGACGAAGTCAAATGGGACATGCTCAACGAATGGGCCGTGACCAGGAAAGCGCCGAAGCACGCCGCCTGGATGCATGAGCAACACGAATAAGGGAAACGCATGAAACTCGCAACACTGAAAGCCGGCGGCCGGGACGGCTCGCTGGTCGTGGTCAGCCGTGACCTGAAGACCTACCAGCGCGTGCCGAAGATCGCCGCGTCGCTGCAGCACGCGCTCGACAACTGGGAGATCACCGCGCCGCGCCTGCGCGAGGTCTACGCCATGCTCAACGACGGCACCGCGCTCGCAGCACAGCCCTTCGACGCCAACGACTTCCATTCGCCGCTTCCGCGCGCCTACCAGTGGGCCGACGGTTCCGCCTACATCAACCACGTGGAGCTGGTGCGCAAGGCGCGTGGCGCCGAAGTGCCGGAATCGTTCTACACCGATCCGCTGATGTACCAGGGCGGCTCCGATTCCTTCGTCGGCCCGCGCGATCCGATCGCCGTGCTGTCGGAAGAGTGGGGCGTCGACCTCGAAGCGGAAGTCGCGGTCATCACCGGTGACGTGCCGATGGGCGCGACGCCGGAGCGCGCAGCGAAGGAGATCCGCCTGGTCATGCTGGTCAACGACGTCTCGCTGCGCAACCTGATTCCGAACGAACTGGCGAAAGGCTTCGGCTTCTTCCAGTCCAAGCCGGCCAGCGCGTTCTCGCCGGTGGCGGTCACGCCCGATGAATTGGGCGACGACTGGCAGGACAACAAGCTGCGCCTGCCGCTCACCGTCACGCTCAACGGCCAGCCGTTCGGCAAGCCAAATGCGGGCGACGACATGACCTTCAGCTTTGCTCAGCTGGTGGCGCACGCGGCCAAGACGCGCGAGCTGATCGCCGGTTCCATCATCGGCTCCGGCACGGTGTCGAACAAGCAGGGCAGCCTGCACGGCTCGTCGATCGCCAACGGCGGCGTGGGCTACTGCTGCATCGCCGAAGTGCGGACCTACGAAACCATCGAGACCGGTGCGCCGAAGACGCCGTTCATGAAATTCGGCGACACCGTCCGGATCGAAATGATGGACAGGGACGGCGCCAGCATCTTCGGCGCCATCGACCAGAAAGTCGTGACTTACGTGGAGCGTGCGCGGTGAAGCTGTACACCTACTTCCGCAGTTCTGCGGCGTTCCGCGTGCGGATCGCGCTGAACCTCAAGGGAATCGATTACGAGGCCTTGCCGGTGCACCTGGTGAAACACGGCGGCGAGCAGATGCAGGCGGCGTATCGCGCGGTGAACCCGAGCGCGCTGGTGCCGTCACTGCAGGACGGCGAGCTGACGCTGTCGCAGTCGATGGCGATCATCGAGTACCTCGACGAGACCCATCCGGAAGTGCCGTTGATGCCGTCCGACCCGGCCGGCCGGGCCCGCGTGCGCGCGATTTCGCAGATGATCGCTTGCGACATCCACCCGATCGACAACCTGCGCGTGCTGCGCTACCTGGTGCAGAAGCTCGGGGTGTCGGAAGACGACAAGAACGAGTGGTACCGCCACTGGGTACGCGAAGGTTTCGCGGGCCTGGAAGCGCACCTCGCGCGCGACGCCGCCACTGGCCGCTACTGCCACGGCGAATCGCCGACCATGGCCGATTGCGTGCTGGTGCCGCAGGTGTTCAACGCACAGCGCCTCGACGTCGACCTGGCGCCGTATCCGACCATCGCGCGCATCCACGGCGCCTGCATGGAGCTGCCAGCGTTCCAGGACGCGCACCCCAGCAAGCAGCCCGACGCCGAATAGACCCCGTCGTCCCAGCGAAGGCTGGGACCCATAGACCGCCCGATCTGCGGGAACGCTGCCTGGGCCATACACTCAGCATGGGTCCCAGCCTGCGCTGGGACGACGGTTTTTGGGGTAGCGGTGAAAATGGAAAAGCGGCATGCCACCGAAGTGGGATGCCGCTTTTTTATGGAGTGCTGCCAGGGGCGCTCCGCCCCCGACCGATTACGAGCGGTCCGGCTTTGACGGCTCCGAAATCTCTTCCAGCGTCTCCTCGACGTTCGCCGCATGGCGCGTCGCCAGGTCGCCCAGCGACACAATACCTACAATCTTCTTGGACTGCTCGTCGATGACCGGCACACGCCGGATCTGCACGTCGCCCATCTGACCCAGTACTTCATCGACCGACTGGTTCGAGAAGACCGTGCGCACATCGGTGCTCATCACGTCCGACACGCAGGTCTGGTCCGGCGCCTGGCCCGCTGCGACCGAGCGCACTGTGATATCGCGGTCGGTGATCATGCCGACCAGCTTGTCACCATCGCATACCGGGATCGCGCCCACGTTCAGTTCGTCCATCAGCTGAGCGGCCTTCCGCACGGTGTCTTTCGGCCCGATGGTCTTCACATCGCGGGTCATAATCTGCGAAACTGTCTGCATGCTGTCCTCCTTTAAACGGGTTGGTGTCAACACGCATCATGCCGTCTTGGCGCCAAAAGCAGCGCACGCCTGTCCCCGGCCGGACATACCCCCAGGGGTATTCGGCCAAACCGGAACCCGCCGCGGATACTCCTGCGGGTATCCGGAAAGGTGCGCCTGCGCGTCGCATACCCCCGGGGGTATCCCGTACGTTGCGTGCCCAGTTGAGCAGGACCGGCGATTGGCCTAGAATCCCACGTTTGCCCTTGCCCCTTATGCCAATCCCCGACCAGATCACCGCCGCCCTCGCGCTGGCGCATCCCAGCTGGCGCGCCATCCTGATTGCGGGACTGGAGCGGATGGACCCGGCCTACCTGGCCGCGCTGGCCGCCGACCAGTACCTGCCGACCGGGCAGCGCCTGTTCGCCGCGTTCGCGCTGCCGCTGGACCAGGTCCGCTACGTGCTGGTGGGAGAGGGGCCGTACCCGCGCGAAAAGAGCGCCACCGGCGTCTGCTTCATGGATGGCGCGGTGGAAGGATTGTGGTGCGAGACAGGCCTGTCCAAACCGGTGAACCGCGCCACCTCGCTGCGCAATTTCATGAAGATGCTGCTGGTGGCCGCCGGCGAGCTGTCCGCCGACGCGTCGAATGGCGATGCGCTGGCGCCGCTCGCGCAGGCCGCGCGCGAAGGCCGCTACATCTCCACGCTGTCCGAGCTGCAGGACCGCCTCACGCGCCAGGGCTTCCTGCTGCTGAACGCGTCGCTGGTATTTCGCCCGCACGTCGCGCCCGCGGTGGACGCGCGCGCCTGGCAGCCGTTCCTGCAGGCGGTGCTGCAGGCGCTGGCCGCGCTGCCCGCGCCGCCCAAGCTGGTCCTGTGGGGGAAGATCGCCGAGCAGCTGAAGAAGTTGCCGGAGTCGGAACGCTTCGGCCACATCTGCGCCGAACATCCCTACAATCTCTCATTCATCCGCAATCCGGAGATGCAGGCCCTGTTCGGCCCGATGAAACTACTGCAGGCTGGCTGAGAGTCCGTCCCAATTCCCCGATTTTGCAATCTCGCCGGACAGCGCGGCCGGGCGCAGTGCCTTGTTGTGGCAATTTCGACAGGATGAGTTCCCGCGCGCGGCGCAGCGAAACGTGGGGAAGGAGAGTGGGGCGGCGGCAGACAAAGCGCCCCCGATCTGATATACTTGACTAAATCAATCAACTATTCAGGAAATTGACAAGTGCTATTCAGCAAATGAATAGCACTGGATAGTTGGAGCAGAAGCAAAGCGTGCAATTTTACCATCCGGGGATGAGATGCGCCTGACTACCAAAGGCCGATTCGCAGTGACCGCCATGATTGACCTCGCCATGCGCCAGGGCAAAGGCCCGGTCACGCTGGCCGGAATCAGCGAGCGGCAGTCGATTTCGCTGTCCTACCTCGAACAGCTGTTCGGCAAGCTGCGCCGCCACGAGATCGTGGAATCGATCCGCGGTCCGGGCGGCGGCTACAACCTGGCGCGCCGCGCTGACAAGGTCACGGTGGCCGACATCATCATCGCCGTGGACGAGCCGATCGACGCGACCCAGTGCGGCAGCAAGGATTCCTGCCACGGCTCGAACGGCGAAAACGGCGGCCGCTGCATGACCCACGACCTGTGGGCCACGCTGAACGAAAAGATGGTGGACTACCTGGACTCGGTCTCGCTGCAGGACCTGGTCGACCAGCAGAAGCAGAGAGAACAAAGCGTCGTGGTGCTGCACAACCGCAATCACGCCGCCATCGGATAACGCAAAGGACCAACTGGATGAACGCCCCTGATAAACAAGCCGGGACTAGCTTCGCTGAAGCGCCGCACTTCCCGATCTACATGGACTACTCGGCGACCACCCCGGTCGATCCGCGCGTGGCAGACAAGATGATTCCGTACCTGCGCGAGCAGTTCGGCAATCCGGCGTCGCGCAGCCACATGTACGGCTGGACCGCGGAGCACGCGGTGGAGGAAGCGCGCGGCCACGTCGCGGCGCTGGTCAACGCCGACCCGCGCGAGATCATCTGGACCTCGGGCGCGACCGAATCGAACAACCTCGCGCTCAAGGGCGCGGCGCACTTCTACAAGACCAAGGGCAAGCACATCATCACCGTCAAGACCGAGCACAAATCGGTGCTGGACACGGTGCGCGAGCTTGAACGCACCGGTTTCGACGCCACCTACCTCGAGCCGCAGGACAATGGCCTGGTGACGGCGGAGCAGGTGGAAGCGGCGATTCGCCCGGACACCATCCTGGTCTCGGTCATGCTCGTCAATAACGAGATCGGCGTGATCCAGCCGATCGCGGAAATCGGCGAGATGTGCCGCCGCAAAGGCGTGATCTTCCATTGCGACGCCGCGCAGGCGACCGGCAAGGTCCACATCGACCTGGAAAACACCAAGGTCGACCTGATGACCTTCACCGCGCACAAGACCTACGGCCCGAAAGGCGTTGGCGCGCTGTACGTGCGCCGCAAGCCGCGCGTGCGCCTCGAAGCGCAGATGCACGGCGGTGGCCACGAGCGCGGCCTGCGTTCGGGCACGCTGCCGACCCACCAGATCGCCGGCATGGGCGAAGCGTTCCGGATCGCCAAGCTCGAGATGGACGAGGAACTCGCGCGCGTCAAGGCGCTGCGCGACCGCCTCGCCAAGGGCCTGATGGAGATCGAAGAGGTCTACATCAACGGCGACATGGAACACCGCGTGCCGCACAACCTCAACGTCAGCTTCAACTACGTCGAGGGCGAATCGCTGATCATGGCGATCAAGGACATCGCAGTATCGTCCGGCTCGGCCTGCACCTCGGCCAGCCTGGAACCATCCTACGTGCTGCGCGCGCTGGGACGCAGCGACGAGCTGGCGCACAGCTCGATCCGTTTCACCATCGGCCGTTTCTCGACCGAAGAAGACATCGACTTCGCGATCAGCCTGCTGAAGGCAAAAGTCGGCAAACTGCGCGAACTGTCGCCGCTGTGGGACATGTTCAAAGAAGGGATCGACCTCAATTCGATCCAATGGGCAGCCCACTAATACTGAATCACAAGGAGCAATACCATGGCATATTCCGAAAAAGTGTTGGACCACTACGAAAATCCACGCAATGTCGGCGCGTTCGACAAGGGCGATGAGTCGGTCGGCACCGGCATGGTGGGTGCGCCTGCCTGCGGCGACGTGATGAAGCTGCAGATCAAGGTCGGCGCCGACGGCCTGATCGAAGACGCGAAGTTCAAGACCTACGGCTGCGGCTCGGCGATCGCATCGTCCTCGCTGGTGACCGAATGGGTCAAGGGCAAGACGCTCGACCAGGCACTGTCGATCAAGAACACCCAGATCGCGGAAGAACTGGCGCTGCCGCCGGTGAAGATCCACTGCTCGATCCTGGCCGAAGACGCCATCAAAGCGGCTGTCGCGGACTACAAGACCAAGCACGCGACCGCCGAGTAAGTTCAAGTTGGAGTAGCAATGGCAATCACACTGACCGAAAAAGCAGCGAAGCACATCAAGCGCTACATCGAACGCCGCGGCAAGGGCATCGGCCTGCGTTTCGGCGTGCGTACCACGGGCTGCTCCGGGCTCGCCTACAAGCTCGAATACGTGGACGAGGCGACGCCTGAAGACCACGTGTTCGAGTCGTTCGGCGTGCGCGTGTTCGTCGATCCGAAAAGCCTGTCCTACATCGACGGCACGGAACTCGACTTCGCACGCGAAGGCCTGAACGAAGGCTTCCAGTTCAACAACCCGAACGTCAAAGACAACTGCGGTTGCGGCGAGAGCTTCCGGATCTGATGCAGAACCACTTCGACCTGTTCAACCTGCCGCGGCGCTTCGATGTCGATGCCGCGGCGCTGGACGCCGCCTACCGCGACGTGCAGGGCCGCGTGCACCCGGACCGCTTCGTCAATGCGACCGACGCCGAGAAGCGCGTCGCGATGCAGTGGGCCACGCGCGCCAACGAGGCCTACCAGACGCTGAAGAACCCGCAGAAGCGCGCCGCCTACCTGTGCGAGCTGAACGGCGTCCCGCTGGACATGGAATCGAACACCTCGATGCCGGTCGAATTCCTGATGCAGCAGATGGAGTGGCGCGAAGCGCTGGACGACGCGCGCGCCGACAACGACGTTGCCGCGCTCGAAGCGCTCGACCACAAGGTGCGCCTCGACAGCAAGGAACGCCTGCTCGCCGTCGGCAAGCATCTCGACGCGGAAGAATACGTGCTGGCCGCGCAGGGCGTGCGCGCCCTCAGCTTCATCGAAAAATTCGGCGAAGAAGTCCGCTCCGCCCTCGACGCCCTGGACGGCTAGCCGTCGTCCCAGCGAAGGCTGGGACCCATACTGAGCGTCAGCAGCCACCCACGCCGAATCCCGCACCCGCAGCCAAGCACCAGACAACTAAAACAACATGGCACTCCTCCAGATCTCCGAACCCGGCATGTCCACCGCCCCGCACCAGCACCGCCTGGCAGTGGGCATCGACCTCGGCACCACCAACTCGCTGGTCGCCACGGTCCGCCACAGCATCCCCGAAGTACTGACCGACGAAGACGGCCGCGCGCTGCTGCCGTCCGTGGTGCGCTACCTCGCCAACGGCAACGCCAACATCGGCTACAAGGCCCAGGCCCACCAGACCACCGACCCGAAGAACACCGTGGTCTCGGTCAAGCGCTTCATGGGCCGCGGCCTGCGCGACATCGCCTACGCCGAGAACCTACCGTACGACTTCGTCGACGCGCCCGGCATGGTCCAGGTGCGCACCGTCGCCGGCGTGAAAAGCCCGGTCGAAATCTCGGCCCAGATCCTGGCCACGCTGCGCCAGCGCGCCGAAGACTCGCTCGGCGACGAGCTGGTTGGCGCGGTGATCACCGTCCCTGCCTACTTTGATGACGCGCAGCGCCAGGCCACCAAGGACGCCGCGCAGCTGGCCGGCATCAACGTGCTACGCCTGCTGAGCGAGCCGACCGCCGCCGCGATCGCGTATGGCCTCGACCACGGCTCCGAAGGCATCTACGCCGTGTATGACCTGGGCGGCGGCACCTTCGACATCTCCATCCTCAAGCTGTCCAAGGGCGTATTCGAAGTGCTGTCCACCGGCGGCGACTCCGCGCTGGGCGGCGACGACTTCGACCATCGCCTGTTCTGCTGGATCAGCGAGCAGGCGCGCCTCGCGCCGCTGTCCGACCACGACACCGCCACGCTGATGGTGAAAGCGCGCCAGGCCAAGGAACTGCTGTCCACCAACGCCGACACCATGGTCGACGCCATCCTGAACTCCGGCGAAATCGTGCACGTGCGCGTGACCGCCGAGGACTTCGCCTCGATCACCAAGCACCTGGTCGCCAAGACCATGACCGCGGTGAAGAAGGCGATGCGCGACGCGAATGTGACCGCCGACGACGTCGACGGCGTCGTGCTGGTCGGCGGCGCCACGCGCATGCCGAACATCCGCCGCGCCGTGTCCGACTTCTTCGAAACGACCCCGCACGCCAACATCGACCCGGACAAGGTGGTCGCCCTGGGCGCCGCCATCCAGGCCAACCTGCTGGCCGGTAATCGCGCTTCGGGCGACGACTGGCTGCTGCTGGACGTGACGCCGCTGTCGCTGGGCGTGGAAACGATGGGCGGCCTGGTCGAGAAGATCATCCCGCGCAATTCGACCATCCCGTGCGCCCGCGCGCAGGAATTCACCACCTTCAAGGATGGCCAGACCGCGCTGGCCGTGCACGTGCTGCAGGGCGAACGCGAACTGGTTTCCGACTGCCGCTCGCTGGCGCGCTTCGAACTGCGCGGCATTCCGCCGATGGCCGCCGGCGCCGCGCGCATCCGCATCACCTACCAGGTGGACGCGGACGGCCTGCTGTCCGTGACCGCGCGCGAAATGCGCTCCGGCGTGGAAGCCTCGGTCAGCGTCAAGCCGTCCTACGGCCTGGGCGACGACGACGTCGCGCGCATGCTGCAGGAATCCTACTCCAGCGCGCAGGGCGACGCACTGCAGCGCGCGCTGCGCGAAGAGCTGGTGGAAGCGGACCGCATCCTGCTGGCCACGCAGTCCGCGCTGGACTCCGACGCCGCGCTGCTCGATCCGTCCGAAGTCGCGGTGGTGGAGGGCAGCATGGCCAACGTGCGCGCCGCGATCGACGCCGCGCGCGACAAGCCGGAGCTGCGCGACAACCTGAAGGCCGCCATCGACACGCTCGCCGCGGCGACCGAAGAATTCGCATCGCGCCGCATGGACCAGAGCGTGCGCAGCGCACTCGCGGGCAAATCGCTCGACGACATTTAACAGAACCAGCCAAGAGGTAATACCCGTGCCACAAATCGTCATCCTCCCGCATGAGAAGCTGTGCCCAGAAGGCGCCGTGTTTGAAGCGCCTGCCGGCCAGTCCATCTGCGACGCTCTGCTGGCGAACGACATCAACATCGAGCACGCCTGCGAGAAATCGTGCGCCTGCACTACCTGCCACGTGCTGGTGCGCGAAGGGATCGACTCGCTCAACGAAGCGACCGAAACCGAAGAAGACATGCTCGACAAGGCATGGGGCCTCGAGGCCGTATCGCGCCTGTCGTGCCAGTCCATCATCGACAGCGAAGACCTGGTCGTCGAGATCCCGAAGTACACGATCAACCTCGCCAGCGAAAACCACTGAGGGGACGCCATGAAGTGGAGCGACATCAGCCAGATCGCCGAAGCGCTGTACGACAAATACCCGGACGTGGATCCCGCGACGGTGCGCTTCGTCGACCTGCACAACTGGATCGTCGAGCTTGACGGCTTCGACGACGACCACAAGCGCGGCGGCGAACGCGTACTGGAAGCCGTGCAGATGGCGTGGATCGATGAAGCGCGCTGATACCCCCATCGTCCTGCCGCCGGAAGTGCGGCCCGGGCAGTCGATCGAGCTGCTGCAGGAGCTGCACATCCTCACGCGCGACGGAAAGCTGAACCAGGACAGCCGCCGCAAACTGAAGCAGGTCTACCACCTGTACCAGTTCATCGAACCGCTGCTCAAGCAAGTGCTGGCCGACCATCCTGGCGTCACGCTGGTTGACCACGGGGCAGGGAAGTCCTACCTCGGCTTCATCCTGTACGACCTGTTCTTCAAGAACCTGAATGACGGCTCGCACATCTACGGCATCGAGACGCGCGAAGAGCTGGTGCAGAAATCGACCGAACTGGCGCAGCGCCTGGGATTCAAAGAGATGTCCTTCCTGCCGCTGTCTGTGGCCGAGTCCACGCGATCCGACAAGCTGCCGCCGACCATCGACGTCGTCACCGCGCTCCACGCCTGCAACACCGCCACCGACGACGCCATCGACTTCGCGCTGAAGAAAAAAGCGAAATACATGGTGCTGGTGCCGTGCTGCCAGGCCGAAGTCGCGACCGTCCTGCGCAAGAACAAGGGCAAGGACCTCGGCAAGAGCGCGCTGACCGAAATGTGGCGGCACCCGATCCATACCCGCGAGTTCGGCAGCCAGGTGACCAACGTGCTGCGCTGCCTGCAGCTCGAGGCGCACGGCTACCAGGTCAACGTCACCGAACTGGTAGGATGGGAGCACTCGATGAAGAATGAGCTGATCATCGCCACGTACAAGGACCTGCCGCGCCGCCGCCCGAGCGAGCGCTTGCAGGAGGTGCTGTCCACGTTCGGCCTCGAAGAAATGGGCGAGCGTTTCTACACCGCCCACGTACCCGCGAACGCCAAATAACGTCATCCCCGCGAAGGCGGGGACCCATACTGAGCCACAACAGAGTCTGAGTATCCAATGAGCGAACAAAAAAACCAGCGCTGGATCGACCTGCGCAGCGACACCGTCACCCATCCCTCCGCCGCCATGCGCGAAGCGATGCACGTTGCCGACGTCGGTGACGACGTCTACGGCGACGACCCCACCGTCAACCGCCTGCAGGAAATCGCCGCCGACATGTTCGGCTACGAAGCCGCGCTGTTCGCCCCGTCCGGCACCCAGACCAACCTGATCGCCCTGATGACGCATTGCGGCCGCGGCGACGAATACCTGGTCGGTCAGGAAGCGCACACCTACAAATACGAGGGCGGCGGCGCCGCGGTACTGGGCTCGATCCAGCCGCAGCCGATCTCCAACCAGCCGGACGGCTCGATCTCCCTGGCCGACATCGAAGCCTACATCAAGCCCGACGACGCGCACTTCGCGCGCAGCCGCCTGCTCGCGCTCGAGAACACCATCGGCGGGCGCGTGCTGTCGACCGAGTACATGTCGCAGGCCACCGCGCTTGCGCACAAGCGCGGCCTCGCCACCCACCTCGATGGCGCGCGCATCTGCAACGCCGCCGTCAAGCTGGGCATCAGCCTGCGCGCCGCGACGGCGGGCTTCGACAGCGTCTCCGTGTGCCTGTCGAAAGGGCTGGGCGCACCGGTCGGCTCCGTCCTGTGCGGCAGCAAACCGTTCATCGAACAGTCGAAGCGCTGGCGCAAAATGCTGGGCGGCGGCATGCGCCAGGCCGGCGTGATCGCAGCGGCCGGCATCTACGCCCTGCAGCACAACGTCGAGCGCCTGGCCGAAGACCATGCCAACGCCGACACGCTCGCGCGCGGCCTCGCCGGCATCCCGGGCGTACAGCTGCTCGCCATGCCGCAAACGAACATCCTGTGGCTCGACATCCCTGCCGACGCCGTCGCTGGCCTGCGTGCCGCGCTGGAAGCGGCGCAGATTCGCGCCACCGTCGGCCCGCGCATGCGCCTGGTGACGCACCTCGACGTCGACGCGGCGGGCGTCGCGCGCACCCTGGACGTGTTCCGCGCGTACTTCGCCCGATGAGCGACGACTCGATCCGCCTGAACAAGCGGCTGGCCGACGACCTCGGATGCTCGCGCACCGAGGCCGAGCGCTACATCGCCGGCGGCTACGTCACCGTTGACGGCGAACCGTGCGAGGAGCCTGGCGCGCGCGTCACCCCCTCGCAGCAGGTGGCCTTGCTGCCGGGCGCCGTCGCCGCCGAAATCCCCCCGGTCACCATCATCCTGAACAAGAACGCCGGCGACGAATCCAGCGCGCGCCTGATTGCGCCGGAGCGCCAGCATGGCGACGTCCGCTTCCTGCGCGCGCACCTGAACAACCTCAAGCTGCTCGCCCCGCTCGAAGCGAGCGCCAACGGCCTGATCGTCTTTTCGCAGGACTACCGCGTCGAGCGCAAACTGTCCGAGGGCCTCGAGCACGAACTGATCGTCGAAGTGGCGGGCAAGATCAAAGAAGGCGGCCTCGCGCAGCTAAACCAGGGCATGAAAGCCAGCTGGCAAAACGAAACGCGCCTGCGCATCGCCACGAAAATCCTCAAGCCCGGCCTGATCGAGCGCCTGTGCCGCGACGTTGGCCTGACCGTCCGCTCCATCAAGCGCATCCGCCTTGGCCGCCTACCGCTGTCATCGCTGCCTCCCGGCGAATGGCGCTACCTCACCGACTTCGAGCGCTTCTAACCACGGGGTCAGACCCCCGTAGCATTTCCCGCTACTTTCCCGCGTATCGCATCGCGCTACCGCCCCCAAGCAACGTTTTCGCCCTCATAGAGGAACCCGCTACCGGTGTCAGGCACCGGTAGTGGGTTTTGCTACTTTTGGCGGTGAAGTATCGTGCCACGATGCCGGTGTCAGGCACCGGTAGTGGAAGGTGGTACTTTTTGGGGGAAAGTAGCGCGTGGTGATACCGGTGCCTGACACCGGTATTATTTTTTGGGGGGCTTGGGGAGCTCGATCAGGCGGGTGCCGGCGAGTTTGTCGTGCAGGAACTGGCGGTCTTTGTCGAGGTAGGCGGTCAGGGACCAGGCGATGATGTTGCCAAGCAGGAGGAGGATGGCGGTGCTGCTGCCGGCCCGCGTCGCCCACAGGCCGAGCGCCCAGCTGATCAGCAGGGCGGGCGCGATGAAGCCCCAGGAGTAGGCGAAGCGCTTGATGGCGTCGCGTCGCGGTACGGTCGCATGACCCAGTTTGACGAGCTTGATGCGCCAGGTTTTCATGGCGAGCGTGTGGCCGCTGCCGCTCCACGAATGCACGAAGTAGGCGCCTGCGGTGCCGATGATGACGAGGGTGCGCAGGATGTCGAACAGCGTGCCGTGCATGTTCAGGGTGACCAGCATGTAGACGGCGACGGCAAAGATCTCGATCGCCAGCAGCAGCAGGGAGTCGTAGATCATGGAGACGAGGCGACGCTTGACGGACGGGGTGCGGATGGCCAGCTTGTTATTTTCCATGTGATGCAGGTAGCGCCGGGATCGCCGGCTCGGTAAAGGTGTGTGCTTCCCGTTATTGTACCGGCTGATCGGCCTTCATTCGAATCCGCGCGCCCTGAGCCCCTTGGCCAGCGCCTGCGCCGCGCGCCAGCAATGCGTCTTCACGCTCCCCTCCGAACACCCCATCGAACGCGCGGTCTCGGCCACGTCCATGTCCTGCCAATACCGCATGAGGAAGGCTTCGCGCTGTCGCCGCGGCAGCTTCTGTAGTTCGTCCTCGATCGCGGCAAGCAGCTGTACACGTTCGACCGGATCGAGTCCCGGCTCGTTCGCGTCCCCAGCCCCCGCCTCGACACGGTCGAAAACATCGGTCTCATCGTCCCCCGTGCCCTGGCGCCCGATCCCCGAGTACAACGTCAGCCACGCGTTTCGCACCTTTTCGCGCCGAAAGAAGTCGAGGATGGTGTTCCGCAGGATCCGCTGGAACAGCATCGGCAGTTCCGCCGCCGGCCGCTCGCCATAGCCGACGGCGAGCTTGATCATCGCGTCCTGCACGATGTCGAGCGCGGCCTCGTCGCGCCGCACCGCATACGCCGCCTGCCGGAACGCGCGTTGCCGCGCCCCGGCGAGGAAGTCCGACAGTTCTTTGTCCAGTGCCATGCAGGGGGAAAAGGGAAGGGATGGACGATCCTAGCAATCCTCCGGGACGAACACACCCGGATTCCCCGGGGTTTCCGTCCGTCTTGACCTGCCCGAAGCCACTCCCCTGCAAAACCCGAAATGTCTCAAATTCCGGCTCGACCAGGCCCGCTTATCAACTTCATCTTGACCATTTTGCTGCAACGCAGTAATGTGGACTACGCTTTGCAACAACAGAGCCCCCGTCCCGTTTCGCCGGCACACAAAGCCCGCGCCGCTGGGCAGCTTCATATGTAGCTAGTTTGCTCTAACCCGCGCCACAAGTGCGAGGAGTGCGTCCAAGCGCTGCAAAAACTCACGCCAAACGAGTTTGCGGTGAGCTTCGTTTCGAGACGCATCTATGGGTGCGTGGAGGATCGTCGCGGCCCGCAGGAAGAAGGGAAGCCTGAGAAAATTGTTGCGCTGCACGCGTTTCGCCAGGAGAGAGCATCCGTTTCATCATCCCATGGGTTTTGAAAGGACGTTTTATGAATCCCGAAGCAGCGGTCCCCATCACGGGCGCCGAGATTGTCGTCCGTTGCCTGGCCGAGGAAGGCGTCGAACACGTGTTCGGCTACCCCGGCGGCGCGGTCCTCTACATCTACGACGCCATCTTCAAGCAAGACAAATTCCAGCACGTCCTGGTCCGCCACGAGCAGGGCGCGGTCCACGCGGCCGACGCCTATTCGCGCAGCTCGAACAAGGTCGGCGTGGCCCTGGTCACCTCCGGCCCCGGCGTCACCAATGCGGTCACCGGCCTTTCGACCGCCTACATGGATTCGATCCCGATGGTGGTGATTTCGGGCCAGGTGCCGAGCCATGCGATCGGCCAGGACGCGTTCCAGGAGTGCGACACGGTCGGCATCACGCGTCCGGTAGTCAAGCACAACTTCCTGGTGAAAGACGTGCGCGACCTGGCCGAGACGATCAAGAAGGCCTTCTTCATCGCCCGCACCGGCCGCTCCGGCCCGGTGCTGGTCGACATCCCGAAGGACATCACGATCCAGAAGGCGCCGTTCTTCTATCCCCGCGAAATCGAGATGCGCTCCTACCGCCCGGTGGACAAGGGCCACGCCGGCCAGATCCGCAAGGCTGTCCAGCTGCTGCTGCAGGCCGAGCGCCCGATGGTGTACGCCGGCGGCGGCGTGATCCTGGCCGACGCGTCGAAGGAGCTGAACCAGTTCGTCGACCGCCTCGGCCTGCCCGTCACCACAACGCTGATGGGACTGGGCGGCTACAAGTCCTCGCGCGACAATTTCCTCGGCATGCCCGGCATGCACGGCACCTACGAGGCGAACATGGCGATGCAGAACTGCGACGTCCTGATCGCCATCGGCGCCCGCTTCGACGACCGCGTGATCGGCAACCCCAAGCACTTCGCGAGCAGCCCGCGCAAGATCATCCACATCGATATCGACCCCTCGTCGATCTCCAAGCGGGTGCGGGTCGACATCCCGATCGTCGGCACCGTCAAGGACGTGCTGGTCGAGTTCCTTGCGCAGCTGGACGCCGCCGAGGCACGCCCCAACGCCACTTCGCTGCCGGCATGGTGGAAGCAGATCGGCACCTGGCGCGCCAAGAACTGCCTCGCCTACACATCGTCCGATACCGTGATCAAGCCGCAGTCGGTGGTGGAAAAGGTGTGGGACATCACGCAGGGTGACGCCTTCATCACCTCCGACGTCGGCCAGCACCAGATGTGGGCCGCGCAGTACTACCGCTTCGACAAGCCGCGCCGCTGGATCAATTCCGGCGGCCTGGGCACGATGGGCGTGGGCCTGCCATACGCGATGGGCGTCCAGATGGCCAATCCCGACGCCACCGTGGCCTGCATCACCGGCGAAGGCTCGATCCAGATGTGCATCCAGGAGCTGGCGACCTGCAAGCAGTACCGCCTGACCCCGAAGATCATCCTGCTCAATAACGGCTATCTCGGCATGGTGCGCCAGTGGCAGCAGATCGACTACGGCTCGCGCTATTCGGAGTCCTACATGGATTCGCTGCCGGATTTCGTCAAGCTGGCCGAGGCCTACGGCCACGTGGGCATGAACATCGAACGCCCGGGCGACCTCGATGGCTCGCTGCGCGAAGCGTTCTCGATGAAGGACCGGCTGGTGTTCGTCAACATCATGACCGACCCGTCCGAAAACGTGTGGCCGATGGTTAAATCCGGCATGGGCCTGTCCGAAATGCTGCTCGGATCGGAGGACCTCTAAATGAGACACATCATCTCAGTCCTCCTCGAAAACGAGGCCGGTGCGCTGTCGCGCGTGGTGGGCCTGTTCTCCGCGCGCGGCTACAACATCGAAACGCTGACCGTGGCGCCGACCGAGGACGCGACCCTGTCGCGCATGACCATCGTCACCGCCGGCTCGGACGACATCATCGAGCAGATCACCAAGCACCTGAACCGCCTGATCGAAGTGGTGAAGGTGGTGGACCTGACCGAAGGCGCGCACATCGAGCGCGAGCTGATGCTGATCAAGGTGCGCGCGGTCGGCAAGGAGCGCGAGGAGATGAAGCGCACGGCGGACATCTTCCGCGGCCGCATCATCGACGTCACCGAAAAGACCTACACCATTGAACTGACAGGTGCCAAGAGCAAGCTCGATGCTTTCATCGACTCGATCGACCGCACCGCAATCCTCGAAACTGTTCGCACCGGCGGCTCCGGCATCGGCCGCGGCGAACGCATCCTCAAAATCTGATCAAGGACGAACAACAATGAACGTTTTTTACGACAAGGACGCCGACCTCTCCATCATCAAGGGCATGAAGGTCGCCATCATCGGCTACGGCTCGCAGGGCCATGCGCACGCGCTCAACCTGTCCGAATCGGGCATCGACGTCACCGTGGGGCTGCGGCGCGGCGGCGGCTCCTGGCACAAGGCCGAGCAGGCCGGCCTCAAGGTCTCGGAAGTGGACGACGCGGTGCGCGGCGCTGACGTGGTCATGATCCTGCTCCCGGACGAGAACATCGCCCAGGTCTACAACGAGAACGTTGCGCCGAACGCGAAGAACGGCGCAGTGCTGGCGTTCGCGCACGGCTTCAACGTCCACTACGGCCAGGTGGTGCCGCGCAAGGACCTCGACGTGATCATGATCGCGCCGAAGGCGCCGGGCCACACGGTGCGCAACACCTACAAGCAGGGCGGCGGCGTGCCGCACCTGATCGCGGTCTACCAGGACAAGTCGGGCAAGGCGCGCGAGATCGCGATGTCGTATGCGTCGGCCAACGGCGGCGGCAAGGCCGGCATCATCGAGACCAGCTTCCGCGAAGAGACCGAGACCGACCTGTTCGGCGAACAGGCGGTGCTGTGCGGCGGCACGGTGGAACTGATCAAGACCGGCTTCGAGACGCTGGTGGAGGCGGGCTACGCGCCGGAGATG
>DASTVB010000154.1:0-2296 GCA_035759315.1 Telluria sp. | reverse complement strand
CGATTCTGGGCCATTTTTCTTTTCCGCATCGCCTGCATCGCTTTTCTCGCGCGAGTCTTAAACGGGGCTTAGCTCAGCAGAGGATTTCGCCTCCAGTTTTTGTAGGAGCGCGCCGACGTTACCGGGGCAACTCGGCAGTCTTTTCCGCTCAACAATTGCCTCGGCTTTGGCCTCCTATGAACGGCTGGCCTTTCGGGCCGGCTCGGAACAGAATTCCCGCGCAGCATCAAGTGTCGCCGCAGAGTCACACCTCTTGCAATGAACGCAAATCGGCCCTCCCCTTTGCTAGCATAAAAGTCCCCGATTGCCATAACCCGGCCGCAGGACGCGGCTGATTTTGCGAGAGGACGGTATGAAAACATCATTAATCGCTGCAGTGGTACTGGCAGGCGCCTCGTTCGCTGCCCCGGTCGCATGGGCGCAGACGGATATCAGCAGCCCGCCGCAGGCGCTCGACCTGGTCGACGGCTCCGCCTTTTTCGGCGACAGCTTCGATGCCGGCAACAGCGGCAATACCTTCGCCGACCGGTTTACCTTCACCGTGACCGGCACCGTCGGCCAGAACCTGGATGCCATCGTCGCTTCGGTCAGCCGCACGGCCGACGTCGGCCTCGACATCACCAACTTCCGGCTGTACGACGGCAGCAATAACCTGATCGGCACGGGGACGTCGATGGAAACCGGCGCGGTGGACGTATGGAGGATGGCAGGCAACAACCTGAGCGCGGGGGATTACTACATCCGCGTGGACGGTACCGTGGTGTCGAACGACGGCGCCTCCTTCGGCGGGGCGATGATGCTCATGCCGGTGCCGGAGCCGGAGACCTACGGCATGATGCTGGGCGGCCTGGGCGTACTGGGCTTCCTGGCACGCCGCCGCAAGGCCAAGTAAGCGCAGGCCGGTGCGGTGCGGGCGCGCAGGCGCCCGCACCGCTTTTTTTACGTCCGCAGTTTCTTGATGATCGCGCGGTTCCCGAGGATTTCCTCGATCTGCTCGAAGCGCACCGGCTTGACCAGGTGGTGGTCGAAACCGGCTTCGAAGGCGAGCTGGCGGTCTTTCTCCTGGCCCCAGCCGGTCACCGCGATCAGCACCGTCATCGGTCCGCAGGAGAGCTTGCGGATGCCGCGCGCCAAGTCGTAGCCCGACATCTGCGGCAGGCCGATATCGAGGAAAGCATAGTCCGGGCAGAAGCGCGCCGCCGCGGCCAGCGCGTCGGGTCCGTTATGGGTGATCACCACGCTGTGCCCCATCGCGGTGAGCAAGGCGCCGATGCTGTTGACGAAGTCGACGTTGTCGTCGGCCAGCAGGATGCGGTAGGTCTCGGTGCTGATGAAGGCGGCCGGCGTCGGCTTGGTCGGCAGCTCGGGTTCGACCACGATCGGCAGGCGCACCGTGAAGCGGCTGCCGCGTCCCAGTCCCTCGCTCGATGCCGCAATCGTGCCGCCATGCAGCTCGACCAGTTTGCGCGCCAGCGACAGGCCCACGCCCAGGCCGGCATTCGTGCGCTCGAGCGTGGAGTCGACCTGCACGAACATCTCGAACACCGAATCGAGCATGTCGGGAGACAGACCAATGCCGGTGTCCATCACGTCCAGCACCAGGGTCTTTTCCTCGACGTGGGCCGAGAGCGTGACGCGCCCGCCGCGGTTGGTGTACTTGGCCGCGTTGTTCAGCAGGTTCGACAGGATCTGCGCCAGACGCGTGGCGTCGCCATGCAGGAAGACCGGACGGTCGGGCAAGTCGATCGCCAGTTCGTGCCCGTGCAGCTCGATATAGGAACGCACCACCTCCAGCGCGTCGTTGACGACGGCTTTCAGTTCGACGCGGCCCATCTTGATGGCGAACTTGCCGGTATTGATGCGCGAGACGTCCAGCAGGTCGTCCACCAGGCGCACCATCTGGCGCAGCTGGCGCTCCATGATGTCGGTGGCGCGCTGGGTGGCCTGGGCGTCGCCGCTGCGGATGCGCAGGATGTCGAGGCCGGTGCGGATCGGCGCCAGCGGATTTCTGAGCTCATGCGCAAGGGTGGCGAGGAATTCGTCCTTCCTGCGGTCGGCCACGATCAGCGCGTCTTCGGCCTTCTGGCGCACGTCCATTTCGTGTTCGAGGGTGCGGTTCGCTGTCTGCAAGGCCTCGGCGCGGCGGCCGATCTCGGCCAGCATGTCGTTGAAGGCTTCGACCAGCACCCCGATCTCGCCGCTGTTATTGCCCGGCACGCGCAGCGTGAAGTCGCGCTGCTGCATCACCTGGCGCGCCACGTTGGTGACCGCCTCCAGCGGCCGGGTGATCGCCGCC
>DASTVB010000153.1:0-5749 GCA_035759315.1 Telluria sp. | reverse complement strand
GACAGTTCCAGGTTCAGGAAACGGTTGTCGGCCGAGGAGAACAGGGAGAAGGCCAGGCTCGAGGGCGAAATGCCGCCGATTGCCGCTGCGGGCAGGTTCACCATCGTCGTATTGTTAAAGCCGTCGCCGGTGTCCGGCGTCTGGCCCGTGACCTGGCCGACCCCGGTCAGGTTGCCGCCCAGGGCCACGCGATTGTTGCCGTTCAGGCCGTAGCCGGGATCGCCGCCGCGCAGGCCGCGCAGGTCGGCAAAGCCGAGCTTCGCGCCCAGGTTGCGCGAAAAACCGTCGTTCGCTTCGACCAGGCGCGCTTCGATCAGCACCTGTTTCGAGGCCACGTCGGTCTTCTGGATCAGCATCCGGATGTCTTCGATCTTCGAGGCGATGTCGGTCACGAACAGCTGGTTCGTGCGCGGGTCGATGATCGCGCTGCCGCGCTTGGAGAGCACGCGGTTGCGGTCGCCGCCGGTGGCGCCGCCTGCGGCATCCAGTCCGAACACGGTGCGGAAGGACTCGGCCTTCTGGTAGTTCAGCTGGAAGATTTCCGACTTCAGCGGTTCGAGGTCCGAGATCTGGGCGCGCTGTTCGAGTTCCAGCTTTTCCTTGGTCAGCAGTTCTTCTTTCGGTGCGATCCAGATGACGGTGCCGTTCTTGCGCATGTCCAGGCCCTTCGACTGCAGGATCACGTCAAGCGCCTGGTCCCAGGGCACGTCTTTTAAACGCAGGGTCAGGCTGCCGCCGACGGAATCGCTGGCGATGATGTTCAGGCCCGAGATGTCGGCCACCGCCTGCAGCGCGGCGCGCACTTCGATGTTCTGGAAATCGAAGCTGATCTTCTCGCCGCGATAGCCCTGCGCGCCCTTGGCCAGCTTGTTCGGGTCTTCCTTGACCGGACGCACGGCCACCACCAGCTGGGTGTCGCTCTGGTAGACCGACTGCTCCCACTGGCCTTGCGCTTCGATGATCATGCGCACGTTGGATCCATTGCTGCTCGTCGTCACGCGCTGCACCGGGGTGCCGAAGTCGGTCACATCCAGGCGGCGGCGCAGGGTTTCCGGCAAGCCGGTATTCATGAAATCGACCTGCACCTTGTTGCCGAGCTGGCGCACGTCGACCGCGACGGCATTGTTCGGCAGGTCGACCACGACCCGGCCTTCGCCGTCGAGACCGCGGCGGAAGTCGAGGTTGCGCAAGACCTGGCGGATGGCCGCGACCGGGGCGGCGCTGCTTTGCGCAGGCGCCGCCGACACGGGAACTGCGGCCGCACCGCTGCCGGCCACGGTCACCAGCACCGACTTGCCGTCGATCGCGGTCGAATAGCTGGCCGCGCGTTTTAAATTCATCACCAGGCGCGTGCGTTCGCCGGCCTGCACCACGTTCACGCCGCGCACCTCGCCGAGGTTGATCTCTTGCGCGCTTTTTCCGGTGGCATTCGTGGTGGCGCCGAAGTCGAGCGCGATGCGCGCCGGATTGGTGATCGCAAAGCCGAGCGGCAGTTTGGTCGGGGCGTTCTTCATCGCGATGTTGACCACCACGTTGGCGCCTTGCTGGTTGGCGCTGATCGACTCGATCGCGTTGTCCTGGGCCTGAGCTGCGCCGGCGCCGAGCGCCAGCAGTACCGGCAGCAGCAGCGTTTGCACGCCGCGCGTCAGGCGATTGATTGCGATTCCGGTCATTTCCCGATCTCCTTACTTTCCTGCAATTCCAGCTTCGATATCCGCTCGACCCAATCGCCGCCCGCGTCCTGTACCATTTCCCGGATCTCTACCGCGACCGGGGTGACGCGCGTTACCTGGCCGAGGTTCTGGCCCAGGCGTTGTCCTGTCCGCACGCGATAGACGCTGCGTTCGATTTGCACCAAGGCAAAGCTGACCCCGCCTTTTTGCATCATACCGACCATCCGCATGGTGTCGAGCGGATAGTTTTCCAGCGGTTCACGCGGACGATTCAAGTCCGGCTGCAGCGCGTTCGCCTCGGCCGTCATCGTGCCGGGACCGGCCAGCTTGTCGGCGCCGAACGGATCGGGCGCGCCTTGCTGGTTGTAGGCGTAGGGCACGAATTCCTTCGGGGCCGGCAGCGGCTTCACCATCGGCCGGGTCTGGGCGCGGGTTTCATCCATCCAGGTGCGCACTTCGCGCACGTCGCTGTCGCCGCAGCCGGCCAGCAGCAGGGCCGCCAGCGCCAGCACGGTACTATTCCTGGCCATCATGCTGCGTCCTCCGCTTTCTTGCTCTTCTTCGCCTTCAGGCGCGCCGCTTTCTGGGTCGCCAGTTCGTCGGCGTCGAGGTAGCGGAAGGTCTTGGCGATCGCCTCCAGGGTCAGGACGCCGTCTTTCTCGGCCTTCAGACGCATGTTGTTGAGCGTGACGATGCGTGGCAGGTGGGCCATGTCGGCGGCGAAGGCGCCCAGGTCATGGTATTTGCCGGTGATCTTGATCGCGATCGGCAACTCGGCGTAGTAGTCGCGCACCACGATCTGGTCGGGGCGGAACAGCTCGAAGGCCAGGCCGCGGCCGACGCCCGCCTGGTTGATGTCCGACAGCAGCGCGGCCATCTCCGACTTGCTCGGCAACTGCTTTTCCAGGCGTTCGACCGACTGGTCGACCTGGATCTTCTGCGCCTGCAGCGCCTCCAGGTTGACCGCTTGCGCGACCTTGACCTTGTATTCCTCGCGCAGCGTCGCTTCCTGGGTCGCCAGCGACTCCTGGGTTTCGAACTGCCCGCTCCAGTACAGGAAATACCCGAGCGTGACGATCAGCGCCATCACGCCGGCCGCGCACAAGAGGCGCGGCGCCAGCGGCCACAGGCCCGGCGGACGGCCTTGCAGGCCCTGGAATTGCGCCGACAGGTCGGCGCCGAGTTGTTTCAGGTCGATGTTCATGGCGTGCTCCCTTGCGCCCTGGCGATGCCGGCTGACGGCGCCTTGGGTTTGCCATCCTCGGCTTCTTCTTCACGGGCGCGCTTGATGGCCACGGCCAGCGTGAACTCGACCGCCTTGCGCACCACCTTGTTCTGGGTCAGCGTGGCCGCCTTCACTTCGGTCAGCTCCGGACGCTCGAGCCAGGGCGAATTGCCCGACAGGTTGCGCAGCAGTTCGGCCACGCGTTCCTGCGACTGGGCATAGCCGTTCAAGACCACGCGCTGGCCGTTCTGCTCGAAGGATTTCAGGTACACGCCTTCGGGCGTCTGGCGCACCAGTTCGTCGAACAGATACACCGGCTGGTTGCGGTCGCCCTGCAAATCTTCCACCGCCTGCTGGCGCGATTTGAGGGCGTTGATTTCTTCCTTCAGGGTGGCGATGTCCTTGATCTTCTTGTCGAGTTCAGCGTTCTCGGTGGAGAGCACGCTGTTCCTCTGTTCCTGGATCGCGATGCGGCTGGCGTTCCAGCCGCCGACCAGCAGCACGATGGCCACGCCCAGCAGGCCGCCGAGCACCAGCATGGCGATGAAGGCCGCCTGCTTCTGTTTGCGTTTCGCTTCCCGGTGCGGAAGCAGATTAATCCGGATCATCAGCCGAACCTCCGCAGGCCGAGGCCGCAGGCAACGAGGTAGGACGGGCCCTCTGCCCGCAGCTGCGCTTCACGCAGGCCGGGCGCCAGCAGCATGCCGTCGAAGGGCGACGCCGCGGCGGTCGGGATGCGCGTGCGTCCGCCGATCAGTTCGACCAGGCCGGGCAGCTGGGCGCTGCCGCCGGCCAGCCAGATCTGGTCGATGCGGGTGTAGGGGGTCGAGGTGAAGAAGAACTGGATCGCGCGCGTCACTTCGAGCGCGGCGCCCTCCAGGAAAGGCGTCAGGACGTCGGCCCGGAAGTTTTCCGGCAGGTCGTTCGATTTCTTGCGCGTTTCCGCTTCCTCGTAGGCCATGCCGTAGGTGCGCACGATCTCCTGGGTCAGCGTGTTGCCCCCAAAAGCCTGCTCTTTTTCGTAGACGGTGTCGCCGTTGTGCAGCATCGAGACGTGGGTGATGCCGGCGCCGATCTGGAACAGGGCGATGATCTTGTCCTGGCTGGCCGGGGCGGCGCGTTCCAGCGCGGCGCGCGCGGCATACGATTCGATGTCCATCACGGTGGCCGTGAGGCCGGCCGCTTCGGCGATCGCCACGCGGTCTTCGACCTTTTCGCGGCGCGCGGCGGCCAGCATGACTTCCATGTCGTCCGGCGAATTCGGCACCGGGCCGACCACGTCGAAGTCCAGGCTCACTTCATCGAGCGCGAACGGGATGTACTGGCTCGCTTCGGATTCGACCTGCACTTCCAGCTGGTCTTCGGCCATGCCGGCCGGCAGGATGATCTTCTTGGTGATGACGGCGGCGGGCGGCATGCCGAGCGCGACGTTGCGGGCGCGCGTGCCGCTTTTCTTCCACATGCGGCGCACGGCCTCGGCCACCTGGTCGAAGTTTTCGATATTGCCGTCGACCACGGCGCCGCGCGGCAGCGCTTCGAAGGCATGGCGCTCGAGGCGCAGCACGCCCTTGCCGGCATCGGCCAGCTCGACCAGGCGCAGGCCCGACGTGCTGATGTCCAGGCCGGCGAGCGGGGGGCTCGTCTTTCCGAACAGGGAACCTAGATTGATCACGAGCGTACTCCTCAGCTGCGACCCGCTGGTGCAGGCCAATGTATGTCAACGCCCGCGCAGGGGAAAAATGTCTTGTAGAGTTAAAGCAATACGCCCCGTCAGGAGGAGGCATCGCTTTAAATCGTAGCGACAATAGTGCGCAGCGACAAGATATTTCTACACTGGAACATTACAATCGGGCGGGGACGCCACACTCTGATATTTCATTGGTAATACCCCTTGTCATGCATGCCACACACCGCTTGTGGATGAGACCGCGCCACCCGTGAAAACAGTGACTTATAATGAGGCGGATCAACATTGTGAATCCCAGATGAAATCCCAAACGACGAATTCCCCGCCCCCGAACAAGTACAGCCCGAAACGCCTGGTGCTGATGGCCCTCGCCGCCCTCGCCGGTCTCGCCCTGGTGGGCGTCCTGGTGGTCGTGTTCGCCCTGGCCATGGCCTACCCCAACCTGCCGGCGCTCGACACCATCACCGATTACCGCCCGAAAATGCCGCTGCGGATCTTCACGGCCGATAACGTCCTGATCGGCGAGTTCGGCGAGGAACGCCGCACCCTGGTGCGCTTCAAGGAAATCCCGGACGTGATGAAGAAGGCGGTGCTCTCGATCGAGGACGACCGCTTCTACCAGCACGGCGGCGTCGACTACATGGGCGTGCTGCGCGCGGCCCTGCACAACGCCGCCGGCAGCGGTGCGCGCCAGGGCGCCTCGACCATCACGCAGCAGGTGGCGCGCAACTTCTTCCTCTCGAGCGAGC
This sequence comes from Telluria sp., assembly GCA_035759315.1. Lineage (GTDB taxonomy): Bacteria > Pseudomonadota > Gammaproteobacteria > Burkholderiales > Burkholderiaceae_D > Telluria. Next base: position 415 of record DASTVB010000153.1, on the reverse strand, counting down.
AGACCCTGAAGCGCAAGGCCTATGAAGCACTGCTGGCCTGGAAGATCGAAAAGAACCTCACCAAGGACCAGATCCTCGAGGTCTACATGAACCAGATCTACCTGGGCCAGCGCGCCTTCGGCTTCCAGTCGGCCGCCCAGATCTATTTCGGCAAAGACCTGCGCGACATCACGGTAGCGGAAGCGGCCATGCTGGCCGGCCTGCCGAAAGCGCCGTCGGCCTACAATCCGGTGGTCAATCCGACCCGCGCCCGCACGCGCCAGCAGTACATTTTGCAGCGCATGCATTCGCTCGGCTACATCACCGATGCCCAGTTCGAGACGGCGAAGAACGAAGAACTGAAAATCAAGTCCGACAGCACCGCCTTTGGCGTACACGCCGAATACGTGGCCGAGATGGCGCGCCAGCTGGTGTA
>DASTVB010000152.1:0-10102 GCA_035759315.1 Telluria sp. | reverse complement strand
GCGGAAGCCTTCATTGCCGAAGTCGCGGGCCGCCTGCGCGGCGCGGTGCGGGACGAGGACGTCCCGGCGCGCTTCGGCGGCGGCGAATTCGCCCTGCTCCTGCGCTCGGTCGGCGACGCCGCCCAGGCTTCGGCCGCGTGCGCCGCGATCGGCGCGGCGCTGGCCGAACCCGTGCACGTCGACGGGCGACCCGTCACCTGCGACTTCACTACCGGGATCACCCTGTATCCGCGCGACGCCGGCGACGCGCGCGATGCCGGCACCCTGCTGCGCCACGCCCAGATGGCGCTCGAAGGCGCGCGCATGCAGGGCGTGGGCAGCCATCACTTCTACAGCGCCCAGCTGAGCGAACGCGCGCGCGAACGCGAGCGCACCGTCGCCGCGCTGCGCCAGGGCCTGGCGCGCGGCGAATTCGAGCTTGCCTACCAGCCGGCCGCCGACCTGCGCACCGGGCAAATCACCTCGCTCGAAGCGCTGCTGCGCTGGCGCCATCCCGAACGCGGCCTGCTGCCCGCCGGGAAATTCATCGCCATCGCCGAAGACGCGGGCCTGACCGGTGCGCTCGGCGACTGGGTCATGCGGCGCGCGCTGCAGGACCTGCACGACTGGAAGGAAGCCGGCCTGCCGGCGCTGCGCGTGTCGGTCAATATGTGGCCCCGCCAGCTGCACGACACCACGCTGGCCGCGCGCATTTCCGCGCTGCTCGCCGAATTCGAAGTCGACCCCGCGCTGTTCGCGCTGGAAGTGCGCGAGAGCGCGATCGGCGACGACGACGCCGGCGCCGCGCAGGTCCTGGCCGCGGTGCGCCAGCTTGGCGTCGGCCTGGTGCTGGACGATTTCGGCACCGGCATGTCGTCGCTGAATCACCTGAAGCACCTGCCCGCGGACCTGATCAAGATCGACGCCAGCCTCATCGCCAACATCGTCGGCGACCCGCGCAGCGCAGCGATGTGCAAGACCATCGTGGCGATGGCGCACCACCTGGGCATCGAAGTCGCGGCCGAAGGCGTGGAAACCGAGCAGCAGTGCGATTTCCTGCGCCTGCAGATGTGCGACCAGATCCAGGGCCACTTTTTCGCGGGCGCGCTGGACGCCCCGGCCATCGGCGCCATGCTGGCCGACGGCCACGCCCTGCCCGCGCACCTGCTGCGGATCCAGGCGCGCAAACGCACGCTGCTGCTGGTTGACGACGAACCGAACATCCTGTCCGCGCTCAAGCGCCTGCTGCGGCGCGACGACTACCGGACCCTCACCGCCGGCAGCGGCCAGGAGGCGCTCGCCATCCTCGAACGCGAAGAGGTGGACGTGATCGTCTCGGACCAGCGCATGCCCGGCATGCTGGGATCGGAGTTCCTGCACGTCGCAAAAAGCCTGTACCCGAACACGCTGCGCATCATGCTGTCCGGGTATACCGAACTGCAGTCGGTGACCAACGCGGTGAACGAAGGGGCGATCTACAAGTTTCTCACCAAGCCCTGGGACGACGACCTGCTGCGGGGCCACATCGCGGACGCCTTCCGGCTCAAGGAAATCTCGGACGAAAACCAGCGCCTCAACCTCGAACTGCGCACCGCCATCCACGACCTGGCAACGGCCAACCGCAAGCTGGAAGTGCTGCTGCAAAAGCAGCAGAAGCAAATCCACGTAAACGAAGTGAGCCTGCATGTGGCGCGCGAACTGCTGCAGTCGATCCCGATGCCCGTGCTCGGCGTCGACGACGACGGCATGATCGCCTTCGTCAACGCCGCCGCCGGCGCGCTGTTCGGCGCCGGCCTGCTGGGCAGCGACGCGCACGCCGTGCTGCCGGTGCTGTTCGATGGCCCGCGCCCGAGCGCCACGCAGGGCAACGTCATCATCTTCGATCGGCCCTACCACGCGACCATCCACAGCATGGGGGAACAGTCGTCCTCGCGCGGCACACTGGTGATGCTGGCGGCGATCGGCGACAGCCATGCGGATGCGCCGCTACGTGGCGGCACATCCAGGAACGAACCGAACTAACAAGGACGTTACGATGCAAGACCATACGCAGCAATCCGGCCGCAGCGGGCCGGTGGCAATCGCCCTGTCGGAATTTTTCGATGGCTATCCGGTTGCGACGTTCGCAATCGACAGCAATTGCGTGATCACGCACTGGAATAACGCATGCCAGCGCCTGTCCGGCCGCGACGCGAGCCAGATGATCGGCACCAGCAACCATTCGCTGGCCTTCTTCGGCTCGCACGGGCCAATGCTGGCGGACAGGATCGTCAGGGGCGACACCGTGGGGCTCGCGCAGTTCACGCCGTCGGCGATGATCAACGGCGCATACGAGAACGAGGCGTTTTTTCCTAATCTCGGCGAGAACGGCCTCTGGCTGCATGGAACCGCCGCGCCGCTGCGCGACGCCACCGGCAAAGTGGTCGGCGCGATCGAATCCATCAACGACGTGACCGCACGCCGCGTTGCCGAAAACGCGCTGCGCCAGGCTCACAGCGACCTCGAAAGCCTGGTGCACCGGCGCACCGGGCAGCTCGCCGATGTGAACGACCAGCTGGCCAGGGACATCCTCAGCCGCCAGAGCGCGGAAGACGAACTGCGGCGCCGTAACATCGAACTGACCGAGCTCAATGCCAAGCTGTCGATGGCGCAGGAAAAGCTGGTCCAGTCGGACAAGCTGGCCTCGATCGGCCAGCTTGCGGCCGGCGTGGCGCACGAAATCAACAACCCGATCGGCTATATCTTCTCCAACTTCGGCACGCTCCAGAACTACCTGGACCAGCTGTTCGTGATGCTGGACCTGTACCAGGAAGCGGAGTCCCAGGCGCCAGCCGCGGTCGCGGCGCGGCTGCGCGACATGCGCGAGAAGATCGACCTCGACTTCCTGCGCGAGGACATCCCCGGCCTGATGAGCGAATCGCGCGAAGGCATCGCGCGCGTGCGCAGCATCGTGCAGGACCTGAAGGACTTTTCGCGGGTGGACGCCAACCAGGAATGGGTCTGGGCCAGCATCCACGGCGGCATCGACTCCACCCTCAACATCGTCTCGAACGAAGTCAAGTACAAGGCCGACGTGGTGCGGGAGTTCGGCGACATCCCCGACATCGAATGCCTGCCCTCGCAGCTGAACCAGGTGGTCATGAACCTGGTGGTAAATGCGGCGCACGCGGTCGGCGACAAGCGCGGCCTGATCACCATCCGCACCGGCCATGAGGGCGAGCACGTGTGGATCGAGGTGCAGGACAACGGCTGCGGCATCGAGCGCGAAAACCTCAAGCGCATCTTCGATCCCTTCTTTACCACCAAGCCGGTCGGCAAAGGCACCGGGCTGGGCCTGTCGCTTTCCTACGGCATCGTGCAGAAGCACCGCGGCCGGATCGACGTCGACTCGGAGCCGGGCGTCGGCACCACCTTCCGCATCACGCTGCCGGTGCGCCATACGGAGGACGAACAATGAGCCTGTCCCAGGCAGCCGAATCCGCGCCCGCCGCACCAACGGTGCTGTGCGTGGACGACGAACCGAACATCCTGTCCTCCCTGCGCCGCCTGTTCCGGCCGCACGGATACCGCGTGCTGGTCGCCGAGAGCGGCCCCGCTGGCCTCGCGATCCTGGAACAGGAATCCGTGGACCTGGTCATCTCTGACATGCGCATGCCCGACATGGACGGCGCCATGTTCCTCGAGCAGGTGCGCACGCGCTGGCCCGACACCGTCCGCCTGCTGCTGACCGGCTATTCGGACGTGCAGTCGATCCTCGCCGCCATCAACCGCGGCGAGATCCACCGCTACATCACCAAGCCGTGGGACGACAACGACATCGTGCTGATCGTGCGCCATGCGCTCGAACGGCGCGCGCTGGAACAGCTGGCCGCGCGCCAGAACGAAGAGCTGCGCCAGCTGAACCTGACGCTGGAAGCGAAGGTGGAAGCGCGCACGCTCGAAATCGGCAAGGCCAACGAGCGGCTCAAGGCCAACTTCACCACTACCATCAAGATCCTCGCCAGCACCATCGAGATGCGCGATGCGCAGCTGGCCGGCAGCTCGCGCCGCGTGGCAGACCTGTCGCGCCGCATCGCCACCCGCATGGGGCTGGACGCCAAGGACACGCAGGAAGTGTTCATCGCCGGCCTGCTGCACGACATCGGCAAGATCGGCTTCCCGGACGACGTGCTGACCGTCCCGTTCAACACCCTGTCCGGCGACAAGCTGGGGCTGTTCCGCCGCCACCCGGTGCGCGCAGCCGAACTGCTGATGCCGCTGGATGACCTCAAGGGCGTGGCCGAGATCCTCGCGTCGCAGGCCGAACGCTTTGACGGACAGGGTTTCCCGGCCGGCCTCACCGGTTTTTCGATTCCGCTCGGGGCCCGCATCGTTGCCCTCGCCGCCGACTTCGACAACCTGCAGCATGGCGTGATGGTCCATCAAAAACTGCGCGCCGACCAGGCCAAGCAGCTGGTGTACGACAGCAGCGGCAAGCGCTACGACCCGGTGGTGGTCGACGCCTTCCGCGAGCTGATGGACGGCGCGTCGCCGGAAGCGATCCATGACGTCGCGAAGCTGACTGGCGAGCTGGAACCGGGCATGCAGCTGTCGCGCGACCTCGTCACGCGCGAAGGACTGATGCTGCTGCCGGCTGACCACGTGCTGGACGAACGCATGATTGCGCAGCTGTGCGAATACGAATCAAAATGCGACTACAGGCTCTCGATCCGGGTCTGGCCGCACAAGGAGAACAAATGAAACGCATCCTGATCGTGGACGACGAAACCAACGTCCTTTCGGCGCTGGTGCGCGCCCTGCGGCTGCACCGGGACGGCGAACTCGAATTCGAAACCTTCAGTGATCCGTATGAGGCGCTCAAGCGCTGCAGCCTGGCTGAATTCGACGTGGTGATCTCGGACTTCAACATGCCGCAGATGACCGGCGTGGAGCTCCTGAGCGCCCTCAAGCAGATCGCGCCGGACACTGTGCGCATGATGCTCTCGGCCGCCACCGAATTCGCCACGGTATCGAGCGCCATCAACGAAGCCGAAGTATTCCGCTACATCGCCAAGCCGTGGGACACCGCGCAGCTGATGCAGGACATCGACGCCGCGCTGGCCCAGCGCGAGCGCCTGACCACCGAGCCGCCCCCTCCGCCCACGCCGCAGGAACGCGAAGAACGCGACCTCGAAAGCGAGGAGCCCGGGATCCTCAAGGTAAAATGGGGACCGAACGGGGAGATCATCCTCTAAACCCTCCTGCTGCGCGGCCTGCGGCCGTGGCAAGACACACCCGGAAAACCTGCACACATGTGGACCATCATCATCCTCGTACTATTCGTCCTGGTGGCAGTAGGCGCGCTCACCGTTGCAATCCGCATGAAGCCGGCGAAACGGCCCGATGCCACAGCATCCGAAGCACGCGACAGGGAATAGAGTGCCGCCCTTGCCGGCCGATGGTTCGGGGGTCGGTGGACTTCGGCTGACATCCGTGCGGGCGCGGCGATACGGACGAGGCTTTTGACGCTCAGTATCGATCCCAGCCTTCGCTGGGATGACGGTCTGGAGGGGAGCGGAATGGAAAACGCCGGCGTTTAGCCGGCGTTTTTTATTGGCTGCGATCGATTACTTCGAGAGCAGCAGCTCGTTGATGCGCTTGACGAAGGCTGCCGGATCGGCCAGCGAACCGCCTTCGGCCAGCATGGCCTGGTCGAACAGGATGTGCGACCAGTCGGCGAACTGCGGGCTGTCCGCGCTTTCGTACTTCAGGCGCGTCACCAGCGGGTGGTTCGGATTGATCTCGAGGATAGGCTTCGATTCAGGCGCGTCCTGGCCGGCCGCCTTGAGCATGCGCACCAGGTGGCTCGACAGCTCGTGTTCGTCCGCGACCAGGCAGGCCGGCGAATCGGTCAGGCGGAACGTCACGCGCACGTCCTTGGCCTTATCGCCCAGCGTCGCCTTCATCTTTTCGACCAGTTCCTTGTAGTCGGTCTCAGTCTGCTCGTGCTCCTTCTTCTCGGCTTCGTCTTCCAGCTTGCCGAGATCGAGGCCGCCCTTGGCGATCGAAACCAGTTCCTTGCCTTCGAATTCGGTTAGGAAGGACAGCATCCACTCGTCCACGCGGTCCGTCATCAGGAGCACTTCCACGCCCTTCTTGCGGAAGATCTCCAGGTGAGGGCTGCTCTTGGCTGCATTGAAGGTGTCGCCGGTGACGTAGTAGATCTTGTCCTGGCCTTCCTTCATGCGGCCGATGTAGTCGGCCAGCGACACGGTCTGCGAAGCGCTGTCGTTGTTGGTCGACGAGAAGCGCAGCAGCTTGGCGATGCGGTCCTTGTTGGTCGCGTCTTCGCCGATACCTTCCTTGAGCACCTGGCCGAATTCGGTCCAGAAGGTCGCGTACTTGTCCTTGGTAGCCTGGTCTTCCGAGGTCGCCATATCCTCCAGCATGCTCAGGATGCGCTTGGTCGAGCCTTCGCGGATCACCTTCACGTCGCGCGACTCCTGCAGGATCTCGCGCGAGACGTTCAGCGGCAGGTCGTTCGAGTCGATCACGCCCTTGATGAAGCGCAGGTAGGTCGGCATCAGCTGTTCGGCATCGTCCATGATGAAGACGCGCTTGACGTACAGCTTGATCCCGCCGCGCTTGTTGCGGTCCCACAGGTCGAACGGCGCATGCGCCGGTACGTACAGCAGCTGGGTGTACTCGCTGCGTCCTTCCACACGGTTGTGCGTGTAGGTCAGCGGGCCCTGGAAGTCGTGCGAGACGTGCTTGTAGAATTCCTCGTACTGCTCCGGCGTGATGTCGGATTTGGAGCGCGCCCACAGCGCGCTGGCCTGGTTGACGGTCTCGAATTCGTCCTTCACGACGTTCTCGCCCTTCTCCGCGTCCCATTCTTCCTTCTGCATGACGATCGGCAGCGAGATGTGGTCGGAGTACTTGCGGATGATGGATTTCAGCTTCCACGACGAAAGCAGCTCGTCCTCGCCTTCGCGCAGGTGCAGGATGATGTCGGTGCCGCGGCCCGCTTTTTCGATCTGCTCGACGCTGTAGTCGCCCTCGCCGCTCGACTCCCAGCGCACCGCGTCGGACGCGAACAGGCCCGCGCGGCGGGTTTCGACCGTGATCTTGTCGGCGACGATGAAGCCCGAATAGAAGCCCACGCCGAACTGGCCGATCAGCGCCGCATCGGCCTTCTGGTCGCCGGACAGGCGGCCGAAGAACTCGCGGGTGCCAGACTTGGCGATCGTGCCCAGGTGCGAGATGACTTCCTCGCGGCTCATGCCGATGCCGTTGTCCGAGATGGTGATGGTGCGCGCGGCCTTGTCGAACGACACCCGGATCTTCAGCTCATGGTCGTCGCCGTACAGGGCGTCGTTGTTGATCGCCTCGAAGCGCAGCTTGTCAGCCGCGTCCGACGCGTTCGAAATCAGCTCGCGCAGGAAAATCTCCTTGTTCGAGTACAGGGAGTGGATCATCAGGTGAAGCAGCTGTTTTACTTCTGCCTGGAAGCCAAGGGTCTCTTTTTCGGCGACTGCCATGTTATTCCTCGTGTATTTAATGTGGGTTGAATTACGACTTTCGCAATGTGGGGGCCTGTTTCGGGGATTTCAAGGGGTCGGTCCCGACCCGATGGCCCGCTCCAGGAAGTCCCAGGCCGGCCGGTCCAGCGCCGCGACGTTCAGCCGCAGGCGGGTGGACGGCAGCTGCGCCGGCGAGAACAGGGTCCCGGGGGCCAGCAGGATGCCCTGCGCGTGCGCGCTGAGCGCCAGTTCGCCGGTGTCGCAGGGCGCGTCCACCCACAGGAACATGCCGGCCGAGGGCACGATGTCAACGGTCAGGCCGCTGCGCTCGGCCAGCCGCACGGTGCGGGTTCGCACCGCGTCAAGGCGTACCCGCAGCCGGTCCGCGTGCTTGCGGTACAGGCCCTCGGACAGGATCTTGTAGATGACGCGCTCCCCCACCTCGCTGCTGGTCAGCGTGGACAGCAGCTTGCGTTCCGCGAGGCGGCGCGCATTTTCTTCCGATGCGGCGATGAAGCCGACCCGCAGGTTGGCCGACAAGGTCTTGGAAAAGCCGCCAAGGTAGATCACCCGCTGCAGCTGGTCGAGCGCCGCCAGCCGGGTGACCGGTTGCGCGGCCGGCAGCAGGTCGCAGTACACGTCGTCCTCGACCACGGTGATGCCGTGCTCGCCGGCGATGCGCAGCAGCTGAAAGGCCTTGGCGGCCGACATCGAGGTGGAGGTCGGGTTGTGCAGCACCGAGCTGACCACGTACAGGGCCGGCTTGTGCAGCGCGGCCAGGGATTCGAGCCGGGCGATGTCCGGACCGTCGGCCAGGCGCGGCACGCCCACCACCTTCAGCCCCATCGATGCAAAGGCGGCAAAGGCCATAAACCAGCCCGGATCGTCGACGAAGACCGTGTCTCCGGGCCGGGCAAACTCGCGTGCGACCAGGTCCAGCGCCTGCGTCACGCCGACGGTGGTGACCAGTTGCGAGGGCAACGCCTGCACTTCCAGTTCCGCGAGCTTGAGCTGCAGCTGCTGGCGCAGCGGCAGGAAGCCTTGCGGCACGCCGTAATTGAGCAGCACGCTGGAATGCTGGCGGCTGACCGCGCGCAGCGCCTGCGACAGCAGCGGCGCGTCGAGCCAGTCCTGCGGCAGCAGCCCGGTGCCGGGTTTGGTCTGGTGCGACTGGCTGAACATGTTCCGCACCAGCCAGGACACGTCGAGCGGCGGGCGCAGGGCTCCGCCATCGGCCAGTTCCGGCGCGATCGGCCGGCTTCCGGCGCGCGGCCGGACGAAGAACCCGGCGCCGCGCCGCGATTCGAGGTAGCCGTGCGCGACCAGCCGGTCATAACTGGCGACCACTGTGAAGCTGGACACCCCGTGGGCGGCCGCGAACTGCCGAATGGAAGGCAGCCGCACCCCGGCGCGCAGCACGCGGTCGTCGATCCGCGCCGCGATTGCGTGCACAATCTGGTCCACCAGTGGCTCTCCGCCGCGCGACAGCGGTGGCAGGATCATTGCGGATGGCGTATTGGTCATCTCACCGTTACAGTGCGAAAAGTGTCAGGTAAAGTGTATTGGTTCTGTACTGGTCACTTCGATAGCATACCTCTTAATAAATGCGCCTTACAAGGAAAGCCATGTACCTGCCAAGCATCAGTGAACTGGACGCCGCGGCGGCCATCGTTTACGCGGCGATGGCGCCGACGCCGCAATACGCGTGGCCGCTGCTCGACGAAGCGCTGGGAACGCGGGCCTGGATCAAGCACGAGAACCATACGCCGCTGGCGGCCTTCAAGGTACGGGGCGGCCTGGTGTACATGGACCGGCTGGTCCGGCGCGAACCGGCCATCCGCGGCGTGATCGCGGCGACCCGGGGCAACCACGGGCAGTCGGTGGCGTTCGCCGCGCGCCGCCACGGACTGCAGGCGACCATCGTCGTCCCGCGCAACAACAGCCTGGAAAAGAATGCGGCGATGCGCGCGCTGGGCGCCACGCTGGTCGAATTCGGCGCCGATTTCCAGGAGAGCCGCGGCCACGCGATCGAACTGGCCGGGCGCGACGGACTGCACATGCTGCCCTCCTTCCACCCCGACCTGGTCGCCGGCGTGGCGACCGGATGGATGGAACTGTTCCGCGCCCAGCCCGGAATCGACCTGGTGCTGGTACCGATTGGCCAGGGTTCCGGCATCTGCGGCGCGATCGCAGCGCGCCATGCGCTTGGATTGAAGATGGACATCGTCGGCGTGGTGTCGAGCCAGGCGCCGGCCTACCAGCTGTCGTTCGCCCGGCGCGAGGCGGTCGAGGCGCCCGTCACAACCCTGCTCGCGGACGGCCTGGCCTGCCGCGCCCCGGACCCGCAGTCGCTGGCGGCCGTAATCGAGTGCGTCGACGAGGTGATTGCGGTGAGCGACGAGGAAGTGGCCGCGGCCATGCGCCTGATGTTTCGCGCCACCCACAACGTGGCGGAAGGGGCAGGAGCGGCGGCGCTGGCCGGCGCGCTTCAACTACGGGCGCACGGACGCCTCGCCGGCCGCACGCTCGGCCTGCCGCTAACCGGATCCAACGTCGATAGTGATCTTTTTGGCAAGATCCTGACCACCTGAAACACCGGCCGGCGCGAGGCCCGCAACTGC
>DASTVB010000151.1:0-12933 GCA_035759315.1 Telluria sp. | reverse complement strand
GTGGATCTTTTTGTCAGGGAAGATGTACGGCGCCGCGCCGAATGCCGCCAGCGCTGCCTCGTGGAAACCAGACAGGATCAGCTTCTTCTTGCCAGGGTAGGTGTTGATGTCGCCCACCGCGAAAATGCCCGGCACGTTGGTCTCGAACTTCTCGGTGTTCATCACCTTGAGCTGCTTGCGCTCGATGTCCAGGCCCCACTCGGCGATCGGGCCGAGCTTCGGCGACAGGCCGAAGAACACCAGCAGCATGTCCAGCGGCACGCGGCGGGTGACGCCGTCGGCGCCGGTGACCTTCACTTCGGTCAGCTGGCCGGACTTCTCGTCGAAGCCGGTGACCTGGCCGGTGATCAGCTGCATTTCGTATTCGTCGCACAGCGCCTTCATCTTGGCCACCGAAGCCGGGGCCGCGCGGAAGTCGTCGCGGCGGTGCACCAGCACCACCGATTCGGCCTTGCCGACGAAGTTCAGCGCCCAGTCCAGCGCGGAGTCGCCGCCGCCGCAGATGACCAGGTTCTTGCCTTCGAAGATCGCAGGATCCTTGACGCGGTAGAAGAGCTGGGTCTGCTCGAACTTCTCGATGCCTTCGACCTTGATCGTGCGCGCCTGGAACGAACCGACGCCGGCCGCGATGAAGATGGTCTTGGTGATGAAGCGCGTGCCGGCCGAAGTCTCGACGTTGAAGCGCTGGTCTTCGCGGCGCTGCACGTGGGTCACTTCCTGGCCCAGGTGGAAGGTCGGCTCGAACGGCTCGATCTGCTTGAGCAGGTTGTCGGTCAGTTCCTGGCCGGTGCACACAGGCACGGCAGGGATATCGTAGATCGGCTTGTCCGGATACAGCTCGACGCATTGCCCGCCCACCGCTGCCAGCGAATCGATCACGTGCGCCTTGATCTCCAGCAGGCCGAGTTCGAACACCTGGAACAGGCCGACTGGGCCCGCGCCGATGATCACTGCGTCGGTGTCGATGGCGCCTTCGAAGGTGCTGTTGGCAGCCAGCGTGGCTGCGTCGTGTTGGGTTGTCATGCGATTACTTCCTTGATGGGTTGTGCGAACCGGGGAGGGGGACTGTCCCCGAAGGGGACTGTCCCCAGCTCTTCAGCGTCCCGAGGAGACGCCGAGCGCCGATCTCGCTTAGCGGATCAGCTGGTCCAGCTTGTCCTTAACGTCTTTCCACTTCTCGGCGTCGGGCAGCGCGGCCTTGGTCTTCGTGATCGAAGGCCAGTGGCGCGCCAGCTCGACGTTAATCTTGATGAACTGCTGCTGGTCGGATGGCACGTCTTCTTCCGCGTAGATCGCGTTGACCGGGCACTCGGCGACGCAGACGGCGCAGTCGATGCATTCGTCCGGATCAATGGTAAGGAAATTCGGGCCTTCCCGGAAACAATCGACCGGGCATACATCGACGCAATCGGTGTAACGACAGGCGATGCACGATTCGGTGACAACGTGGGTCATAACAGTCCTTCTTGATATTTTGGTGTGCTGGCGTTGCGGGCGGGACCGGGGTACGGGACGACCGTAGCAAAGCACTGTATTTTAAGGCAATTCGCCCGTTCCCACAATTCAGGCTTATACACATTACATATATGTAAATGCGGCAAGGGAGGCCGGGGACCGGCGTGAGCGGGGGAAGGGGACTGTCCCCGGAGGGGACCGTCCCCCGGTGTTTGGATGCCGAGGTAATGCCCGGAAAGGGCCGTGGCGGACTCTGCGTCCAGGTGTTTTTAGTTCGGAGGTCGTGCCAGAACACCGGGGGACAGTCCCCGTGGGGGACAGTCCCCTTCCTGCGCTTAGACCGCTTCGGGCCAGACCTGGGCCGGCTCGGGCGGCGCCGGCGGCGCGCGCCGGTTGGCCGCGCACCAGCGCTGCAGGGCGCGCAGCTCGTCGTCCAGCACGTGGTCCAGCTCGTAGTACTCGGCCAGGTTCATGGTGCCGCAGCACGCGCGCCGGTCCTGCACCGCGCCGGGCGCGTCCAGCACGCCTGGCGCCAGCGGCCCGCCGGGCGCCGCGCCCGCCGCCGGCTCGGCCAGCACCCCGCGCACGATGAAGCGGTTGCGGATGAAGCCAAGGTAGTCGTCCGGCTTGCCGTCCGCGCCGGCGATCTCGAGCATCAGGTTGGCCACGTCGGCGAAGGTGGCCGCCTCCTCGGGCGACTGCATCAGCGCGCGCAGCAGCAGGCCTTTCAGGTACTCGGCGCAGCGGTGCAGGAGCGCGGCGTCGTCGTGCCGGGCAGGTTCGCGTTCGAAGTGGAAAGCGTCGGCGAGGATGTCGTAGATCGCGCCGGTGAACACCTGCGACAGGCCGTGCACCTGTGTCCCGGCTTCGTCCATGGTGATGTCGTTGTCGGCGTTGCGCAGTCCGTTCGGGCGGCCGAGCGCGAGGCCGAACTGCTCGGCGATATCGGCCAGGAAGGTCTTGTCGTGCATGCGCGCCTTGGTCTGCGCGATCACCGCCTCGCACTGGTCCAGCTGCGACAGGGTCAGGAAGATCGCGGTCAGGTCGCCGAACGCCTCGTGCAGCGCACCGGTCTGCGGCGGCTGGTCGGCCAGCAACCAGTTGGGCTTGAGGCCATCGAGCACCGCGTGGCCGGTCTCGTGCGCGACGATGTCGAACGAGCGGCAGGTGTAGACGCGGCTCTTGCTGCCAGCGGGGACGAAGTCGCCGAACTTCAGGCAGTTCTCGTGGCGGCTGTAGTAGGCGTTCATCACGTTCGACAGGCCGTGCGGGAAGACCTGCAGCGGGTCGGTGTTCTCCTCCGAGTTCCAGTACCAGGGGATGGGCGAGGCGGTGCCGGTGGCGGCCAGCGCGCGCTGGTACATGGTGAGCGCCTGCCGCACCACCGCGAAGGTGTGCACCGCGTCGAACTGCGGCGTGCCGGGCGTGGTCACGAAATCGCCGAAGGCGTTGGGGCTGACCGGCGCGATGCCGGGCGAGCCGGACGCGATGCGCGCGTCGCGCGGGCCCTCGAGCACGATCCCGTGCAGGAAAGCCTTGCGGGTGCCGATTTCCTCGACCGAGGGATCCTGCTTCCAGATCAGGACGCGCGCGCCGAAGGCGTAGGGCAGGGGCACGGGCGGCTGGTCGGCACCGGTCGGGCGGCCGGGTTCGACGGTCAGCTTGACCACCTTGCGGTGCTGGCGGTAAGACGCGGTGGGGGTGGGGATGAAACTGACCGGGGCAGCGGGCGTTTCGACGGTGACGGATTCGACCGGGACAAGGACGCGGGTATCCATGCGGGACCTCCTGTGGCATTGATATTGCATCCTCGCGCCTCAGCGGATGAGCTGGCTTGCGCCGGCGCAAGCGGCGCGGCTGAAATCAAGTTTTACAAAGTCGGCGGGCGCAAGTCTGGCATCTGTGCGCCGTAACTGGCATCATATCGGGCTTCACGAACGCGAAGGAACTGCTACATGTCCCATATCAACATCGTCCATGCCCACAAACTCGAGCCGGCGCAGGCGCGCGCGGCGGCGCAGCGTGTCGCCGAAAAGCTGTCGGGCGAATTCGACCTGGCTTGCGAGTGGAATGGCGACGTCCTGCACTTCCAGCGCAGCGGCGTGACGGGCACGCTCGCGCTGGAGCAGGAGCAGGTCGAAATGAAGCTCAAGCTGGGCATGTTCATGAGCGCGTTTTCCGGCCCGATCGAACAAAAAATCCGCGACAACATGAGCAAAGTCTTCGGCTAACGCCGGGGAAGGGGACTGTCCCCGCCGGGGACCGTCCCCAGCTCTTACGCCAGATCCAAAAAAAAGGACCGTCACGCGGTCCTTTATTTTAGCCCTTGAGCTCTTCGATCAAATCGATGTACTGCTGCATCGCATCCTCCTGCGACGTGCCCTTGAGGGCATCCCACGCATCGAACTTGGCGCGCGCCACGAAATCGGTCATGCCCGGCCGTTCCCCCGTCGCATCGCCGCTCGAGCCCTGCTTGAACAGCGCATAAATCTTCAGCAGCGTCATATTGTCCGGACGTTCCGCCAGATTTTTCGAATCGGCCTGCGCCTGTTGAAACTGTTCCTGCAAACCCATGGTGCCCCCTATTATCTGAAGAGTAATACTCCATCTTATCGCATTGGCATCGCCAGGAAGTAGAATCCTCCCTCCACTCAGCCAACACCCCACAAGGTGCCTGACACCATTTCCGGTTTCGCCTACAAATTCGTTCGGAATACACCCCGAAGGTGCCTGACACCATTTCGGGTTTGGCCTACAAATTTGTTCGGAATACTACCGGGGGGTGCCTGACACCTCTTGGGGTCGGGGATGAGGAAGGGTGGGATTAGTCTTCTTTTTTGGGGTCCTCGTCGTCGTCGTCGGGGAGGACGGCGCGGGTGGCGCCGACCACGCCTTTGCCGACCAGGACGGTGCCCTTGACGGCGGTGCTGGCGACGGCAACGCCGGCGCCAACGACGGTCGCGCCGACGACGACTGCGGTGCAGCCGCTCAGGAGGGAGGCGGCGGCCAGCAGCAGGGCAAGGGCCGCCGCTCTCACTCTGATTAGACGCCCAGCAGTTCTACGTCGAAGATCAGGGTGGCGTTCGGCGGGATCACGCCGCCAGCGCCGCGCGCGCCATAGCCCAGGCTCGCCGGGATCGTCAGCCGGCGCTGTCCGCCTACCTTCATGCCTTCGACGCCTTCGTCCCAGCCGCGGATCACGTGGCCCGCGCCCAGCTTGAACTGGAACGGGTCGTTGCGGTCCTTGCTGGAGTCGAATTTGCTGCCCTGGCTGCCGTCGTCGTTGCGCAGCCAGCCGGTGTAGTGGACGGTGACGTTCTGGCCGGCCTTGGCTTCGGCGCCGCTGCCTTCGACGGTGTCTTCGTATTGCAGGCCCGATGCGGTGGTGGTAGTCGACATTTTGCTTTTCCTTATAAATCAGTGCGATGGGCGATTGTAGTCCAATCGACATCAGCGCGCCATGCGGGCCCGGGCGCCTGCCAGTAGAATGGTGCTTTTGATCCGCCCACCAATCCATGCGCCCAATGCACCGATCCGCGATGTTCCTTTCCACCCCGCCAGGGGAGGCCGCATGATGCGCGCTGTCGGCGTGGCCTACGGCCGGGCCCTCGCGGCGCAGATGAATCCGAAGATGCTGTTCCTGTCGACGGTCCCGTTCCTGCTGTCGCTGGTGCTGTGGGGCGTGGCGCTGTACTTCGGCCTGAACCCGGCAATCGATGCGCTGCACCGCGCCTTCACGGAGTACGACCTGTTCCGCAGTGCCGGCAGCACGCTGTCAGGCATCGGCCTGGGCGCGCTGAAGACGATGATGGTGCCGCTGCTGGCGATGCTGCTCCTGCTGCCGCTGATGATCCTGACCGCGCTGGTCTTCATGGGCCTGGCCGCGATGCCCGCGATCGTGCAGTTCGTCGCCACGCGCCACTATCCGCAGCTCGAACGCAAGGAAGGCGGCTCGTGGATCGGCGGTGTGCTGATCGCGCTCGCCATCTTCTCGGTGTTCGTGGTGCTGTTCCTGGTGACGCTGCCCCTGTACGCGATCCCGCCGCTGGCGCTGGCGGTGCACGTGCTGCTGTGGGGCTGGCTGACCTACCGCGTGGTGGCCTACGATGCGCTGGCCACCCACGCCAGCGAGGAAGAACGCAAGACCATCATGACGCTCCACAAGAAGCGCCTGCTGGCGATCGGCATGGTCTCCGGCGCGGCCGGCGCGATCCCCGGCCTGGTCTGGGTCGGCGGCGCGCTGCTGTCCTTCCTGTTGTTCCCGGTGCTCGCCGCCGCCTCGATCTGGCTGTACGTGGTGGTGTTCATCTTCACCGGCCTGTGGTTCGAGTTCTACTGCCTGCAGGCGCTGTCCGAACTGCGCGCCGCGCGCAGCGAGTAGGAGGCCATCATGCCCGCCATCGGCCTGCTCATCATCGGCGACGAGATCCTGTCGGGCCGCCGCCGCGATCAGCATTTCGCCAAGGTGGTGGAGCTGCTCGCGGCGCGCGGCCTGCAGCTGTCGTGGGCCGAGATCCTCGGCGACGACCCGGCGCGCCTGAAGTCGACGCTGGCGCGCACCTTCACCACCGGCGACATCGTGTTCTCCTGCGGCGGCATCGGCGCCACGCCGGACGACCACACCCGCCAGGCGGCGGCGTCCGCGCTCGGCCTGCCGCTGGTGCTGCACCCGGAAGGCAAGCGCCTGATCCAGCAGCGCATCGTGCAGATGGCGCAGGAGGGCGGCGCGCAGGCCGACCTCGGGTCGCCCGAAAACCTGCATCGCCTGAAAATGGCCGAGTTCCCGGCCGGCGCGGAGCTGATACCGAATCCCTACAACGGCATCGCCGGCTTTTCGGTCGGTTCGCACCACTTCGTGCCGGGCTTCCCGGTGATGGCCTGGCCGATGATCGAATGGGTGCTCGAGAACCGCTACGCGCAGCTGTTCAACGCCGCGCCGCACGCCGAGCACGCGCTGCTGGTGTACGAGGCGGCCGAGTCGGCGCTCACTCCGCTGATGGAGCAGCTCGAACGCGACTGGCCCGGGGTGAAGGTGTTCAGCCTGCCCAGCGTTGGCAACGCGACCACCCGCCGCCACATCGAACTGGGCGTCAAGGGCGAGCCCGCGCAGGCGAAACGCGCGTTCGACGCGCTGCGCGCCGGACTCGATTTGCTTCGGGTTGACTATGCATTAATTTGAATCGCGCGGCGCACGATTTGACGAAGAGGCAAGACGTTGTTTTTTTGCGAAACTCATCAATCCTTTCAGCAATTTTTTGCGCTCCGGATCGTGCCTCGCCTGTGCTTGTGGTGGAATGTAAACATGCGAATCAAGGATTCGAAACCGCCCACTTTTAACCCAATGACAGCAGTAGCACCGATGGCAAAAGCTTAATCCTCGGATTGCACTCGTTTAGCTTGATACGAATAGCCATCATGGAAACTAACCGCCGCTTCCGCCGGCCCCGCATCGTAGTCCGCACCATGCGCAAACTGCGCGCACGCGCAGCTTCGATTAATCATGGCCGCAAGGGTGATCCCGACGCGGCTGCAACAACCCGGTCCCGCCACCTGAAACTCGTTCCTGAAGCACCTCCGCCTGCACCGCCAGGCGATGAAGCTCCCGCCCCGCCGCGCCGCCCGCCGCACGTCCGCAACAGCCTGCTGGTGCTGGTGACGGCGCTGTCGGTGCTGGTGACCTGGTGGGTGATCAACGAAGCGCGCACCTCGTCGGTCCAGGCGCGCTATTTCGCGCACCTGGCCAACCAGCTGACCTACCGCGTCGCCAAGGGCCCGAGCGATTCGATCCGCTATCCGTCCAACAGTCCGTACGACACCCGCCTCGGCTACGCCAACCTGCCGGGCTACCTGGAACGGCTGAAGGAACGCAATTTCGAGATCACCGCGCAGGCGCGCTTCTCGCCCAAGATGGTGGAGCTGGCCGACGCCGGCTTCAATCCGCCGTACGTCGAGAAAATGCGCGCCGGCCTGTCGATCCTCGACTGCCGCGCGCAGCCGCTGTTCGCGTCCAGCTTCCCGGAACGCTACTACTCCGCCTTTGACCAGGCGCCGACTCTGCTGGTCAAGAGCCTGCTGTTCATCGAGAACCGCGAGCTGCTCGACCAGAAGAACCCGAAGCGCAATCCTGCGGTCGAGTGGGACCGCTTCAGCAAGGCGGTGTTCGACAAGTCGATCAACACGGTCACCTTCCGCGACAAGCGCGTCGCCGGCGGCTCCACGCTCGCCACCCAGATCGAGAAGTACCGCCACTCGCCGGAAGGGCGCACCAGCTCGACCAGCGAGAAGATCCAGCAGATGGTCTCGGCCACGCTGCGCGCCTACAAGAGCGGAGAGGACACCACCGAGGTGCGCCGCCGCATCCTGGTCGACTACCTGAATACCGTGCCGCTGTCGGCCAAGCTGGGCTACGGCGAAGTGAACGGCATCGGCGACGGCATGTGGGTCTGGTACGGCCGCGATTTCGCGCGCGTGAACAAGGCGCTCAACGGCAGGCTGGAAGATCCGGAAGACGTGCTGGTGTTCAAGGAGGCGCTGAGCCTGATGATCGCGCAGCGCCGCCCGAGCCATTACCTGGGCGCAGGCGAAGAAGACCTCGAAACGCTCACCAACAGCCACCTGCGCGTGCTGGCCGACGCCAAGGTGATCACGCCGCGCCTGCGCGACGCCGCGCTGCGCGTGAAGCTGCATCCGGCGCTCGGTTCCGGCGTCGGGGCGCCCGCGCCCAACACCTTCGTCTCGCGCAAGGCCGCCAACGCGGTGCGCGCGCACCTGGCCGGCCTGCTCGGCGAAACCCGCCTGTATAACGTCGACCGCCTCGACCTGACCGTCTCCAGTACCCTCGACGCGCAGGCCCAGAAGGCCGTTACCAGCGTGCTGCGCGCGCTGAATACGCAGGAAGCGGCGCAGGCCGCGGGCCTGACCGGCCGCCACATGCTCGGCAACGGCGACCCGGCCAAGGTGGTGTACAGCTTCACGCTGCTCGAACGCGGCCGCGACGCCAACTACCTGCGGGTCCAGACCGACAACTTCGACCAGCCGCTCGACATCAACGAAGGCGCCAAGCTGGACCTGGGTTCGACCGCCAAGCTGCGCACGCTGGTGACCTACATGGACATCATCGACCAGCTGCACAAGCGCCACGCCGCCAAGCCGTCCGCGGAGCTGCGCAAGATCGTGGTCGATCCGCACGACCACCTGTCGCGCTGGGCGATCGGCTACCTGGCCGCGATCGAAGATCCGGCCAAGCGCGAACTCAAGCCGATGCTGGAAGCGGCGCTCGAGCGCAAGTATTCCGCCAGCCCGGGCGAAGCCTTCTTCACCGGCGGCGGCCTGCACACCTTCGGCAACTTCAATAAAGACGACAACCGCAAGATCATGACGGTGCGCGAAGCGCTGCGCCAGTCCACCAACCTGGTGTTCGTGCGCCTGATGCGCGACGTGGTGTACTTCTACATGTTCGAAACGCCGGGCTCCACCGCTTCGCTGCTGGCGCAGCCGGACGATCCGCGCCGCGCCGAATACCTGGCCCGCTTCGCGGACAAGGAAGGCAAGGAGTTCATCACGCGCTTCTGGCAGAAGTACAAGGGCAAGCCGATCCCCGAAGTCGAGAAGACCCTGCTGGCCAGCTTCCGTCCGACGCCGTCGCGCCTGGCCGCGGTGCACCGCACCGTGTGGCCGGAAGCCACGCTGGAGCAGTTCCGCACCTTCCTCGACGAGAACGTCGCCACCAACGAGCTGCCGGCCGAACGCGTCGAGCGCATGTACGGCCAGTATTCGGTGCAGGAGATGTCGCTGGCCGACCGCGGCTATGTGGCTTCGATCCATCCGCTCGAGCTGTGGCTGGTGCGCTACCTGCGCACCAAGCCGGACGCCACGCTGTCCGACATTTTCGCGGCCAGCGTCAAGGAGCGCCAGGAAGTTTACGCGTGGCTGTTCAAGACCAGCCGCAAGCACGCGCAGGACCGCCGCATCAAGGGCCTGCTCGAGATGGAAGGCTTCCTCAAGATCCACCGCCAGTGGAAGAAGATGGGCTACCCGTTCGATTCGCTGACGCCGTCCTACGCGACCGCGCTGGGCGCATCGGCGGACCGCCCGATCGCGCTGGCCGAACTGATGGGCATCATCGTCAACGGCGGCGTCAAGAAGCCGGTGCGCCGGGTGCAGTCGATGCACTTCGCGAAGGGCACGCCGTACGAAACCATGGTGCGCAACGATAACGGCGGCAAGGCCGAACAGGTGCTGACGCCCGAAGTCGCGCGCGTGGTGGCCGACGCGATCCGCGAGGTGGTGTCGGACGGTACCGCGCGCCGCGCCAAGACTTCGTTCACGATGGCCGACGGCACCGTGATTGCGCTGGGCGGCAAGACCGGCACCGGTGACCAGCGCTTCGACGTGTATGCGCCGGGCGGGCGGCTGGTGGAGTCGCGCTTCGTCAACCGTTCGGCGACCTTCGTCTTCAACATCGGCGAGCGCTTCTTCGGCAGCATGACCGCGTACGTGCAGGGTCCGAGTTCGGCCGACTACGACTTCACCAGCACGCTGCCGGTGCAGCTGCTGGTCACGCTGGCGCCGGCACTGATGCCGATGATCGAGCAGCCGCCTGCGGCGCCCGGCCAGCCGCGGCTGGCCCAGTGCGCAAGGTAAAGCTAACAGTCATCCCCGCGAAAGCGGGGACCCATAGCGAGTGCGCCGGACAGCTTGCGTAAATCGCCTGGTTCGGCTCAGCATGGGTCCCCGCGTTCGCGGGGATGACATACTCCACTTGCGCTGCGCACGGTTTATTGGCATGGTGCTAAGCCATGAAGAAACTGCGCCGCACGATCCGTAAATTCACCCAGTTCTCGCTGCGCGACCTGCTCGCGGCGTCCGCGCCCACGCTGGCGCTGGTCGCCGCGCTTTGCTACGTCGCCTACGTGCTGGTCGATCCCACGCCGCCGCGCAACGTCACGCTGGCCACCGGCCAGTTCAACAGCGCCTACGAGGAATTCGCGAAGAAGTACGCCGCCGAACTGGCGCGCGACGGCATTCGCGTCACGCTGCAGCCTTCGCTCGGTTCGGCCGAAAACCTGCAGCGGCTGATGGATGGCAAAGTCGACGTCGCCTTCGTGCAGAGCGGTTCGGCCGAAGGCGACGCCGCCGCCAAGGCGCAGCTGATCTCGATCGGCAGCCTGTTCACCGAGCCGGTGTGGCTGTTCCTGCGCGACTCCGCCAAAGTCACCCAGCTCACCGACCTGCGCGGCCTGAAGATTAACCTCGGCCCCGAAGGCACCGGCGTGCCCAAGCTGTTCCGCCAGATCCTCGAGAGCAACGGCGTCGAGGCCAACGAGCTGACCATCGGCGCCCTCGAAAATACGCCCGCGACGGTGGAGCTGCTGGAGGGGCGCATCGATGGCCTGGTATTTTCGTCCGCGCCCGAATCGCCGCTGATCCAGATGCTGCTGCAGACACCCGGCATCCGCCTGTTCAACTTCAGCCAGGCCGAAGCTTACACGCGCCGCCTGCCGCACCTGACCCATGTGGTGCTGCCGCGCGGGATCGTCGACCTCGGGCGCGACATCCCGGCGCAGGACTACCACCTGATCGCGCCGACCGCCACGCTGGTCGCGCGCAGCGACCTGCACCCGGCACTGGTGCAGCTGTTCGTGCAGTCCGCCAGCGGCATCCACGGCGGAACGGGCTGGTTCCAGAAGCAGGGCGAGTTCCCGTCCGAGCGCTTCACCGACATCCCGGTCGCGCGCGAAGCGTCCAAGTACTACAAGGACGGGCCGCCATTCCTGCAGCGCTACATGAGCTTCTGGCTGGCCAACCTGCTGGACCGGATGTGGGTGATCGTGGTGGCGCTGGCGGCGCTGTGGATCCCGCTGTCACGCGTGCTGCCGCCGCTGTACGTGTGGCGGGTGCGCTCGCGCGTGTTCCGCTGGTACGGGCAGCTGCGCAAGGTCGAGCAGCAGCTGGAGGCGGCGGATGCGGGCGACGACCGCGCGCAGCTGGGGCGCACCCTGCTGCAGCGGCTGGACCAGATCGAGGAGGGCGCCAACCGGGTCAGCCTGCCGCTGGCGTTCGCCGATGTGCTGTATGGGCTGCGCGGGCACATCAACCTGGTGCGGCAGCGGGTGGTGGCCAAGACCGCGGCGCCGATGCCGGCGCCTGCCGTTGCCGAAGCCAGTGTGCCGCTGGCCGGTGAAGGGCTGTGATTGGGGACTGTCCCCAGCGGGGACCGTCCCCCGGTGTTTGGCGATCACCATGCTGCAGGTTTTTGGCGCTACGCATTAACACCGGGGGACGGTCCCTTTCAGGGACAGTCCCCTTCCCCGGCGCCCCGGCTTGGTGCACATGAGATAAAATGCACTGTTTTGGTGCAACGCAATGAATAAGCTCTGCCGTTTGGAGCCGCCAGGCAAGCAATATTTGAACTGGGCGGCCCCCAGGCAAAGCCCGTATGCAAGGCTGGCACGATTCCTGCATATTGTTCGGTCATCGTAACGCCCCCATTCTTACCAGGAGATTTCCAATGGCAGCAAGGACACCGGCAGAAGTACTGCAAATGGTCAAGGACAACGAAGTCAAGTTCGTTGATTTTCGCTTTGCGGACTTCCGCGGCAAGGAGCAGCACGTTACCGTGCCGGTCTCGCACTTCGACGAAGACAAGTTCGAGTCGGGCCACGCGTTCGACGGTTCGTCGATCGCCGGCTGGAAGGGCATCGAAGCATCCGACATGCTGCTGGTACCTGATCCGAACACCGCGCAGATCGACCCGTTCATGGAAGAGACCACCCTGTTCATGCAGTGCGACGTGGTGGAACCTGCCGACGGCAAGGGCTACGACCGCGACCCGCGCTCGATCGCCAAGCGCGCCGAAGCCTACCTGAAGTCCTCCGGCCTGGGCGACACCGCCTTCTTCGGCCCGGAGCCTGAATTCTTCATCTTTGACTCGGTACGCTGGAAGATCGACATGTCCGGCTGCATGGTCAAGATCGACTCCGACGAAGCGTCCTGGTCGACCGACAAGGACACCGAAGGCGGCAACCCTGGCCACCGTCCGACCGTCAAGGGCGGCTACTTCCCGGTCCCTCCGGTCGATTCCTTCCAGGACATGCGCTCCGAGATGTGCCTGATCCTCGAATCGCTCGGCATCCCGGTCGAAGTGCACCACCACGAAGTGGCCGGCGCCGGCCAGAACGAAATCGGCACCCGCTTCTCGACCCTGGTCGAGCGCGCCGACTGGACCCAGAACATGAAGTACGTGATCTGGAACGTGGCACACAGCTACGGCAAGACCGCGACCTTCATGCCGAAGCCTATCGTCGGCGACAACGGCTCGGGCATGCATGTGCACCAGTCGATCTGGAAAGACGGCAAGAACCTGTTCGCCGGCGACGGCTATGCCGGCCTGTCCGACACCGCGCTGTTCTACATCGGCGGCATCATCAAGCACGCCAAGGCGCTGAACGCGATCACCAACCCGGGCACCAACTCGTA
>DASTVB010000150.1:0-17649 GCA_035759315.1 Telluria sp. | reverse complement strand
GGTATAATTCAGGCATCGGAGTGTGGCGCAGCCCGGTAGCGCACCTGGTTTGGGACCAGGGGGTCCAAGGTTCGAATCCTTGTACTCCGACCACAACATCTACAGAGCGGGTTGTCGAGCGACAGCCCGCTTTGTTTTTATCTGGCGCAATTGCGCCTCCAGGCTGCCCATAGCTCAGTTGGATAGAGCAACGGCCTTCTAAGCCGTAGGTCGCAGGTTCGACTCCTGCTGGGCAGGCCACGCTACCTTCATTCCCCAAAATCGCACACATCCTTTGACCTGCCTCAACCCTGGGGTCAGGTCAGCTCCTAAGGCGGTGCCTGACCCCGAAGTTGCCGCGCCGCCACACTTTGAGCAGGCTCATCAGCCAGACAGCCATCAACCACGGGCGTTCAAGATCCCGCCGCGTTCTTGAACCCCAGAATTTTTTGGGCCCTTTTTGGCGGGCCGCGGTGCCTGACACCGGTATTGGAATGTGATACCGCCGCAACGCTTGCTCAAGCGTATCGCGCTCGAGGGGAGAACGCGATATGCTGGCAGGAGTTGTTTTTCTGCAATGGATGGGCTACTTGGCGGTTTCTGAAAACGTATCGCGACACGACCCCGTGCAACGCCGCTTCGCCGCGGCGGTCATGGTGTCGCTGCTCGTCCATGCGCTGCTGCTGTCGCTGCAGTTCGGGGTGGTGACGTTCGACCTGCCGGGCTTCGGCGCGCGTCCGCTCACGGTCAAGGTGGAGGCCGTGGCCGAGACCCAGCCGCTGTCGGCGCCGGCGCTCCCGACGCTCGAGAAGCTGCCGACCGAGCGGCCGGCGCCGGCCCAGGGGCTGACGATCCTGGCGCAGGCCAGCCCGAAGGTGTCGCCGCCCGCACCCGCCCCGAAGCGCAGCAGTCCGGCGCCGAAGAAGAAGCAGAAGAAGGTCAGTTCGCCCCGGATCGCGCCCGTGCCGCCGCCGCCGGTGACCCGCGTCATCGCGCAGAACCAGGTCGAGTCGGAGTTTTCGATGCCGGTGCCGGAGCCGCAGGACGCGCTCAACCAGACGCTCGATATCACTGAGGCGCAGGATGGCGCGGAAGCGGACGCGAAGCCGACCATGGCGCAGCAGGCCGCGCCGGAACCCACGCCGGCGGTGGCCGACGCCAATGACGGCGCCGCCGCCAAGGCGCAGGCCGCCCTCGCGATAGCGGCGAAGGCGGAAGCCGAGAAGCAGGAACGGGAACGCGCGGATGCGTTTGCCGCCGCCGCGCTTGAACAGGAACGCCAGGTCCAGGACCGCGTGGCCAAGGAGCTGGCCCAGCGCCGCGAGCAAGAGCGCCTGGTGGCGGACGAGGCGCAGCGCCGCGAGCGCGAACGACTGGCGCTGGAGGATGCTGAGCGCCGCGAGCGCGAACGCTTCGCGGTCGAGCAGTCGCAGCAGCGCGAACGCGACCGCCTGGCGGCGGAGGAGACCCGCCGCCGCGAGCTCGAGCGCCTGACGTCGGAGCAGGCGCAGCGCAGGGAACGCGACCGCCTCGCAGTCGAGGAAGCCGAGCGCCGCGAGCGCCTCGCCGCGGAAGAAACGCAGCAGCGCGAGCGTGCACGTCTCGCGATCGAGGAAGCCCAGCGCCGCGAACGCGAGCGCATCGCGCTGGAGGAGAGCCAGCGCCGCGAACGCGAACGCCTGGCCCTTGAAGAGGTCCAGCGCCGCCAGGCCGAACAGCTTGCCGCCGAAGGCGCGCGGCTGCGCGAGCAGGAGCGCGTCGCGCTCGAGGAATCGCAACGCAAGGAACGCGAGCAGCGCCTTGCGGCGGAAGAGGCGCAGATGCGGGCGCGCCTGGCCGCCGAGGAAATCCAGCGCCGCGAACGTGAACGCCTGGCAGCGGAAGAGGCTCAGCGCATCGAGGCCGGACGGCTCGCGGCGGAGGCGGCGAAAGGACGCGAACGCCTGGCGGCCGAGGAGGCGCGCCGCAGCGAAGAGCGCCTCGCCGATGGACAGGGCGGCGCCGGCGCCCCGGCGGTGTTCGACCGGAACGCCGCCGGCGGCGGGGCAGGGCGCGGCGCCGGACGCCTCGATGGCGCCGGCAGCGGATCCGCGCCAGGCACTGCGATTCCGCGCTCGATGCTCGACAGCGCTATCACTGCTCGCGCCCGCGATGCGGTGCGCGGCCTCGGTGTGCTGAGCGGCGTCCCGCCGCGCGCCCTGCAGGAACGCGAGTTCGGCTCGCGCCGCGTGCTCGCCGGCCGCGCCATCCGCGAAGTCCCGCTCAAGATGTATGTGGAAAACTGGCGCCAGAAGATCGAGCGCAACGGGCAGCAGGTGTATTCCTCGTACAGCGGGCCCCACGTGGAGTTGGTGGTGATCGTGTCGGTGCGCAGCGATGGCAGCGTGGAGGACGTGTCCTTCGTGCGCTCCAGCGGCCGGCCCGACATCGACGCGGCGGTGCGCAGCATCGTGCGCCTCAATGCGCGCTATTCTGCGTTCCCGCCCAACGTCGCGGCGAATTACGATGTGATCGAGATCCGGCGCGTGTGGAGCTTCGGGTCCGGACTGCGCGTGATGGAGGAAGCCAACTAGGCGATGCCGCCGTCATTCGAAGGGACAGCGCGTGACGCGGCTTCGGATGTGACGTATGGATTCCAGCCTGCGCTGGGATGACGGTCTCCGGGGTGGTGGGATGGATCCCAGCCTGCGCTGGGATGACGGTCTCCGGGGTGGTGGCAGGGCGCGCGCGAATTATTCCGGGCGCGGCTGCGGCAGCGCCGGCGGCACGACGATGTTGTCGTTCAGCCGCAGGAACTTGAACCCCGCCAGCTTCTGTCCGTTCGCCCCGTTGCGCGCATCGCGCTCGCGCACCCGCTTGACGAAGGCGTCGAAGCTCTCTTCGCGCACCTGCGGATCGGCGGAATTGAGGAAGTTGCGCTTGCCGTCCGCCGTGGTCACCACCAGCCCGACGTGCGAGGCCCAGTAGCCGCCGTTCTTCGTCGAGATCACGTTGACGAAGTCGCCGTCCTGCAGCTGCGCCAGTACCTCGTTCACGCGCTCGGTCGGGATGTAGGCCTCGGTGCTGACCTGCACCGGGATCTTGCGCTCGGTGTTGTGGCGCGTGCGCAGGAAGCGCTCGCGGTCCACCGTCAGTTCGTAGCTGGCCGTGTTGGCGCCGCCCAGCTGCGCGCTGATGTCGGTCACCAGCCACCCGTTGTTGATGTTCCAGTCCTGTTCGGTGTAGTGGTTGCGCGTGGCCACGCCGACCACGCCATCCTTGTAGCGGATCCGCTGCAGCATCCAGAAAAATTCCTCCCACGATTTCGACAGCGCCATCGCATAGGTGTGTTCGGCAAAAACGACACAGTCGCTGTGCGTGAGGCTGAACATGGGAAGGTTGTCGTGCAGCTGGTACGGGTATTCGCCCAGCAGGTTCAACACATATGGCTGCCCGATGTTCTGGCGCCCGATCGCCGCGATGCGCCGCCGCAGGTCCGGCTCGGCCTGCTGCATGTGGGCGATGTAACGGTGCACTTCCTGCGGGCTCATCTGGTAGATCTGCTTTTTCAGCAGCTGTTCCATGGTCAGCACCGGCGACGGGTCGACTTTGGCGGGCTGGACGGCGCAGCCGGCGAGGGCGGCGGCAAGCAGGAGGGGGACGATGCGCATCATGGGAATCCGGTGAAAAGGCTTCACGCTAGTATCGCATGACGGTTTCTGCCAATTAAGATTTTCAATCGAAAACCCAATATCATTTTGTACATAAAATGAGGTTATAGGCTGAAACCGGAATCTCATTATCGTTTTGTGGCAATCTCATCAATACTCCGGCCACGCTGGCATGGGTCCGGCGTTCACCCCCGAGAACCAGGAGAGACGATGAGTTTTCAGAAAACCCCGGGCGCTGCCGCCGTGTCGATGGCGCTGTTTGCCCTCTACGCCCTGCCAGCCGCGGCGCAGCAGCCAGCCGTACCTGAAACGCCAGTGCAGACGGTCGAAGTCAGCGGTATCCGCGCTTCGATGGACAAGTCCCTGAGCGTGAAGAAAAACGCCACCGCCAACGTCGAGGTCATCACGGCCGAAGACGTGGGCAAGATGCCGGACAAGAACCTGGCCGACTCGCTGCAGCGCCTCGCCGGCGTCGCCGTGCGTACCGACTACGACGAAGCGGAGAAGGTCGCGATGCGCGGCACCAATCCGGACATGACGCTGATCCTGTTCAACGGCCACACGGTCTCCGGCGGCGACTGGTACTTCGCCGACCAGCTGTCCAGCAGCCGCTCGACCAGCCTGTCGCTGATGCCGTCCTCGGTCCTGAACCAGGCGATGGTGTACAAGACCGCGCAGGCCAACCTGGTCGACGGCGGCCTGGCCGGCACCATCAACGTCACCACCCGCAAGCCGCTGGCGCAGAAAGAGCGCCTGAGCGGCATGGTCAGCGCGGGCGTCGCCTACGCCGACCTGCCTGGCAAGTCCGCGCCGGACCTGAACGCCACGGTCAACTGGAAGAACGAATCCAACACGCTCGGCGTGATCCTGCAGGCTTTCTCCGAGAAGCGCTATGTGCGCCGCGATTCGGCCTCGCGCTTCGCGTATTCCGGCGGCAGCGGCTGGGACGTGATCAACACCACCACCATGAAGGGCATCACCGACGAATCGCTGGCCGGCACCGGCTACAAGGCCTCGGACCTGAACGGTGTGCGCATCCCGGGTTCGATGAGTACCGAATTCGTCGAGAGCGTGCGCGACCGCAAGGGCGGCATGTTCTCGGTGCAGTTCAAGCCGAACGCGGACTTCGACATGACCATGACCGGCTTCCACTCCGGGATGAAGGCGAATAACTTCGGCCGCCTGAACGCGGGCGCCATGTTCAGCATGCTGCGCGGCCTGAACGGCGCGCAGGGCGGCGCGACCCCGACCTCGGTCAACGGCCAGCAGGTGTTCGCGCAGATCAAAAATCCGGTGATCGTCGACGAGACCACGCTGTACGGCCATCCGCTCAAGGTGCTCAAGAGCGCGGAGATCGTGTACCCGAACGGCACCCCGCCGCAGTACATTGGCGAGACCGAAGGGGCCTACCGCGACGGCGCCAAGGCGAGCAGTTCCTTCCTCGACCTCGATACCAAATTCCGCGTCAACCAGGACCTGACCGTCAAGTCGCTGTTCTCGGTCACGCGCGGCGTGGGCCAGACCGGCCGCGACCAGGGACTGACCTACACCCGCTACGGCACCGGCGTGAAGTACGCGCTGGGCGGCCTGCACAACGCGCCGTTCGTGCAGTACTACGGCACCGGCCCGAACGTCCCCGGCCGCAACGCCGACGGCAGCGGCTTCGCGCTGACCGGCCGCGCCGCGTCGGGCGTGAAGACCACCGACAAGGAACACAGCGCGCAGTTCGACGCCGAGTACACGGTGGAGAAGGGCATCCTGCAGTCGCTGGAAGCCGGCGTGCGCTACGCCGACCACCGCCGCGACAGCGCGCGCCGTTTCCCGCAGCTGAAGAATTCGAACCTGGCTTCCAACGCGCCGGACGCGACCAACTACATCCCGTATCCGTCCGACTTCGGCGACGGCCTGGATGGCCCGGCCGGCTGGGACAACACCAGCTGGACGCTGACCCCGGAGACGCTGAAGAACTACTTCAACTCCAACTTCAAGCCGACCACGCCGGACTGGGAGCGCCGCGTCTCGAGCGAGCTCGATATGCGCGAGCGCCAGACCGCGGCCTACGTGATGGCCAACCTCGATAGCGGCCCGTGGTACGCCAACGTCGGCCTGCGCTTCGTGCGCACCCGGGTCAACGCGCTGATCCCGACCCCGATCCCGGTCGGCCTGTGCGAACGCACCGAACCGGGCAAGCCGGCCATTCCTTGCGCGGCTGTTCCGGGCGCGATCACCACCGCCAGCGACGGCGTGCAGTACTACGACGGCGTTCCGTTCCCGAACCGCACCGGCGTCATGTACTACAAGACGGCCACCGACAGGACCTTCAACGACTTCCTGCCAAGCCTGAACGTGCGCTACGAGATCACCAAGGACATGCTGCTGCGCTTCGGCGCAAGCCGCACCATCGGTCGCCAGAACTACAACATTCTGGGCGCCGGCTACGGCACCCCGACCTGCACGGATGGCGTCTGCACGGTGACCGGCCCGAACCCGAACCTCGAGCCGATGAGGGCCAATAACGTCGACGCGCTCTGGACCTGGTACATGGCGCCGCGTTCGATGATGGGCGTGAACGTGTTCTACTCGAAGGTGGATGGCTATGCGAAGACCGGCGTCGCCGGCAGCGACCGGGTCGACCTGTTCGATCCACGCGACAGCCAGGTCAAGAACTTCGCGGTGAACTCGGCCTCGCAGATGGGCGCGCATATCCGCGGCATCGAGCTGCAGTACGACCAGGGTTTCGGCGACAGCCCGTGGGGCTTCACCTCCAACGTCAGCCGCGCCAAGACCAAGGTCGACGACGGACGTCCGCTGGTCGGCGCGTCCGAATGGGCGGCCAACCTCGGCGGCTACTTCGAGAACGAAACCGTGTCGGCGCGCCTGGTGGCGAACTACCGCAGCGAGTACGTCAACACCAGCACCGCACCGGCGCCAAACTCGAACAGCCAGGGCCTGTCGATCATCAACGGCATCGCGATGCCGACCGCGCCGACCATGGCGGCTCCGGTCACCACGCTGGCGTTCAACATGAGCTACCACTTCAACAAGAACCTGACGCTGACGCTCGATGCGACCAACCTGACCAATGTGAAGCGCGCCTACTATCGCTACAGCGAAGAAGAGCAGCAGAAGCTGGACGTCTCGGGTCGCCTGTACCACCTGAGCCTCAAGTACAAGTTCTGATCCTCGCAGCCTGACGTACCGGGGCAGGGCCGCATTCGCGGACCTGCCCTTTCTTTTGGACCGGGGACTGTCCCTCCGGGACTGTCCCCCGCTTTTTTGTCCGATTCGGCACAATCATGTTCAATTCCGCCACTGCCCAGTGTCAGACAAAGACTGCCGAGTTATCGGAATTTACGCAGTGTGCATTTGTCCGACAAACCGGCCCGCCCGGGTCGTACAGTTGCACGGCCCGCAATGGATGACTATGTGTGCGACAACGAACGGTTGTAATTTTGTTCACAGTCTAAGATGGAGCCGTGTGAGTGAAGCGCCATGCGAATATAAAAAGACCGTGGATACGCGCACTCAGCAGGTGAGCCGGTCGCCTCAAGGACCGGCACCAATTTGAAGCGGAGGTTGTGATGTCCAACGTTACCAATCCACCGAAGCATGTCGTACGCGCCTATCTGTTGCAGCGCGCGCGCGACAAGAGCCCGCCGCCGACGCCGGAAGAAATCCGGCGCCAGCTGGGCTGGGGATTGATGTCCCCGGACTACAAGCCTTCGCTTAGCCGTTCGTAAGCAGCCGGGTCCAGGCGCGCGTGCCGCGCCTGGCCGGAGGCACGGGAATAAGCAGCGGCGGATCGCCGCTTTTTCTTGCCCGTGCACTTATCTGTATGGCGCCAAATCCTACATGCACAGCGCACGCAGTCCTATTCTTGCCCTAACGCTATGCACTCGATAATCGTAAAACTAACGCAACAGGAGAAAACGCCATGACCAAACGCATCGGTAACAAGGATGAAGCCCATCACCGCAGCAAAGAAGAAAAGAAGGACATCCGCCAGACCAACATCGCCCGCGAAGCGGTCAAGAAGGCGGCCGCCAAGGCCAAGTATCACAACCAGGTGAAGGGCCACCAGGCGCCGGTCGTGGTGCATCAGCCGCACTAAGCGTCAACGCTTTCTAAAAGAGCCCGCATCTGCGGGCTTTTTTATTGGGACTGTCCCTCCGGGACTGTCCCGTGCCTTTGAGAGGGGACCGTCCCCTGATTTTTAGTTCGCATATTGGTAGGCCAGGAAAAATCCGGGGACAGTCCCCGGTCCGCCACCGCCGTCCGCCCGCAATCCGCCGAATTGTTCGGCATTCACCGACCCCGCTCCGCCATTCACCGAAAACCGGTTTCCCCCGCACGCGAGTCCCGCTAACCTGAGCCTGTTCTTAAAACAAGGAGGCAACGTGAGCAACGACACTACATATCAATGGCGAAAACAGGTGGTCTGGGGCCTGGTCCTGATCGCGTTCGGCGCGATCTTCCTGCTCGACCAGCTCAACATTCTCGATATTCATGACTTGTGGCACTATTGGCCGCTGGTCCTGGTCTTCATCGGCCTGACCCGCATGATCGGTTCGCCGACCCCGTCCGAATTCTCGAGCGGCCTGTGGATGGTCTTCATCGGCACCTGGCTGTTCGTGGTGTTCAACAATGCATTCGACGTCAGCTTCAGGAACAGCTGGCCGGTCCTGCTGATCGGCGGCGGCATCGTGATGGTCGTGAAACCGCTGCTGGAAAAGCGCGCGCAGCAAAAGAAAGGAAACAGCCATGAATGAGGATACCAACAAGCGCATCCCCGCCCAGGTGGTCCTGGGCCTGGTCGTGATCGGCATGGGCCTGCTGTTCCTGCTCGATAACCTGAACATCCTCGAGATCAATGGCGTCTTCCACTTCTGGCCGATGGTGTTCATGCTGATCGGCGTGCTGAAGGTCTACGACAGCCACGACAACGCCGGCCGCGCCTTCGGATTGGTGCTGATCGCGATTGGCGTGATGCTCACGCTGCGTCACATGGGCTACATCCACTTCGGCTGGCGCACCATCTGGCCGGTGCTGCTGATCGGGATCGGCGGCCTGGTGGTGGTCAACGCGCTGCGCACCCGCTCCGGCGCCACCGGCGCCTCGTTCCTGTTGGGCGGCAAGCACACGCTGCCGCCTGCAGATGGCGACGTTGATTCGGTGATCGACCTGACCGCGGCGCTGGGTGCGATTGAACGCCGCATCCGTTCGCAGGACTTCCGCGGCGGCCACGTGACCACCGTGATGGCCGGCTGCGAACTGGACCTGCGCGAGGCATCGATCGCCGGCGACGTCGAGATCCACGTGTTCGCGCTGATGGGCGGCATCTCGCTGCGCATCCCGCCCGACTGGACCGTCGTCCTGCGCGGCACCCCGATCCTGGGCGCCTTCGAAGAGAAGACCGTCTCGCCGGCGAACGGCGCCAAGCGCCTGATCATCAGCGGCTACGCGATCATGTCCGGTGTCGAGGTACGTAACTGATGACGGGCCCGTTCTCCTCGCGGCGCGGCGCTGCGCTGTACCTCTCGGTATGGCTGGTGCTCGGGCTGGTGCTGTCCGCCCTGGTGGTGGGCGCGACCGGCGCCGCGTGGAGCAACGCGGGCGGTTTCGCGGTGCCGCTCACGCTGGTGTACGGACTGGCGGCGGGCTTCTCGGCCTACTACCTGTGCCGCGCGTTTCCGCTGGCTGACGTGCCGCCACTGCGGATCGTGGGCGTGTTCTCGGTCTCCGCGGTCATCGCGGGCGGCCTCTGGACCTCGGCCGGCATGGCCTGGAACGAGATCCTCGCCAGCGGCGGCATGGGAGTGACGATCTCCCAGCCGACCCGGGCGCTGGTGTTCGGCATCGGGGTCGCGCTCTACGTGCTGTGCGCGATGGCCAACTACCTGGTCACCGAATTCGAACGCACCCGCAACGCCGAGCGCCGCGAGCTGCAATCGAAGCTGATGGCGCAGGACGCCGAGCTGCGCATGCTGCGCACCCAGATCGATCCGCACTTCCTGTTCAACAGCCTCAATTCGATCAGCGCGCTGACCTCGATCGACCCGGCGCGGGCCAGGGAAATGACGCTGCAGCTGTCCGATTTTTTCCGCCACAGCCTGGGACTGGAGGCGCACCGCAAAGTGACGCTGGCCGACGAGGCGACGCTGGTCAACCACTTCCTCGCGATCGAGAAAGTGCGCTTCGGCCAGCGCCTGGGCGTGGTGCTGGAGATCGCGGACGAAGCGCGTCCCTGCCTGCTGCCGCCGATGATCCTGCAGCCGCTGGTGGAAAACGCGGTCAAGCACGGCATCGGCGCGCTGCCGGAAGGCGGCACGGTCAGCGTGCACGCGGCGCGCACGGGTTCGATGCTGCGCGTGACGGTCGAGAACGACGTCGACGCGGACGCGCCGCCCATCAACGGCAAGGGCATCGGCCTGGCGAACGTCCGAAAGCGCCTCGCGGCCGCCTACGAGCACCATGCGAGCGTGCACTGGTCGCAGCAGAATAATAAATTCCGGGTAGAGCTGGCGCTGCCCGCGGAAACCGAAGGGGATTGATGTGCGGGTCATCATAGTCGACGACGAAGAGCTGGCGCGCGGCGTGGTGCGCGAATTCCTGCGCCCGCATGCGAGCGTGGAGATCGTGGCCGAATGCGCGAACGGCTTCGAGGCGGTCAAGGCGATCACCGAACTGGAGCCGGATCTCGTGTTCCTCGATATCCAGATGCCGAAGCTGGACGGCTTCGAGGTGGTGGAGCTGGCCGGCAGCAAGCCGCGCTACGTGTTCGTCACCGCCTACGACCAGTACGCGCTCAAGGCGTTCGAGATCCATGCGGTCGACTACCTGCTCAAGCCCTTCAGCCAGCAGCGCTTCGACCAGGCGCTCGCGCATGCGCGCGCCAGCGTGGGCGGGGCGGACGCCGCGGGCGAGATGGCGAAACAGGCCGGCACGCGCAATGCGCCGGTCGAGCGCATCCTGATCCGCGACGGCGCCCGGGTGCACGTGATCGCCGCCCCCAAAGTGGACATGATCGTCGCCCAGGACGACTACGTCGAGATCCATTCGGAAGGCAAGACCTACCTGAAGAACCAGCGGCTGGCGGAGCTGGAAAGCCAGCTCGATCCCAACTGCTTCGTGCGCATCCACCGCTCCTACATCGTCAATATCGAGCGCGTCAGCCGCATCGAGCAGGCCACCAAGGACACCCACCAGGCCGTGCTCAAGGACGGGACGGTGGTGCCGATCAGCCGCTCCGGCTACCAGAAGGTGCGCTCGCTGGTGCGCTAGCCGGGTCGGGCGTCCACCAGCGCGGCAGCAGCTGCTGCACTTCGGGCTGCGCGAAGCGGTCGTCGATCAGGTACACCACGCCACGGTCGGACTGGGTGCGGATCACCCGGCCGGCCGCCTGCACCACCTTCTGGATGCCGGGATAAAGGTAGGTGTAGTCGTAGCCGGAACCGAACATCGCCTGCATCCGCTCCCGCATCTGCTCGTTCACCGGATTGAATTGGGGAAGGCCGAGGGTGGCGATGAAGGCGCCGATCAGGCGCGCTCCCGGCAGGTCGATCCCTTCGCCGAACGAGCCTCCCAGCACCGCGAAGCCAATGCCCTGGCCCTCGTGGATGAAGCGCGCCAGGAAGGCGTCGCGCTCCGTTTCGCTCATCCCGCGCGACTGTCGCCACACCGGCACGTGCGGGTACTCCCGCTCGAAGGCGTCGGCCACCTGTTCCAGGTATTCGAAACTGCTGAAGAACGCCAGGTAGTTGCCGGGCAGGCCGTCGTACTGCTGCGCCATCAGCTTCGCGATCGGCGCAACCGAGCGCGCGCGGTGCTGGTAGCGGGTCGAGATCTGGCGTACCACGTGCACTGCCAGCTGGCCCGCGTCGAACGGCGACTCGACGTCGATCCACGCCGTATTGGCCGGCATGCCGAGTGCGTCGGTGAAGTAGTTGTATGGACTGAGCGTGGCCGAGAACAGCGTGCTCGAATGCGCCACCGCGAAGCGCGATTGCAGCCACGGCGCCGGCACCACATTGCGGATGCACAGGGTCGAATCGCGAGGCGACTGCCCCCGCATGGGAATGTCCCCCGGTCGTTGGCCGGACACGTCGAACAGCGAATGCGACCCGAATCCCTCGGCCAGGCGCACGAACAGCATTGCATCGAAGTAGAAGCGTTGCAGCGCCGGATCGAGCGGCTCCGGATACTCGGCCAGCACGTCGGTCACCGCCGACACGAAGCCCTGCAGTTCCGACACCAGCTTGTCCGGAATGGCGTCCAGCACTTCGTATTCCGCCTGCACCTTCGGCCACGCGCGCGACACCCGGTCGAGCGGCGCCTTCAGGTGGCCGGGGGCCACGGCCTTCGCGGCGCGCAGGGCGGCCTTGACCAGCTGGGCGCTGTACATCGAGCGCGCGCGCGACACCATGTTGTGCGCTTCGTCCGCCAGCACGCTCACGCGCCACTGGTTGGCGGCGGTGAGGGCGAACAGCAGCGCGCCGTGGTCGAAGTAGTAGTTGTAGTCGCCCACGATCACGTCGCTCCAGCGCGCCATCTCGCTGCCGAGGTAATACGGGCATACCTCGTGCGCGAGGCCGACCCGGCGCAGGGCTTCCCGGTCCAGCGTTTCTTCCGCCAGCGCGGCGCTGCGCGCGGCCGGCAGGCGGTCGTAGAAGCCCTTGGCCAGCGGGCAGGAGTCGCCGTGGCAGGCCTTGTCCGGATGTTCGCAGGCCTTGTCGCGCGCGGTGAGCTCCAGCACCCGCAAGGGAATCACGCCGCGCTTGAGCGTGCGCGTGGCGTCGAGCGCCAGTTGCCGGCCCGGCGTCTTGGCGGCCAGGTAGAACACCTTGTCCAGGCCGTGCACCGGAGCCGCCTTCAGCGCCGGGAACAGGGTGCCGACCGTCTTGCCGATGCCGGTCGGCGCCTGCGCCAGCACGCAGCGCCCGCTGGCGTTGGCCTGGTAGACCGCCTGCGCCAGCTGGCGCTGGCCGGGCCGGAAGTCGGGGTGGGGGAACTGCATCGACGTCAGCGCCGTATCGCGTTCAGCGCGGTGCGCCGCTTCCTGCTCCGCCCAGGCGATGAAGCGCGCGCACTGGGCTTCGAAGATGTCCGCCAGCTCCCGCGCGCTGCGGGTCTCGCGCAGGACCGTTTCGGTTTGCCGGGCGATGTCGAAATATACCAGCGCCAGGTTGATCTCCGCGAGATCGAGCTGCCGGCACAGCAGGTGCCCGTACACGCGCGCCTGGGCCCAGTGCAGGTGGCGATGGTTGTCGGGCATGCGCGAGAGGTCGCCGCGGTGGGTCTTGATTTCTTCCAGCAGGTTGGCGTCCGGGTCGTAGCCGTCGGCGCGGCCGCGCACGTGCAGGATACCGTGGTCGAGCGACAGGCTGACCTCGCGCTGGTAGTTGCCGCCGCGCCGGCCGGTCACCACCGCGTGGCCCGCGATGCCTTCCTGCGCGGTGGGCGAGGGCGTAAAGCGCAGGTCCAGGTCGCCCTGCTTGGCGGTGAACTCGCACAGCGCGCGCACGGAAACGGTGTAGCTCATTCCCATTGCAGGTAGCAGACCGAGACCGGCATCTGGTGGGTGGCGCAGTACTCGATCCAGCGCAGCTGGTTGTCCTGCAGGCGGTCGCCCGGTCCCTTCACTTCGATCATCTGGTAGCGCTTTTCTTGCGGCCAGAACTGGATCAGGTCGGGGAAGCCGGTGCGGTTAGTCTTGACGTCGGCCAGGATGCGTTCGAACGAGCGGCGCAGGTGCAGCACCGGGATGCAGTCGAGCGCCATCTCCAGCAGCTCTTCGCTGAGGAAATCCCAGGCCAGGAACGGCGACTGGATGCCATGCTTGGCCGCGTAGTTGGCTAAGATGGTGGCGCGGTACTCGCCGCTGTCGAGCTGTGCGAAGCAATGCGCGAATTCGCGCTCGCGACGCGGATAGAAATCGGCGCCGAACAGGTCGGCCGGCGCGCGGTGGAAGGGGTGGAAGAAGGCGCCGGGGATGGCCGAGAAGATCGCCCGCCAGCACAGCAGCCCGAACAGCGCGTTGACCAGGGTGTTCTCGACGTAGAACACGGGCGCGTCTTCGCGCGCGAGGTGGTCGCGCACCACGCCTTCGACCCACCAGTCCTGCTCCGGCATCGGCAGCTTCAGGTCGATGCGGTCGACGCCCGGCCGGCGCGCGCGGACCCGGGCGTGGCCCAGGCGCGTGGCCAGGCGCGGCGCGATGCGCGCCAGGTGCTGGCGCTCGGTGTCGCTTTCCGGCTGCTGCTGCGCGGCGGTGAGCAGTTCGTGCGCTTCCTGGAAGCGGCCGGCCTTTTCCAGTACCCGTACCGCGCGAGCGCGCGCGCCCGGGAAGCTGCAGTTGCGGTAGACCTCGTGGGCGTTGGTCCAGTCCTGCGCCTTCTCATATTGCTGCGCGATCGCGAACATCAGCTTTTCGCGCCGGCCGCCCAGCCATTCGTTGTCGTGGACCGCCTGCGGCACGTCGCGCAGCACGCTGGCGATATCCTCGCCGTGGTGGAAGCGCTCCCTGCACCGGTACAGCGTGACGAAGTAGTCGACGTCGCGGCGGGAGCGGAAGGCGCGCGAGGCCGGCGAGAATTCCACCTGCTCGAATTTATAGATGCCCAGGTCCGACAGCACGAACTCGGTCCAGTCCTGGTGGAAGTTACCGAAGAAGATCAGGCGCAGGCGGTCGCACAGGGGCTGCGCCGCGATCCGCAGCGCGCGCTCGGGCAGGTCCTTGCACCAGGCGCTGAACGCGCGCGGGTCGGCGAAGTCGGCGCGCAGGGCGTCGAGCTGCTCCGGCTTGCGGGCGCCGCGCAGCTGCGGCGGCAGGCCGAACACCGCGCAGATTTCGGCCTTGGTGAGCAGGGCGAACAGCTGCTCGAGCGTGACGACCGGGTCGTCCTCGACCCAGCCGGTGTCCAGCAGCGCGCGCGAGGCTTCGACCGCGCAGCCGATTTCGGCGTAACTGAGCTTGGTCGCGCGGAACAGCTCGCCCTTGCGCATGACCATGCGGACGAACAGGGCGCGCGACGGCTGGGGAAGGGACGGGAAGCGCTCGAGGAAATCCTGCTCCTCGTCGTTGAGCAGGTCCTGGTAGCGCGAGCCGATCCATTCGAGAACCCGGTGGAAGTTGTCCAGGTAGTAGAACGGGTTTTCGAGCTGAGGAGTCATGATGCAGGTACTGTAATTATGTACAGTATAACCTGCCCGGCCCCGCTTACCCAGCCAAATCGGCTACTCCGATTGTTTTTCGCTCGCTTGGCGTATCGCACTTATCAGGGCGACATCGGAATCAGGCTCGCTGGCCGCTTCCGGCGCCTGGACCGGCTTCGGCCGCTCGCGCTTGACGGCCGGCTTGCGGGTAGACGGGGTGCGCGGCGCGGCCCTGGCGCGAGGGGCGGGCGCCGCTTTTTTCGGGGCCGGCTCGCGCGCCGCGGCGGGCTCCGGCGCCTCGCGCGGCAGCACCACCAGCGGCACCGGCGGCGGCATTGGCGGCGGCTCCAGCTGCGCCAGCACCATCGCGGCGGCCTTGTGCGTGCTTACCGAAGCCACGCGCTCGATCCGGGCCGGTCCGGATTCGAACGCCGGCTTGCGCGCGGCCAGCGCCGCCGCCCCGCCCGGCGCCGCTGCAGCCGGCAGCGCGCGCGGCTTGTTCGCGTTGAACCAGGCGATCGCCGCGAGGCCCGCGACCAGCAGCGCGACCAGGGCGCCGCCCGCCCACACCCAGCGCGGCTCGATGCCTTTGCTGAACGAGCCCTGGCCGCGTCCTGCCTTTGGCTCGAGCTGGTCGAGGATGCCGCTCGTGCCGGTCCGCTTGCGCGTGCCCGACATCAGGTTCGGACGGTTCGACGATTGTTGATGCGGGTCGGGAGGTCGCACGATTTTGCTCCTAAGATTGATGACTCCTAGCATCGATTAGAGCCAATCCGTGGGCGGGGATCATGATCTTGATCGCACTTTCCTACTTTTTCCTCGTTTGCGGCCTCGGCGCCGCCCTCGCCTTGCCCCGGCTGCGCGGCTGCGCTCCCCGGATCGGCATGCCGCGGCGCCATCGCCGGCTCGCGCTGGCGGTGGGCGCCTGCCTGCTGCTGCCTGTACTGCTGGTGGCGCTGCTGTCGGATCCCGAGCCGGCGCTGCCCGGCTACGACCAGGGCGAGATCGCGCTGGATGCGCGCGTGGCGGCGCTGCTGCGCGGCGAGCAGCTGGTGGCGCCGCCCGCGCTGCCCCCGCTGGCCTTCGCCAGCGCCGAGGTCACGCAGGTGCGACCGATGCTGGCCGAGGCCAGCCGCAACTGGGGCCTGCTACATCCCGAGTTCGAGCGCCGCCTGCTGCTGGCGTTTCGCATCATGCGCGAGCGGCACGGCTACGAGATGGCGCTCCTGGAGGGCTACCGCAGCCCGGCGCGCCAGGACCGGCTGGCCGCACTCGGGCAGGGCGTGACCAGTGCGCGTGCCTTCCAGAGCTATCACCAGTACGGGCTGGCCGCTGACTGCGCCTTCCTGCGCGAGGGACGGCTGGTGATTTCCGAACGCGATCCGTGGGCCATGCGCGGCTACCGCCTGTACGGGGAGGTGGCGGAGTCGCTCGGCCTGACCTGGGGCGGGCGCTGGAAGATGATGGACTTCGGCCATGCGGAACTGCGCCTGCGCGGCGCGATGCGGCGCTGAGCCCGCCGCTTGCGCCCGCTCAAGCGGCTTTGACTTGAAGGGTGCCAACATTTCCTGACGACCATAACCGACCTGACACCATGCGCCGTCTCTGGCAATTCCTGACCCACCGCTGGGTCGTACGCCCGCTGGTGCTCGCACTGGCACTCGCACTCGCGCTGCTGGCCAGCGCGGTCTTCGAAACCGATCCGCTGTGGGCCGCCGGCGGCGTGCTGCTTGCCGCCGCGCTGTGGTGGCTGGCGCCGTGGGCCTGGCGCCGCTACCGCGAACGGGCCGCCGATCCGCTGGCGCGCGCGATCGCCGAGCCGAGCGGCGACGCGCGCGACGAGGTGCCGGCCCTGCGCCGCGCGATGCTGGAGGCGGTCGGCAAGATCAAGACCTCCAAGCTGGGCATCATGCGCGGATCGGCCGCGCTGTACGAACTGCCGTGGTACATGATCCTCGGGAACCCGGCGGCGGGCAAGAGCAGCGCCATCACCCACTCGGGCCTGACCTTCCCGCTGGCCGGCACCCGCGCGCTGCATGGGGTGGGGGGCACCCGCAACTGCGACTGGTTCTTCACCACCGAAGGCATCGTGCTCGACACCGCGGGCCGCTACAGCGTGGAGGACAGCGACCGCGCCGAATGGCTGGCCTTCCTCGGCCTGCTGCGGCGCTACCGGCCGCGCGCGCCGGTCAACGGCATCATCATCGCCGCCAGCCTGGCCGAACTGGTGGCAGGCCCGCCGCAAAAGAACCTGGAACTGGCGCGCAACCTGCGCACCCGCGTGCAGGAGCTGACCGAGCACCTGGGCGTGTATGCGCCGGTGTACGTGGTGTTTACCAAGGCCGACCTGGTGGCCGGCTTCTGCGACTTCTTCCACGGCGCGCAGGGCGCGGAGCGCGACCGGCCGTGGGGCGCCACGATTCGCTACAACCGCCGGCGCGCGAACCAGGACGTGCTGTCCTTTTTCGACCAGGGTTTCGAGGAATTGCACGAGGGCCTGAAGGAGATGAGCCTGGCCAGCATGGGCATGCCGGTCGCGATGCGGCCGGGCGTGTTTACCTTCCCGCTGGAGTTCGCGTCCATGAAGCCGGTGCTGCGCGCCTTCCTGGCGACGCTGTTCGAGGAGAATACCTACCAGTTCCGCCCGGTGTTCCGCGGTTTCTACTTCACCAGCGCGTTGCAGGAGGGCTCGGTATCGAACCAGGCTTCGCAACGTGTGGCATCTCGATTCAATGTGGAGCTGGCGAAGCGCAATGAGAAGGAGCGCGAGGGCGCCGGCGCCGGATACTTCCTGCGCGACCTGTTCCGCAACATCATCTTCGCCGACAAGGACCTGGTCGCGCGCTACACGAGTCCCGCGCGCACCCGG
>DASTVB010000149.1:0-18449 GCA_035759315.1 Telluria sp. | reverse complement strand
GCCCTCGACAAGGCGCGCGAAGAAGCGCGCGGCGCCGCAAAGATCGGCACCACCGGCAAGGGCATCGGCCCGGCCTACGAAGACAAGGTCGCGCGCCGCGCGATCCGCATCGCCGACCTGCTCAATGAGCAGCGTTTCGGTTAAAAGCTGCGCGAGAACCTCGAGTACCACAACTTCGTGCTGACGAACTTCCTGAAGGCCGACCCGATCGACTTCCAGAAAACCTACGACGACGCGCTGGCACTGGTGCCGCGCCTGCGTCCGATGGTCGCCGACGTGCCGTCCGCGCTGCACAACACCTTCAAGGCCGGCGGCAACCTGCTGTTCGAAGGCGCGCAGGGTTCGCTGCTCGACATCGACCACGGCACCTATCCGTTCGTGACCTCGTCGAACTGCGTGGCCGGCCAGGCCGCTGCGGGTTCCGGCGTCGGCCCGAACATGCTGCACTACATTCTCGGCATCACCAAGGCCTACACCACGCGCGTGGGCTCCGGCCCGTTCCCGTCGGAGCTGCCAACCGACGCCGGCGTGGGCGAGCACCTGTCGCGCGTTGGCCATGAATTCGGCACCGTGACCGGCCGTGCGCGCCGCTGCGGCTGGTTCGACGCCGCGCTGCTGCGCCGCTCGGTCCAGATCAACGGCGTGTCGGGCATGTGCCTGACCAAGCTGGACGTGCTGGACGGCCTCGAGTCGCTCAAGCTGTGCACCGGCTACAAGATCGACGGCCGCGACGTGGACGTGTTCCCGGTCGGCGCCGAAGAAGCGGCGGCCTGCGTGCCGGTGTACGAAGAGATGCCTGGCTGGTCGGAATCGACCGTCGGCGCCAAGTCGCTGGCGGAACTGCCGGCGGCGGCCCGCGCTTACATCAAGCGCATCGAAGAGCTGGTCGGCGTACCGGTCGACATGGTCTCCACCGGTCCTGACCGCGAAGAGACGATCGTCCTGCGCCACCCGTTCGAATAAAAACAAGACCTAGAGGATCCTGAAAAAATGACGACCCCTCCATCGACCGATAAAGACCTGTGGGTTTCGTGGGACGAGTACAACCGCCTGGTCGAGCGCCTCGCGCTCAAGGTATATGAAAGCGGCTGGAAGTTCGACATGGTGCTGTGCCTGGCGCGAGGCGGCGTGCGTCCCGGCGACGTATTCTCGCGCATCTTCGACGTGCCGCTGGCGATCCTGTCGACCAGCTCCTACCGCGAAGAGTCGGGCATGAAGCAGGGCGACCTCGACATCGCCAAGTACATGACCATGACGCGCGGCCCGCTGGCCGGCAACGTCCTGCTGGTCGACGACCTGGCCGATTCCGGCGTCACGCTGCAGAAGGTCACCCAGCACCTGAAAGAAAATTTCACCGGCGTGACCGAAGTGAAATCCGCTGTCATCTGGGTCAAGGGCTGCTCGGCGATCCGTCCTGACTACTACCTGGAAGAGCTGCCGCACAACCCGTGGATCCACCAGCCGTTCGAGGACTACGACGGCCTGCGTCCGCACCAGCTCGCCGCCTGGATGAAGAAGTTCGAAAAGTAAAAAGAGGCAGGGGGCTGTCCCCGCAGGGGAACGTCCCCCGGTGTCAGGTAAAGCCGTTGGCCTGCTCAAACACCGGGGGACGGTCCCTTGCAGGGACAGTCCCCTTTCTTTGCAAGGCCAGCCCGGCAACGGCGCTGGCCTTTTTGCATCGCGCTTTTCAGCACCCCCGTTATCCCCGCGAACGCGGGGACCCATGCTGAGCCAAACGAAGTGGGACGCCGCGCCTGTCGCCGCACGCTCACAACGGGTCCCCGCGTTCGCGGGGATGACAGCAGTCGGTGCGCACCAAGCTCAGCAATTAGATTACGATACCGCCCATGACCCAGACCTTCATCCAGACCTTCATCCTGCTGATCCTCGTCACCGACCCTTTCGGCAACGTTCCGCTGTTCGTCAGCGCAATGGCCAACGTGGAAAAGGCGCGCCGCTGGAAGGTGGTGGTGCGCGAATGCGTGATCGCCTACGGCATCCTGCTGCTGTTCATGTTCTTCGGCCGCCACCTGCTGTCGGCGATGCAGCTGTCCGAGATTTCGCTGCGCATCGGCGGCAGCGTGATCCTGTTCCTAATCGCGATGCGCATGGTGTTCCCGCAACCGGGCGGCCTGTTCGGCGACACCGAGGGCGACGGCGAGCCGTTCATCGTGCCGCTCGCGATTCCCGCGATCGCCGGCCCGTCCGCGCTCGCGACGGTGCTGCTGTTCTCGGCCAAGTCCAACACCGAAGTGATGCTCAACGTCGCCGCGCTGACGGCGGTGGCGGCGGTCTGGCTTGCCGTGTTCCTCGGCGCCGAGAAGCTGCAGAAAGCGCTCGGCCCGCGTGTGATGACCGCCTTCGAACGCCTGATGGGCCTGATCCTGACCGCGATGGCCGTCGAGATGTTCATGGCCGGCATCCGCGAATTCCTCAAGTCGCTCTAATGTGAAGGCGGCGCCGGCGGCTGCTGGCTGCCGGGCGGCGGCGCCGTCGACGGATCCTGCATCTGGTAGACGGTGCCGCGCTTCCAGGCGTCCGCCTCGGGATCGATGGCCGGCGCCGGGATGTCGGCGCGGCGCTTGCGGTTATCCTCGGACGATACGTTGAAGCGCTTGTCGCGGTCTGCCACCATTGCGGCGTCGGCCTGGCCGTCAGCGGTAAAGCCCATCATCAGTTGCGGCGACCCGAACGGCAGGCCGAGCTTGCGGTCGGTATGCCAGGTGTGCCAGGTCTTGCCGTAGGTGCCGACCAGCTTCTTCATCAGTGCGTGTTCCGCCACCTGGGGTATTCCGGGCGCGATCAGCTGCCCCGACTTCACTTCATGCACGTGGCTGTGCCAGTAGGCCTTCTCGCGTCC
Source organism: Telluria sp. (assembly GCA_035759315.1). Lineage (GTDB taxonomy): Bacteria > Pseudomonadota > Gammaproteobacteria > Burkholderiales > Burkholderiaceae_D > Telluria. Next base: position 15,589 of record DASTVB010000149.1, on the reverse strand, counting down.
CGGCAGCGTCTGGAACAGCTTTCCGCTGATGATGTACTCCACGCCCATCAGCTTGGCGCTGCCCGTGTTCGCGTCATAGATCACGCACTGGATCACGTCCTCGTTCAGGATCGTGCAGTAGTGGTGCGCCTCCGTCTGCGCCTTCATTTTGCCGTTGTAGAAGTGAAAGCCGTCCAGGTAGGCGTTGATTGCGTCGATCGGCGGCTTGCTCTGCAGCACGCCTGCACCAACGTCGAGCGCCGTGGTTTTCGGCTGCTGCTCTTCGCCCGGGGCGGTCACCTTCGATTCGGTGGTCTTGCCACCGCATCCGGCCAGCGCAGCGGCGGCCACCAGTCCGGCAAACGTTAGTCTCATGCGCTCTCCTTGTTGGGTTACTCCATGCTATCGCGTTCGCCATTCGGACAGCGCCGTGCTCGGGAGCTCAACCGTTCGTGCGTCGAAGCGCGGGCGTGCGCGCTATCCTGTTGGCGTGTCAAACGCACTGAGGGATACGATGAAAAGCTGGAAGATCGCCATCGAGGAGGCGGCCCTGGACCGCTCGGGCAACGGCGCTAAAAAGGAAGGTGGCCACTGGAACAGCGCCGGCACCCCCGCCCTGTATTCGGGCGCGACGGTGGAGCTGTGCGCGCTGGAGAAGTGGGTGCACATCGACGAGGAAGACCCGGACGCCAAGCTGGTGCTGGTCTCGATCGAGCTGCCGGACGATCCCGCGCTGTGCCGCCGGGTCGGCGTGGACGACCTGCCGAAGGGCTGGGACGACGTGCCGGTGTCGAAGGTGGCGCAGGAGTTCGGGACGCGCTTCCTGAAAGGCTGCGAGCAGCTATACATGTGCGTGCCGTCGGTGATCGTGCACGAAGCGTGCAACTTCGTGATCAATCCCTTGCATCCGGCCTGCGATGAGGTGAAGCTCGAGATTGTGCGCAGCTTCAGCTTCGATCCGCGCATGTTCAAGCGATAGGGGAGGGCAGATGGCGACGCAGGCGGTATTGCAGTTTTCAACGCCGGGGCGCGGCCTGCGCGACATCACGGACGCAGTGCAGGAGGTCGTCGGCGCGTCCGGGGTGCGCACCGGGGTGGCGCATGTGTTCGTCCAGCACACCAGCTGTTCGCTGACGATCACGGAGAATGCCGATCCCGATGTGCTGCGCGACCTGGGCACGATCATGGGGCGGCTGGTGCCCGATGGCGATCCGGCGTATCGCCACGATGCCGAAGGGCCGGACGACATGGCGGCGCATGGACGCAGCGTGCTAAGCGGGACGGCGCTTACGGTGCCGGTTGGCGACGGGCGGCTGTTGCTGGGGACGTGGCAGGGGATTTATTTGTGGGAGCATCGCGCCGCGGAAAAGCAACGTCAAGTGGTTGTAACGATTTTAAGTTGCATGATGCGCTAGCGGCCCCATGCAAATTGACCCGATCTCGCAGTGATGTAATGCTTAACCGCCTCCCGAGGGACCGAAACCGTGTCCGCTTCCGTATGAAATCCCGGTTGTGTCGACGGGCTCGCCGGGAGAATTCTTGAGAAATTCTGCATAAGCGGAATCTCGATCGCGAGACAACCAGGAACAATATGTGAACGCGCCGACCGAGACTAGATAAGGTAGGGTTCGTGCCGGATCAAATGTTGACCACGGCTCAACAAAGCCGGGGAATACCCGCGTTGAGAAGTGAAACAGTAACACGAGGGCACCCAAGCCAATACCTAATGCCATCTGGATTTTTAAGTGGGTGATCATTCGATTTGATGGACGATGAACTCCAAAGTAATAATGAATTTTCTTTAGATCACTAACTTCAAGAAATTGGCGCTCAATATTTGCGATTATTACTAAATTGCGATTATACCAGTATGAAGCATCCATTAAATGGGCGAATAACCATGCGCAAAGAAGCGCGATGATTGCGCTGGCCAAATCAATCGAGATAATTTCTTTTTCTACAAGCGCAAATATTGCGAACGCGCTCACAAGGACGCCGATACTTTGCCAAACGACCAAGATGTGACGGTCTATGTCATTGTACATCTGGTTGTACATCTCAATCAGGAAATCGTTACGCCGCTCGGTCATTTTTGTGATCTCCATGCATGGATCTTGTTTTTAGTTCTAAGTGGTCATGCCACATCGCGTCGATGTTCGCAATAGAGTCGGTGAGGCACCGATGGTAGCCGCCTATTGGGTGTTTTCTAAAGGTTTTCCCGTCGAAATAATCTCCGAACGAGGCGTCCAATGTGAAGCGATTACAGTCCACAGAAACGACTGGCATTGTTGCGGCGAGTCTACGTTGGACGTCGGGTCGACCCCCTAATAAATGTACCGGACGCTTGAACTCCGATGGGTGAATAAGTGTTCCGCCATAACGCGTCGGTACACTATACCCAAGCATGTATTGTCTAGGAATTAGGCGTTCAATCTTCCCCGCCAATGCGATGTCCTTAGGGACAATGATCACATGTTGTGCATACTCGCTTAACTGCTCGGCCTCAGCGAGAATCGATGGAAGAGCATTAATCGATTCCACATCGCGGGCGACGGTCAGTAAAGGGCGGGAATTTTGTGCCGCTAATATATGTTGATCAAATCGATATTTCTTCCAGTTTATGTCTAAGAACCCGAAATCTGTAAAGTGAATTTCTCTGACATCTCTAAGATTGGTATACCTTGCCCCTGGGCGCCAACCAAATTCACTCGCGATCTTCTGAACAGTTCGGCCATGAGCGACAAACTTCAGGATACCGGCCCATCCAACGCTACACACTAAAATTGCGCCCAAGGAAAGTCACAAAAGGGCTGCCTTGGGCGTATAGTAAATTGTTATTCGCAATGGTCATAAGCAGTCGAAGGTCCAAAAGATGTGCTTCTGCCATCTTATCTCATCATTAATTTTTGGGAAACTAGTTTGATGCTCAAGGCGAGCCACCCTTACTTGCCGAGCATGGAGACGACGTTGTCCGCGCCCGGCGCGCCGAAGGCCTGTTGCTTGAGCACATGCAGCTGGTCGCGCACCTGCGCCGCCTTCTCGAACTCGAGGTTCTTGGCGTGGTCCACCATCAGCTTCTCGAGGCGCTTGATCTCTTTGCTGATCTGTTTCTCGCTCATGGCCTCGACCTTCGCGATCTCCTTGGCCGTTTCGAGGTTGTCGCGCGCGGTCTGCTGGCTGTACACGCCGTCGATCATCTCCTTGATCTTCTTCTTTACACCGATCGGGGTAATGCCGTTTTCGAGGTTGAAGGCGATCTGCTTGGCGCGCCGGCGCTCCGTCTCGCCGATCGCGCGCGTCATGGAATCGGTCATGTTATCGGCATACATGATCGCCACGCCGTTCAGGTTGCGCGCCGCGCGGCCGATGGTCTGGATCAGCGAACGCTCGGAACGCAGGAAACCTTCCTTGTCGGCGTCCAGGATCGCCACCAGCGACACTTCCGGCAGGTCCAGGCCCTCGCGCAGCAGGTTGATCCCGACCAGCACGTCGAAGGTGCCGAGGCGCAGGTCGCGCAGGATTTCCACGCGCTCCACCGTCTCGATATCGCTGTGCAGGTAGCGCACCTTGATGCCGTGGTCGGATAGGTATTCCGTGAGCTGCTCGGCCATCCGCTTGGTCAGCGTGGTCACCAGCACGCGCTCGTCCTTCGATACCCGGTCGACGATTTCCGACATCAGGTCGTCCACCTGCGAGCGGGCAGGGCGCACGATGATCTGCGGGTCCACCAGGCCGGTCGGGCGCACCACCTGCTCGACCACGTTGTCGGCATGCTGCTGCTCGTATTCGGCCGGCGTGGCCGAGACGAACACGGTCTGCCGCATCTTCGATTCGAACTCGGTGAACTTGAGCGGCCGGTTGTCCAGTGCCGACGGCAGGCGGAAGCCGTAGTCCACCAGGTTGGTCTTGCGCGAGCGGTCGCCGTTGTACATGGCGTTCAGCTGGCCGATCAGCACGTGCGACTCGTCGAGGAACATCAGCGCGTCCTTCGGCAGGTAATCTACCAGCGTCGGCGGCGGCTCGCCCGGCATCGCGCCGGACAGGTGGCGCGAATAGTTCTCGATGCCTTTGGTGAAGCCGATTTCGGCCATCATTTCAAGGTCGAAGCGGGTGCGCTGCTCGAGGCGCTGCTCTTCGATCAGCTTGTTCTCCTTGCGGAAGAACTCGAGGCGGTCGCGCAGCTCCAGCTTGATCGATTCGATCGCGCGCAGCACGGTCGAACGCGGCGTCACGTAGTGCGAGCCCGGGTACACCGTGAAGCGCGGGATCTTCTGGCGCACGCGCCCGGTCAGCGGGTCGAACAGCTGCAGCGATTCGATCTCGTCGTCAAACATCTCGACGCGGATTGCCAGCTCGGCGTGCTCCGCCGGGAAGATGTCGATGGTGTCGCCGCGCACGCGGAAGGTGCCGCGCCCGAAATCCATCTCGTTGCGGGTGTACTGCATCTGGATCAGGCGCGCGATCACGTCGCGCTGGGCCACCTTGTCCTTGGCGCGCAGCGTCAGGATCATCTGGTGGTATTCGTTCGGGTTACCGATACCGTAGATCGCCGAGACGGTGGCGACGATGATCACGTCGCGCCGCTCCATCAGCGACTTGGTGCACGACAGGCGCATCTGTTCGATGTGTTCGTTGATCGAGGAATCCTTCTCGATGAACAGGTCGCGCTGCGGCACGTAGGCTTCCGGCTGATAGTAATCGTAGTAGCTGACGAAGTATTCGACCGCGTTCTCGGGGAAGAACTCGCGGAATTCGGAGTACAGCTGCGCGGCCAGGGTCTTGTTCGGCGCGAACACGATCGCCGGGCGCCCGCAGCGGGCGATCACGTTGGCCATCGTGTAGGTCTTGCCGGAGCCGGTCACGCCCAGCAGGGTCTGGAACGACAGGCCGTCGTTGATTCCCTCGACCAGGCCCTCGATCGCGGTCGGCTGGTCGCCGGCGGGCGGGAAGGGCTGGTGCAGCTTGAACGGCGAGTTCGGGAACGTGACGACTGTCGGTTCCGGGCTGCCTGCGACGGAGAGTTCTGCCATGCGATCGGACCTTTGTTGGGTTAGAATGGTTGCTCTTTACGCACTCTCGCGCGAACGAAAAACAACCCACTTCAGTTTATCAGATGAGTTCAACAGCACCTGCCAGCCTATTTGCGGACGTCGAAATGGCCCCGCGCGATCCTATCCTGGGAGTGACCGAGGCGTTCAACGCCGACACCTCCCCGGGCAAGATCAATCTGGGCGTGGGTGTCTATTATGACGACGACGGCAAAGTTCCGCTGCTGGCGTGCGTGAGGCGGGCGGAGGAACTGTTGATCGAACAGAACGCCCCGCGCACCTACCTGCCGATCGAGGGACTGGCCACCTACGACAAGGCGGTGCAGGAGCTCGTATTTGGTGCCGACAGCGCGGTTATTCAAGAGCGCCGCGCGGTCACGGTGCAGGGCATCGGCGGCACCGGCGCACTGAAGGTCGGCGCCGACTTCCTCAAGCGCTTCGCGCCGGCTGGCGCCCAGGTCTGGATCAGCGATCCGAGCTGGGAAAACCACCGCGCGCTGTTCGAGGCGGTCGGCTTTGTTGTCAATAACTATCGTTACTACGACCCGGCCACCCATGGCGTCGACTTCGGCGGCATGAGCGCTGCGCTCAAGTCGATGCCGCGCGGCTCGGTGGTGGTGCTGCACGCCTGCTGCCATAACCCGACCGGCGCCGACCTGAGCCCGGCACAGTGGGACGAAGTGATCGCGATCGTGACTGAACGCGGCCTGATTCCCTTCCTCGACATGGCCTACCAGGGCTTTGGGGCCGGCATCGCCGAGGACGGCGCCGTGGTGCGCCGCTTCGCCGAGGCCGGCGGTGCCCTGCTGGTGTCGAACTCCTTCTCGAAATCGTTCTCGCTGTATGGCGAGCGCGTCGGCGCGCTGTCGATGGTGGCGGCCAGCGCCGAGGAGGCCGCGCGCCTGCTGTCCCAGCTCAAGCGCGTGGTGCGCACCAATTACTCGAACCCGCATACGCACGGCGCCAAGGTGGTGGCGGCGGTGCTGACCACGCCGGAACTGCGCCAGCAGTGGGAGTCGGAACTCGCGCAAATGCGCGTGCGCATCAAGCAGATGCGCGAGGACTTCGTCGAAATGCTCAAGCTGAAGGCGCCGCAGCACGACTTCGAGTTCGTGCGTCACCAGGTCGGCATGTTCTCGTATTCCGGCTTGACCAAGGAACAAGTTGGCCGCCTGCGCAACGAGTATTCGATCTACGCGCTGGACACGGGACGTATCTGCGTGGCCGCGCTGAACTCGAAAAACATTGGCCGCGTGATTGACGCAGTCGCGAAAGTGCTTTAAGATTTTGTTCTTCGGAATTGATCCGATACGGTAACGAAAGCAGTCACACAGTTCCGTCAGTTTCTTGACAGCACAGCGCGACCTGCATATAATGTTGCCTCTTTTCCCTGATAGCTCAGTTGGTAGAGCGACGGACTGTTAATCCGCAGGTCCCTGGTTCGAGTCCAGGTCGGGGAGCCAGAATTTCGAAAAAGCCACGATTTACTCGTGGCTTTTTTGTTTGGTTTTGTTGCTAGTCTTATATCCCTCAGCATACAACGTGAGCCAGGTAGCGCGAGCTGCCCTGGCGACTACGCTTGACGCGCCTCCGCTAGCCGGTGTCCTAGTAGAAACTTGTGGTAATGTTCGGTGATCATCTGTATCGACCATTTGTTATCGAGCGTATCGATAATGATCTAGCAAGCCAACGAGGAGTTGTATGGATTTTCGACAAAGTTCGCACGATGCGTCAGAACTCGTGATGGGAATCATTGGTCCCGTCGGCTGTAATCGTCAACTTGTTGTGCAGACGATCAAGGATCTCGCTACACATTACTCATACCGGGTCATTCAGGTTTCGTTGAGCAAGGCAGCCGAGCCATTTGTTTCGGTGCCTCCGCATAATAATGATGAGTATATGAGAGTTACAAATCTGATGGCGGCCGGCAATGAATTACGACGTCGTACCGGTGATAAAGCGATATTTGCAAAGTTCGCAGCGATGCAAATAGGTGCTTCCCGTCCACAAACGGCTGAGCGGAAGATTATTTACCTAATTGATTCTTTGAAGCGTCCAGAGGAAGTTGAAGAGCTACGAAACATATACGGCGACGGTTTTTTTCTATTCGCTATCCACTCAGCGGAAGATGCTCGAGATAAGTACTTGGAAAAACATTGTCATATTCTTGACGTATCGAAGCGAAAGCGGTTGATTGATTTGGATAAGGATGATCGCTTAGGTCATGGACAAGCGACAAGTGATGCGTTTCACTTAGCTGATTTTTTCGTTGCTGAGAACGGAAGTAACGAAAAAATTTGGAATACGATGGAGCGTTTCTTTGACCTTATTTTTGGCAACCCATTTCTAACGCCTACCTTCAGCGAATATGCAATGTTCATGGCGTATGTCGCTTCGATGAAGAGTGCGGATATGTCGAGGCAGGTTGGTGCGGTGTTGGCCTTAGCCGACGACATCATCTCGACAGGTGCCAACGAATGCCCCAAGGCTGGAGGCGGATCTTATTGGCCGGTTTTTGACGAATCCAGCTTTAGAATCTACGATGTCGATGGCGGACGCGACTACATGAACGGATTCGATAAAAACGGTCAGGACAAAGAAGTCATACTTGCGGCTTTAAGGGATAACATTCCGGATGAAGTGAAGGAGATTCTCGAGGAGAATATCGCCAAGTCCGGTATCAATGATTTGACTGAGTTTGGCCGTGTTGTCCATGCGGAAATGGACGCGATTCTCGGATGTGCCCGTCGCGGCGTCAGCTGCCGTGACGCGGTTTTATTCTCCACTACGTTTCCTTGTCATAATTGCGCAAAACACATAATTTCTAGCGGGGTTAAGAAGGTGGTCTACATTGAACCCTACCCCAAAAGTCGCGCGCTGGAAGGGCACAAGGATTCGATTCGAACACGTGATACTGTGCGGCGCGGCGAGGGTCATAAAGTGCTGTTCACGCCCTTTATCGGTGTTGGACCAAAACGCTTCGTTGACCTGTTTTCGATGACGTTGGGTTCAGGTGAGAAACTTCGCCGGAAAGAGAAAAGTAGTGTTCACAAGATTGGATGGGAACGCTCTCAAGCGCGACCCCGCGTAAAAATGTTTGATGCTTCATATGTGACGAATGAAAAAACGGTTACGACGGAGGCGACAGAGTCTCTTTCCAAGATCGAGAAAGTCGTTATCACATAAGAGCGAAGGGTTTGCCCGACGGCGACTGTACAAAACGGAGATCGCCGCGATGTTAGCTCCTCTTCGTTTCTGTGCATCGTCCGGGAGTCCGGCGCCCTATCCGCGCTCCGTTTCGCGCCAGAACCAATCGCGAGCGAGGCGGCTGCCAAGGTCAGCGGCATCACCACCAATCCCAGCAGGTAATCCATCGGCAACTCCGAGCGCCCGTACGGCGCCGGCGGTCCGAGCGCGAGGAAGTGTGTGAGCGTGACGCAGCACACGGCGAGGAAGGGCCGGATGCCGATCGGCAGGATCAGCAGGCTGGCCAAGACCACGATCCCGGCCCCGATCGCCCAGGCCAGGCCCGGCATGAACAGGCCCAGCAGCGCGGCCGCGCCCGCGCCGGCCAGTAGCAGCATGCCGAGCCCTTCGTGATGGTTGCGGCTGTTGCGCAAGGTTGCACCTCGTTCCGTATCGCGTAGTCGTATTCGTATCTTGCGGCGGCAAGAAACACGCGGCCTTATGCGGTCTCAACGGTCATCAGCGCATCCATTGCCGAAGTGAAATAAGCAACGTTGTGCGTGTCACTAAATTCCCGACAATCCACGCCTCCTCTGGAGGGGCGCCATCCTCGCAAAGCCTGTAGCGACGGGCGCCACGTCCTTTCCATCCCCGTTCGAAAAGGTGAAACTATGCGCTAGCGTGCGCGCCTCTGTCACACCTTACCGTAGACTGGTCTACAACTTTTGAGGATGGCAAGAATGCTAGCAGCCCCCCAGCAAGCGTGCGATCTTGAGCCCGGTCACGAAGACCAGGCCAGGGCGGATGTGTATGCGCTGCTGGCCCGCCTCCTGCTCGCGCCGCCGGACGAGATGCTGGTGCGCGCATTGGCCGACCTTCCGGTTCCTGCCTTCCCGTCACGTCCCCTCGATCGCGCCTGGGCCGCACTGGCCGAGGCCGCGCGCCGCCAGGGTGCCGCCGCCGTGCAGGACGAATACGCGCGGCTCTTCACCGGCATCGGCAACCCGCTGCTCAATCCCTTCGCTTCGCTGTACCTGGCCGGCTTCATCAACGAGAAGCCGCTGGTGCGCCTGCGCTCCGACCTTGCGCGGCTCGGCCTCGCGCGGCGCAGCGCCAGCCACGAGCTGGAAGACCACCTCGGCGCGCTGTGCGAAACCATGCGCATCCTGATCGACGGCGTCGGCGAGCGCGCACCGCAGCCGCTGGAGGTGCAGCAGGCTTTTTTCAGTACCCACATCGCACCCTGGTACGAACGCTTCATGCACGATATGCGCAATGCTGAAGGATCCGATTTTTACAGGCAGGTGGCGGACCTCGCGGACGTGTTCCTCGATATCGAGGCGCAGGCGTTCGAGGTCGCCGACGAGGAGGCTTAGACCATGAAACTCAAGAAGGTGGATGGCAATCGCCGCGGCTTCCTGCGCGCGGCAGGCGGCGCGGGCGTGCTCGGGACCCTCGCCGCAGCGGGCGTGACGCCGGCCCAGGCGGCGCCGTTGCCGCAGCCGGAAGTGGCGCCGGTCAAAACGCAGTCCGGCTACCACGAGACGGACCACATCCGCACCTATTACGCCACCGCGCGCTACTGGTAGGAGCCGAGCGATGTCACTCGTCAAAACCTCTTCCGACCCGGCCGCCGCGGCCAGCACCAGCATTACCCAGGTGCTGCGCCAGGCCAGCACGGCCACCCTGCGGCGCCGCTCCTTCCTGGTCGGCGCCGGCGTCACGGCCGGCATGGCCGCGATGGCCCGCAAGATGCCATTCAACGTGATCGAACCGGCGGCGGCCCAGACCCCGGCGGCGGCGCCGGCCGATGCGCCGGTCATCAAGCGCACCATATGTTCGCACTGCTCGGTGGGCTGCTCGGTCAACGCGGTGGTGCAGAACGGCGTATGGGTGCGCCAGGAAGCGGCATTCGATTCGCCGCTGAACATGGGCGCGCACTGCGCCAAGGGCGCCTCGCTGCGCGAGCACGGCCACGGCGAGCACCGCCTGCGCTATCCGATGAAGCTGGTGGACGGCAAGTACCAGCGCATCTCGTGGGACCAGGCGATCGACGAAATCAGCGCCAAGCTGCTGAACCTGCGCCAGACCTCCGGCCCCGATGCGCTGATGATCATCGGCAGCAGCAAACACAATAACGAGCAGGCCTACCTGCTGCGCAAATGGTCGTCCTTCTGGGGCACCAACAATTGCGACCACCAGGCCCGCATCTGCCACTCCACCACCGTCGCCGGCGTCGCCCAGACCTTCGGCTACGGCGCCATGACCAATTCCTTCAACGACCTGCACCACAGCAAAGCGGTGATGTTCATCGGCTCCAATCCGGCCGAGGCGCACCCGATCTCGATGCTGCACTTCCTGCATGCCAAGGAGCTGGGCGCGAAGATGATCGTGGTCGATCCGCGCTTCACCCGCACCGCGCGCTTCGCGCACCATTACGTGCGGGTGCGGCCCGGCACCGACATCGCGCTGGTGTGGGGCATCCTGTGGCACATCTTCGAGAACGGCTGGGAAGACAAGGCGTACATCGAGCAGCGCACCTACGGCATGGACGAGGTGCGGCGCGAAGTGTCCAAGTGGACCCCGGACAAGGTATCGGACGTCACCGGCGTGCCCGAAGGCAGCGTGCGCCTGATCGCCGAAACGCTTGCGCTGAACCGGCCATCGTCGGTGGTGTGGTGCATGGGGATCACCCAGCACACGGTCGGCACCGCCAACGTGCGCGCGCTGAGCATCCTGCAGCTCGCGCTGGGCAATATCGGCGTGGCCGGCGGTGGCGCCAACATCTACCGCGGACACGACAATGTGCAGGGCGCGACCGACGTCGGCCCGAACCCCGATTCGCTGCCGGGCTACTACGGCATTGCCGAGCCCGCGTGGAAGCACTTCGCCAACGCCTGGGGCGTCGACTACGAATGGATCAAGTCGCGCTACGGATCCAAGGAGCTGATGGAGAAGCCGGGCATCACGGTGTCACGCTGGTTCGACGGCGTGCTGGAAAAGCCGGAGTACATCGACCAGCCGGGCAACCTGCGCGCGGTGCTGTACTGGGGCCATGCGCCGAACAGCCAGACCCGCCTGCCCGACATGAAGGCGGCGATGCAGAAGCTGGACCTGATGGTGGTGATCGACCCGTATCCGAGCATGACCGCGGCGATGCACGGGCGCTCCGACGGCGTCTACCTGCTGCCGGCCTGCACCCAGTTCGAGTGCGAGGGCTCGGTGACCGCATCCAACCGCAGCATCCAGTGGCGCGAGAAGGTGATCGAGCCGGTGTACGAGTCGAAGAGCGACCACGAGATCATGTACCTGTTCGCGCAGAAGCTCGGCTTCGGCCCGGAGCTGGTGCGGAACATCAAGGTGAACAACAACGAGCCGGACATCGAGGACATCCTGCGCGAGATCAACCGCTCGTGCTGGACCATTGGCTACACCGGCTGCTCGCCCGAGCGCCTCAAGCTGCACATGCAGAACAAGCACACCTTCGACCCGACCACGCTGCGCGCCGAATCGGGGCCGTGCAAGGGCGACTACTACGGCCTGCCGTGGCCGTGCTGGGGCACCCCGGAGATGAAGCACCCGGGTACGCCGATCCTGTACGACCTGTCCAAGACGCCGATGGAAGGCGGGCTGCCGTTCCGCGCCAACTGGGGCGTCGAGCACAACGGCGTGAGCCTGCTGGCGGCCGACGGTTCCACCAACAGCGGCAGCGAGCTGGATGTGGGCTATCCCGAGTTCGACCACGTGTTCCTGAAAAAGCTGGGCTGGTGGTCCGACCTCACGCCGGAAGAGCAGGCCAAGGCCGAGGGCAAGAACTGGAAGACCGACCCGTCGGGCGGCATCATCCGGGTGGTGATGGCGCACGGCTGCGCCCCGTTCGGCAACGCGCGTGCGCGCTGCCACGTGTGGAACTTCCCCGACCCGGTCCCGGTGCACCGCGAGCCACTGATGTCGCCCCGGCGCGACCTGGTGGCGAAATACCCGACCTACGAAGACAAGGCCAACTTCTGGCGCCTGCCGACGCTGTTCAAGTCGGTGCAGCAGGCCGACTTCTCCAAGGAATACCCGCTGATCGTCACCTCCGGCCGGCTGGTGGAGTACGAAGGCGGCGGCGACGAGACCCGTTCCAATCCGTGGCTGGCCGAGCTGCAGCAGCACATGTTCGTCGAGGTCAATCCGATGGACGCGGCCATGGCTGGCGCGCGCACCGGCGAGGACGTGTGGGTGGAGTCGCCCGGCGGCGCGCGGATCCGGGTCAAGGCCTACGTCACCGAGCGGGTCCCGTCGGGCATCGTGTGGATGCCGTTCCACTTCGGCGGATGGTGGATGGGCGAAGACCTCAAGAAGTCCTATCCGGAAGGGGCCGAGCCGATCGTGCGCGGCGAAGCGGTGAACACCATCATGACCTACGGGTATGACGCGGTGACGATGATGCAGGAAACCAAGGTGTCGCTGTGCCGCCTGGTCAGCGCATAAGGAGGACGTATGCCAGCAAGGATGAAGTTCATTTGCGACACCGAGCGTTGCATCGACTGTAACGGCTGCGTGACCGCATGCAAGAACGAGCACGAGACGCCCTGGGGCGTGAACCGGCGAAGGGTCGTCACGGTCAACGACGGCGTGCCGGGCGAGCATTCGATCTCGGTGGCCTGCATGCATTGCACCGACGCGCCGTGCATCGCCGTGTGCCCGACCAACGTGATCTACCACACCGCCGACGGCATCGTGCTGCACGACAAGGACGGCTGCATCGGCTGCGGCTACTGCTCCTACGCCTGTCCGTTCGGCGCGCCGCAGTTCCCGGAAACCGGCCTGTTCAACCACCGCGGCAAGATGGACAAATGCACCTATTGCGCCGGCGGCCCGGAAGAAGACACCTCGCAGGTGGAATTCGAGAAGTACGGCCGCAACCGCATCGCGGAAGGCAAGCTCCCGGCCTGCGCCGAGCAGTGCGGCACCAAGGCGCTGCTGGCCGGCGAAGCCAACCTGATCGCGGACATCTACCGCCAGCGCGTGGAACAGCGTGGCTATGGTCCTGAACTGTGGGGCTGGGACATCGCCTACGACCGCAAGAAGCGCCCGATCGAAGCCAGCGGCGCCGGGCCGCGCGACAACCAGGTCCAGGGCGACACCCAGAACAAACCGCGCAGGCAGACGACATGAAGAACCTCAAACGACTCGGGATCGCGGCCGTCCCCCTGGCGCTGTGCGGCTGCCTGGAAGTGAACCAGCATCCGGCATGGCTGAACGGGAAATACGCCGGCAAGATCGACCAGCTGCCGTGGCAGACCCACTTCCACCACGACCGGCTGGCCTGGTCGGCCGCGATCAACAATCGCAGCCTGTACCAGAACGAATACATCCGCGCCAGGCCGCCCGGCCAGCCCGGCGCCAAGCGCCTGTCGGACATTGGCGCCACGCCGGCGCAGAACACCGGGCCGGGTGCGCCGGATGGCGCTGGCGCGAAACCGGGAGCCCGGGCGGCGCAGCCCCCGGGTGCCGCGGCGCCGAACGCGCCGGCCGGCACGGGCGTGAATGCACCGGCCGCCGCGAGGGCGCCGGCAGCGGCGGGCGCGAACGCGCGCCCTGGTAGCGGCGCCAAGCCGCCGGCATCCTGAGAGCGGGGGGCAACATGGAAAGGTTCAGAATCTGGCTCGGGCTGCTGCTGGCGGCGCTGATGCTGGCGTCGGCCGGCGCCGGAGCGGGCGTGCCCGACAAGAAGGCCAGGCCCGCCTACGCGGAAGAACAGACCATCCTGCAGACCGAGCAGGGCGTGCCGGAACCGGGCTTCGGGTCGGCCGCCTCGGGCCGCGTCCATATTGATCGCCACTACCTCGGACAGTACGGCGCGACCGAAGGCACGGTCCTGGTGCAGCGCGGCGGCAATGCCTGGCGCTACGTGCGCAACGGGCCGCTGGCGACGCTGACCGGCACGCTGGTGCTGGTGGTGCCGCTGCTGCTGTTTGGATTCTACGTCGCGTTTGGACCGGTGCGCACCGAGCGCCCGGAAACCGGGCGCCGCATCGAGCGCTTCAACGCCTGGGACCGGCTGGTGCACTGGGCCACCGCGATCAGCTTCCTGCTGCTTGCGATCACCGGCCTGATCATCATGTTCGGCAAGCTGGTGTTCCGGCCGTGGATGGGGCATGACATCTTCGCCGGCATCGCCTGGATCTCGAAATACATCCACAACTTCGTCGGGCCGCTTTTCATCATCTGCTCGGTGATCATGTTCTTTACTTTCGTGCGGCGCAATTTCTTCTCGCGCGTGGACTGGCTGTGGATCAAGACGCTGGGCGGCATGACCTCGAAAAAACATGTCCCTGCAGGTTACTTTAATGCCGGCGAAAAGCTGTGGTTCTGGTTCGGCGTCACGCTGCTGGGCATCGTGATGTCGATGACCGGGCTGGTGCTCGATTTCGTCAACTTCGGGCAGACCCGTTATGTGCTGCAGGTCGCGAGCGTGCTGCACATCACCGGCGCCGCGTTCTACATCGCCGCCGCGCTTGCGCACATCTACATGGGCACGGTGGGAACGCCGGGTTCCTACGAAGGGATGCGCCACGGGACGGTGGACGAGGAGTGGGCGCGTTCCCACCACGAAATCTGGTACGAGCAGGTCAAGCACGGGCGCGGCGACGATTCGCGGCCGGCGCCCGGGCCGGCACGGGGAGAACGGATATGAAGAAGGCGACACTTTTCGCCGCATGCGCGCTGGCGGCCCTGGCCGCGGGCTGCGACCGCGGCGCCAACAGCACCAGGGCGGCATCGAGCGAAGTGCGGCAGACCAAATTCCCGGGCCAGGTGACGGCCGGGGGAGGCACCGGCGGCGAAATCATCGCGCTGCAGCAGCGCGCCACCGATGCCAGCTATGCGGGCGGCACGCCGGGCACCGCGGGCGGCTCGGGCGGCACCACGGGCGGCGCGCAGCTGGGCGGCGTCGTCGCCGAGTCGGGCCACGCGCCTTCGGGCACCAATACCAAGCCGCCGGCCGCGCAGCAGACGCGCTCGGGACAATAGGAGTACAGGACATGGGCATAGCACGCGCGATCGCGACAATGGCTTTGCTGGCAGTGGCCGGCGCGGCGGTGGCCGAGCTGCCGCCGCCGACGCCGGAACAGGTGGCGGCGCAGGCTGCCAAGAAAGCCCAGGCCGATGCCGAGGCTGCGAAGTCGAAGGCGGCTCTGGCGGCCGCGATGGATGCGGTGGCGGCACACTGGCGCAAGGCAGCCGCGGCGCATGGATGGAAGGCGCATGCGCCGACCGCCTTGCCGCCGCCCGCACCTGTCCTGGCCCCGGGCACCGCGGTGCAGGCCGTGGTGCCGGTCGCTGTCGCGGGTACCGCGCCGGGCACGGTGCCGGCCACGCCGCCCGTG
>DASTVB010000148.1:0-10149 GCA_035759315.1 Telluria sp. | reverse complement strand
TCGCGCAGCTGGCTGCGGATACCGGCCTGCAGGCCCTTGATGCGGGTGTCGACGGCCGCTTTGGTGTCGACCTGCATCAGGAAGTGGACGCCGCCGCGCAGGTCCAGGCCCAGGTTCATCGGCAGCGCGCGGACGGCTTGCATCCACTGCGGCGTGTTCTTGGCCAGGTTGACGGTAACGATGTAGTCGGCGTCTTCCGGGTCGCGGTTCAGGTCGTGCTCGAGCGCGAGCTTGGCCTTGAATTGTTCGTCGGGCGAGCGGAAACGTGCCCGCACCGAGGTTGTCGCACCCGCGCCTTCGACACTGATGCCGTCATGCGCGATGCCTTCCGACTTCAGCGCTTCCTCCACGCGGGAGGCGGTATCGCCGGTCACCTTGACGGTGGACTTGCCGGACGTGACCTGCAGGGCCGGGGACTCGCCGAAATAGTTCGGCGCCGTGTACAAGGCGCCGAACAGCAGCGCGATGACGATCAGGATGTATTTCCAGACGGGGTAGCGATTCATGGGTGTCTTATCAGATGGACTTCAGGGTGCCTTTCGGCAGCAGCATCGTGATTGCGTTCTTCTGGACCACGATTTCGACGCCGGTTGCGACTTCCAGCGTGACGTAGGAGTCAGCCACCTTGGATACTTTGCCCAGGATGCCGCCGGCCGTCACGACTTCGTCGGCGCGTGCCAGCGCGTCGATCATCTGCTTCTGTTCCTTGGCGCGCTTCTGCTGCGGACGGATCATGAGGAAGTACATGACCACGAACATCAGGATCAGGGGCAGGAAAGTCGTCAGGCTGCTGGTCGCGTTCGGGGCGGCAGCTGCGGTTTGCGCGTAAGCGTTAGAGATGAACACGTGTACTCCACATTGTCAGGTTGAAAAAACAGCGCTGTATTCTAGCATCCGCAGCGCGCACGGGACATTGCATCATTTGTAAGTACGCCGCCATCCCAGCGAAGGCTGGGATCCATGCTGGGCCGGCGGTAGGCAGAGTGTCCAGTATCGTTAAGCTCAGCATGGGTCCCAGCCTTCGCTGGGACGACGTTAGATCCCCCGGGCGCGGTCGGTGTTGAAGCGCAGCCGGAAGGCATGGAACTCGTCGCCGTCGATCGCCGCCCGCATTTCGCGCATCAGCTGCAGGTAGTAATGCAGGTTGTGGATGGTGTTCAGGCGCGCGCCCAGGATCTCCTTGGAACGCTGCAGGTGGTGCAGGTAGGCGCGCGAGAAGTTGCGGCAGGTGTAGCAGGTGCAGGTCTCGTCCAGCGGCAGCTCGTCGTCCTTGTAGCGGGCGTTCTTGAGCTTGATGTCGCCGAAGCGGGTAAACAGCCAGCCGTTGCGCGCGTTCCGGGTTGGCATCACGCAGTCGAACATGTCGACTCCGTTCGCCACGCCCTCGACCAGGTCTTCCGGCGTGCCGACGCCCATCAGGTAGTGCGGCTTGTTGTCCGGCAGGCGCGGGCCGACGTGCGCCAGGATGCGCATCATGTCTTCCTTCGGCTCGCCAACCGACAGGCCGCCGATCGCCAGGCCCGGGAAATTGATGTCTTCCAGGCCGGCCAGCGACTCGTCGCGCAGGTTCTCGTACATGCCGCCCTGGACGATGCCGAACAGCGCATTCGGGTTTTCGCCGGCCTTGAACTCGTTCATCGAGCGCTGCGCCCAGCGCAGCGACATGCGCATCGACTTGGCCGCTTCCTCGGAGGTGGCGGCGCGCCCTTCGATCTCGTAGGGCGTGCATTCGTCGAACTGCATCACGATGTCGGAATTGAGCGATTTCTGGATCTGCATCGAGATCTCCGGCGACAGGAACTGCTTGCTGCCGTCGATAGGCGACTGGAACTTGACGCCCTCCTCGGTGATCTTGCGCATCTCACCCAGCGAAAAGACCTGGAAGCCGCCCGAGTCGGTCAGGATCGGCTTGTCCCAGCCCATGAAGCGGTGCAGGCCGCCGAACTTCTTCATCACTTCCTGGCCCGGGCGCAGCCACAGGTGGAAGGTGTTACCAAGGATGATCTGGGCGTCGATTTCCTTCAGCTCGACCGGCGACATCGCCTTGACCGAGCCGTAGGTCCCGACCGGCATGAAGATCGGCGTTTCGATGGTGCCGTGATTGAGCTTCAGGCGTCCGCGCCGCGCGTGCGACAGGCCGCTGGTGTCCTTCTTCAGGAGCGTAAATTCAAGCATTGTAGATTTCCTTGGTGGTCAACAGCATGGCGTCGCCATAGCTGAAGAAGCGGTATTCGCTGGCGATCGCGTGCGCGTAGGCCGCGCGGATCTGCTCGTAACCGGCAAAGGCCGAGACCAGCATCAGGAGCGTGGACTTCGGCAGGTGGAAGTTGGTGATCAGGCGTGTGACGGTGCGGAATTTGTAGCCGGGCGTGATGAACAGCGCGGTATCGGCGCTACCCGCTTCGAGCTGGCCGGACTGCGATGCCGATTCCAGCGCGCGCAGGCTGGTGGTGCCGACAGCGACGACGGCTTTGCCTGCGGCCTTCGCGGCGCGCACGGCGTCCACGGTCGCCTGCGGGATGGTGTACCACTCGGTGTGCATCTTGTGCTCGTCCAGGTTCTCGACCCGCACCGGCTGGAACGTGCCGGCGCCCACGTGCAGCGTGACCTCGGCGGTGTGGATGCCTTTGGCGCGCAGCTTTTCCAGCAGGGCTTCGTCGAAGTGCAGGCCGGCGGTGGGCGCGGCGACCGCGCCCGGCTCCTTCGAGTACACAGTCTGGTAGCGGTTTTCGTCGAACTCGCCGGCGGCGTGCTCGATGTACGGCGGCAGCGGCAGGCGGCCGTAGGTTTCGATCAGGTCGAACACGTCGGCGTCGAAATGCAGGGTGAAGAATTCGCCCGCGCGCTCGCCGGCGGTGACCCAGAACGCGTCCGACAGGCAGATCTTCGTGCCGGGCTTGGGCGACTTCGAGGCGCGTACCTGGGCCAGCACGGTGCGGTCGTCCAGCACGCGCTCGACCAGCACTTCGACGTTGCCGCCGGTGTCCTTGACGCCGAAGAAGCGAGCCTTCAGCACGCGCGTGTTGTTCATGACGAGCAGGTCGCCCGGCTGCAGCAGGTCGACGATGTCGGCGAAGGTGCGGTCGACGATGCGGTCGCCCTCCAGGTGCAGGAGGCGCGACGCGCTCCGGTCCGGCAGCGGGAATTGCGCAATGCGCTCGGGCGGCAAGTTAAAATCGAAATCTGAAAGCGAATACATGCGGGACAATCAAAATAGCCGTTGGCGGGAGCGCGCCGTCATCCCAGCGAAGGCTGGGATCCATGGACAGCTACCGAAGCCGGATACTCAGCATGGATCCCAGCCTTCGCTGGGATGACAGCCGCCCCTTCCGGGCATCGGCACAATCAAGGATAATTCAGGCGCGGGGCAACCCTCTATTTTACGCCTAAAACGCAGCAATATGGCCTCATCCAAACCGAAACCCGCCCCGAAGACCAATGAAAGCAAGCTGGCGAAGCTGGGGCTGCGCACGGACATGGACCTCGTGTTGCACCTGCCGATGCGCTACGAGGACGAAACCTCGGTCGTGACGATCCGCGAAGCCTGCCTGCGCGGCGGGCACGTGTCGCAGGTCGAAGGCGTCGTTACCAAAAATGAAATCAGCTTCCGCCCGCGCCGCCAGCTGCTGGTGACCATCGGCGACGAAACCGGCAGCGTGCAGCTGCGCTTCATGAATTTCTACGGCAGCCAGGTCAAGCAGCTGGAGGAAGGCACCCGCATCCGCGCGCGCGGTGAGCTCAAGCACGGCTTCTTCGGCGCCGAGATGGTGCACCCGGCTTACAAGGTCATCAACGAAGGCGCTCCGCTGCCGACCTCGCTCACGCCGGTCTACCCGTCCGGCGAGGGCCTGTCGCAAACCGTGCTGCGCAGCGCGATCGCCGCCGCCATGAAGCGCATCGACTGGACCGACACGCTGCCGCCGGCCCTGCGCTCGAGCATGAGCCTGTCCGACTTCGAGCCCGCGGTGCGCCTGCTGCACTATCCGCCGCAGGAAGTTGACACCCATTCGCTGATCGAACGCTCGCACCCGGCCTGGGTGCGCATGAAATTCGACGAGCTGCTGGCGCAGCAGCTGTCGCTCAAGCGCGCGCAGCGGGCGCGCCGTACCAAAGGTGCGCCGAAGCTCACGGCGATCGGTTCGCTGTCGGAGCAGTTCCTGGCCGCGCTGCCGTTCAAGCTGACCGGCGCGCAGGAGCGCGTGCTGCGCGAGATCCGCGCCGACCTGCGCCAGTCCTTCCCGATGCAGCGCCTGCTGCAGGGCGATGTCGGCAGCGGCAAGACCGTCGTGGCCGCGCTCGCAGCCGCGCAGGCGATCGACAGCGGCTACCAGGCCGCGCTGATGGCGCCGACCGAGATCCTGGCCGACCAGCACTTCCGCAAGATCGCGGCGTGGATGGAACCGCTCGGCGTGAAGGTGGCGTGGCTCACGGGCAGCCTGAAAAAAAAGGACAAGGCAGCGGCCACGGCACTGGTGGAATCGGGCGAGGCGCAGCTGGTGATCGGCACCCATGCGCTGATCCAGGACACGGTCGCATTCGCGAAGCTGGGCCTGGTGATCGTCGACGAGCAGCACCGCTTCGGCGTCGGCCAGCGCCTTACGCTGCGCAACAAGGGCCAGCAGGGCAAGGTGCCGCACCAGCTGATGATGTCGGCCACGCCGATCCCGCGCACGCTGGCGATGACCTACTACGCCGACCTCGAAGTGTCGGTGATCGACGAGCTGCCGCCGGGCCGCAGCCCGATCGTCACCCGCGTGATCGACCAGAACCGGCGCGAGGAAGTGATCGAGCGGGTGCACGCCGCCGCGCAGGAAGGCCGCCAGGTGTACTGGGTCTGCCCGCTGATCGAGGAATCGGAAGCGCTGCAGCTGCAGACCGCGACCGACACCCACGCCACGCTGGCCGAGGCCCTGCCCGACCTGAACGTCGGCCTGGTGCACGGCCGGCTCAAACCGGCGGAAAAGCAGGCGGTGATGGACGCCTTCTCGGCGCGCGAGGTGCACGTGCTGGTGGCGACAACGGTGATCGAGGTCGGCGTCGACGTGCCGAACGCGTCATTGATGGTGATCGAGCACGCGGAGCGTTTCGGCCTGTCGCAGCTGCACCAGCTGCGCGGACGGGTCGGTCGCGGTTCGGCCGCCAGCGTATGCCTGCTGATGTACCAGGGGCCACTTGGCCAGGTCGCCAAGGAGCGCCTGGCGACGATGCGCGAAACGCAGGACGGCTTCGAGATCGCGCGCCGCGACCTGGAGATTCGCGGGCCCGGCGAATTCCTCGGCGCGCGCCAGTCGGGCCAGGCGATGCTGCGCTTTGCCGACCTCGAAACCGACCAGTGGCTGGTCGAGCAGGCGCGCGACGTGGCGCAGCGCCTGATCCATGCCGAAGACGAAGAAATCGTCGACGCGCACCTGGCGCGCTGGCTCGGCGGCCGCGAAGAATTCCTGAAGGTCTAGCGCTTGGTCAGTTCGACGCCGTCGACGACCATCTTCCACTTGTCGCCCACCTTGTGCGGCGGCTTGCTGACCACGAAGGTGGTGGTGACGATCCCGTAGCCCGCATCGAAGTTATTCCCCTCGAAGCGCACCAGTTCGATCGACATGTCGACCTTCTTGTTCGGCTTCTTGACCTTGTAGTCGATCTGGCCGTTCTTCGCGATGTTCAGGCGCATGTCCTTGCCGACCCATTCGCCAACATAAGCCATCTTCTCGGCCGGAACCGGCAGTGGTTCGGCCAGGACCGCGGGCGTGGCCAGCAGGCAGCCCGCCAGCAGGAGTGTGCGCATGAACATGGTTGCTTCCTTCCGGGTGGGTGGACAGCCAGTCTACATCAGGCGTCGTCGGCCGCATACCGCAGGCCGATCTGGGCGCGAATGTCGTCCATTACGCCCATCAGTGCGACCGATTCCGAGTGCGTCATGCGCGGGCTCTCCAGCAGTCCCGCAGCGAGGCAGCGGTGCACTTCGACGATCTCGTGCACGTAGCCGTTGCCCAGGTACGGCGCCTCGATCGTGCGCGGGCTGGCGCCTTCGCAATCGATCGTGACCGAGGTCGCGCGATGGAAACGCGAGTTCACGCGCACGAAGCCGCGCTCGCCGGAGACGACCAGCTCCACCGGCGTGCGCGCCAGCATCGATGCGCTGCAGATCGAGAGCGTGCCGTTCGCATGCTTCAGCGTGAACGCAGTCTGCGCATCGACGCCGTTCGGCTGCATCACCGCCTGCGCCGATACGCTGGCCACCGGTCCGAGCAGGTAGGCTGCAATCGACAGCGGATAGATGCCCAGGTCCAGCAGCGCTCCGCCGCCCAGCTCCGCGTTGATCAGGCGATGCTCGGGTCCCACCTTTGCCGCGAAGCCGAAGTCGGCGACCACCTGGCGCACCGTGCCGATCTCGCCGGCGTCGATCAGACGCTTCGCTTCCTCGATCGCCGGCAGGAAGCGCGTCCACATCGCCTCCATCAGGAACAGCTTGCGCGAGCGCGCCAGCGCCACGACTTGCTCCGCCTCGCGCCGGTTCATCGTGAACGCCTTCTCGCACAGCACCGCCTTGCCGCCGTTCAGCGCCAGCATTGCGTTGGACGCGTGCATGGGGTGCGGCGTGCCGATGTAGATCGCGTCGACGCCGGGCGCGGCGGCCAGCTCCTCGTATGAGCCGTACGGCGTACCGCCAAACTCGGCGCAGAAGGCCTGCGCGCCCTCGGGCGTGCGCGAACCCACTGCTGCCAGCACGGCGCCGGGCGTGTCGCGCAATGCTTCCGCAAACGCGCGCGCAATTTTCCCCGTGCTCAGGATCCCCCAGCGAACCTCATTCATTTCCACTCCTCCTGTGACGGGCGGGCGCATGACTGCCCGATCGACCGAAAAAAATAATTACAGCCGGCATCGCTATTGCATTAAAGTAATGGAAGTTGCCTCCCTTTTAAGGATTCGCCGTGCTGAAACCCCGTGTCGCTCCATTACTGTTACTCCTGCTGCTGTCCGCCTGTGGCGGCTCCCAGAATCCAGACAGCCCGCGCCAGACGCGCCTGTTGTCGACGCAGGTGTCGGGAGCGCAGCCGGTGGCAGCGGATTACCACACGGTGGTTCAGCAGATTTACGTCGCCTACTTCGGACGGCCCGCGGACGTCGGCGGACTCGCGTGGCACGCCACGGTGCTGCAGGCCGCAGGCGCTCCCACCGACATCGTAGCACTCAGCAATGCCTATAACAGCAACGCTGCGCTCAAGGCGGAAATCGACAGCTTCGGCACCAGCAAGGAGTCGTCCGACCTTTACCCGGGAGACAACGGCCAGTTCGTCGACGCGCTGTACCGCAACCTGTTCGGGCGCACGCCCGATGCCGGCGGCCGCGCCTGGTGGGTAAGCGTGCTCGACTCGGGAGCGATCACGCGCGCCAGCGCCGCCATCCAGATCATGGCGGGCTCGCAGGGCAGCGACACCACGATCGTCAACAACAAGACCCGCGTGGCCAGCGACTTCACGGCGCGGATCGTCACGCCGATCCAGCAGCAGGGTTACGACGGCCTGGCGGCCAACGTCGTGGTGCGGACGGTGCTCGGGCAGGTCGGCGAGGCCACCGACACGGCCGCCTTCGCCGGCACCATCGGCGCCACCGTCACCACGCTCGCGGCCACCGTGGCCGCGGCCAGCGGCTGGGACGTGAGCCCTGTGCCGCCGGCGATGAACTCGGTCAGCGCGATCGCCCCGAAAATCCTGGCGACGCCGGTGGTCGCCGCCGGTACGGGTGCCGCGGCAGCGCCCCCGGTTCCGTCCTTCCTCGCGCCGGCGCCGGCAGGCACCAACCTGAAACTGTGGATATATGACCCGCGCAGCACCTCGGGCATCGGCCTTGCCACCGGTATTTTCCTGCAGAACGTCACAGCCAATTCGAGCTGGCAGTTCGTCGGCGCCAACAGCGACGGCAGCCTGTACCTCCAGCTCGCAGCAGGCGATTACCAGTTCGACACCGTCGAGCCAAACGGTATGGCGTCGACCTTCCAGCGCCACCGCTACCAGGTGTCGGTCAGCGCGGCAGGCGCGGCCGCCATCACGCGCGACAGCGCCATCAGCCAGGGCGTCTATCCGGTCACGCTCGACATGACCGCGGCGGCGGCCACCCCGGAAGCGAAGAAGCTGCAGGAAGCGCTGCAGGCGCTGGCGGTCCGCCCGGCGTCGGCGTTCAAGCCCACCTCGCTGTGCCAGATGATGGACCAGGTCACCCCGGACCGCAGCTTTGCCACCGACCTCTCGGCCGGCTTCCCGAAGGTGCGCACGCGCCTCAAGTCCTTTGGCCGGATCCGTGCGCTCATCATCCCGGTCGATTTCCCCGCCGTGGCCGGCAAGGACGATCCGGGCGCCTACTTCACGCCGCTGGCGAACGACGTGCGCGACTTCTACCAGAAGCAGTCGTACGGGCGCCTGACCTTCGACTTCGAGATCGTGCCGAACTGGGTCCGCATGCCGTTCTCGCCGGGCGATTACGGCTTCACGTCCGCCAACGGCTCGGGCGATTTCACCGCATATCGCAACGCCATCTTCGCCATGACGGACAAGCAGATCGACTACAGCAAGTACGACGCGGTCTACATCCTGGTGCCGAAGGAAATGCCAATGTCGCAGGTCGGCTACGGGCCTGCCATCACCGCGCCGACCTGGACCAGCACAGGCTACGTGACCAATGGCGCAACCGGCGGCGCCGACATGTACTTCAACGAAGCAAATGGCGTCCCCGGCGCGCAGTGGAAATGGATGGCGCACGAAACCGGCCACGCGTTCGGCCTGTATGACGAAGACCTGAACCACGCATCGGCCACGCTTGGCTCGTGGAGCATCATGGCCAACAGCTGGAGCAGCGGCGCGATCGAAAACAACGGGTGGGACCGTTACCTGCAGGGCTGGCTGCCGGAAGAACAGGTTGCCTGCCACGCACGCACCGCGTTGGCCGGCGGCGCCTCGGTAACACTGAGCCCGCTGGTGCGGCAGGATACCCGCACCAAGGCGGCGATGGTCCCGCTCTCGGCCACGAAGATCCTGGTGATCGAATCGCGCAAGAATGAAGGCTACGACAAGCTCGATGCCAGCCAGGAGGGCGTGCTGGTCTATACGGTCGACATGACCGTGGGTACGCTGCGCGGCGGCTACCGCACCCAGCGCCGCCCGGGATCGGTGGACGCCAGCTTCCGCGATGCCGCGCTGCGCGCGGGCGACTCGATCACGGTCGAAGGCGTGACGGTGACCGTGAGCGCCACCAGCGCGGACGCCGACACGATCACGCTGCGCGCGCAGTAAAAACGGGGACTGTCCCTCCGGGACTGTCCCCCGCCTTTCCTATCGCAGGAACATGGGGATTGCCTAGGCGGCCCGCCGCTTGGGCCTGAATACCGTGGCGTCGGCGTAGAAGGCTTCGTCCTGCCCTTCCCACCAGCCGGGCACGCCGAGCACCGGCAGCGGCGTGAAGCAGGCGGTGGACAACTCGTCCTCCGCCAGCTCGCGCGACACGGCATCATCGACGAACGCAATCCGCTCCGCCGCTTCCAGCCCGAAATAATCCGCGCCGACGAACAGGACCCGCGTGTGCGCGGTAATTGCCTTGCGCGGCGCAACCAGCTTTTCCATCAGCGCGTGCCCGAACAGCATCAGCTCGGCATGCGCGGCGAAATGCGGGCGTCCTTCCAGCAGCGCCGCACGCCATTCGTGCGCGCGCAATGCCTCGACCAGCGCGTGCCCTTCCCGGCTGTCCGCCACCACCAGCAGCGCGGCGTTTTCGTCGAAAATGGTGGCCGCGTCGCGTGCGGGGCCGCGCGACTTGCCGACGCCGGCGGCGGCGATCTGCGCCGCCTGCAGGGCGTTCAGCTGGCATTTGATCGCCGGGAAGGTCAGCCAGACCAGCGCATTGAAGTAGTCGTGCAGGTTCTCGCGCGTGGGCACGCAGCCGGTGGCGCCGATGAATTCCTCGTAGGCGCGCCCTTCAGGCAGTTCGGCCTGCGGCACAAAGCGAATCGGCTGGCCGCGCTGGTTCACCAGCGCCAGCGCCGCCGCGGCTTCGTTGAGCGCGCCGGTCAGCCCCAGCGCGGCGAGATCGAGCCGGGCGAATGCGGGCCGCACGCTGTCATACCAGCGGCGGGACCAGTCGATCTCGGCGAACATCGCGCTA
>DASTVB010000147.1:0-14694 GCA_035759315.1 Telluria sp. | reverse complement strand
CCTGCATCGCGCTTGCCGCCGTGCTGAACCTGCCTGCGCTGCAGGCTGTCTTCCATTTTGCTCCGGTGCGCGCTTCGGACGCCGGCCTGTCGGTGCTGGCCGGCATCATCGCGCTCGCATGGTTCGAACTGGTGAAGACTGGCTTCAGGTGGGCCCGGCGCCGGCGCGGATGAGCCGCTCATGCCTTCGGGCAAACGCGCGCTCAGCGGCGTATATGCGGCCTAGACTGGCCCATCATCGAATCATCTACCGACATGACAGAAAAAATCACGATCCCGGTCGCCCGGGAGGAGCTGGGCGTCACGAAGGAGTGGGTCGAAACGGCCCGCGTCCGCGTGCAGAAGAACGTCCACGAGCTTGGCCAGCAGGTCGACATGATGCTCGGCGAGGAGCAGGTCGAGGTCGAGCGCATACCGATGGACGAGGTAGTCGACCGGCCGCCGGCCGCCCGCTACGAAGGCGATACGCTGGTCGTTCCGGTGCTTGAAGAAGTGCTGGTGGTCGAAAAGCGTTATCGCATCAAAGAGGAACTACGGATCACCAAGGTCCGCAAGGAGACCAGGCATACCGCCACCATTCCGGTCATGGTCGAGGAAGCAGTGGTGGAGCGGTTCGATGAAGGCGCCAGGGCGCCGCACCCATCCGATCAACACAGAAAGCGACAGGAATAATCATGGCACATACGCTAGCAGCAGTATTCGACAACCGTCCCGACGCCGAGCGCGCCCGCGAAGCACTTGCAGGCGCCGGTTTCGACCGCGACTGCGTCCGGCTGGAGGACTCCAATTCCAACATCGCGGACGCCAGCGACAGCGCCGGCACTTCGTCGCTGGGCGCGGCGGATCGCGACGACGACACCGGCTTCATGGACAGCGTGCGCAATTTCTTCGCCGACCTGTTCGGCACCGATACCAACGAACACCGGGTGTACAGCGAAGCGGTCACACGCGGCAACACCGTGCTGATCGTGCAGGTCAAGACCCGTGACGAAATCGAGCGTGCGGCCGACCTCGTGGAGGCCTGCGGCCCGATCGACATCGACGAGCAGCAGACCCAGTGGAAGAGCAGCGGCTGGACCGGCGCGCCGGTCACCGGCCGGGTGGCGATGCACGAATCGGTATCGATGCAGTCGGCGCCTGGCAGCGCCCAGTCGGCATCGGACAGCGCCCAATCGTCGTCGGGCAGCGCGCAGTTGTCGTCGGGCAGCACGCAGACGGCCAGCGGCGGTTCGCAGCAATACATGGCCGGCGCCGACACATCGCAGCGCTCGGACGTGCGGCGCGCCATCCCCGTGATCGAGGAAGACCTCAAGGTCGGCAAGCGCACCGTGGAACGCGGCGGCGTGCGGGTGTTCCAGCGCGTGATCGAGACGCCGATCAGTGAGGACGTCAGCCTGCGCGAAGAGCACGTGAAGGTGGAGCGCCATGCGGTCGACAAGCCGGTCGATCCGGAAGACCTGAAGGCGTTCAAGGAGACTTCGTTCGAGATGCGCGAATCGGCCGAGGAAGCCGTGGTGTCGAAAACCGCGCGCGTGGTGGAGGAGGTCGTGATCGGAAAGGAAGCGACCCAACATACTGAGCACATCACCGACAAGGTACGCCGCACCCAGGTCGACGTCGAAAAATTCGGCGCCGATGACGATGCTGCGTTCCGCTCGCACTGGACGTCCAACCTGGCCGGCTCAGGCCGCACCTATGACGAATATGCGCCGGCCTATCGCTATGGCTACTCGATGCATGGCGACGACACCTATCGCGGCCGTTCGTGGGACGACGTCGAGCCGACGCTGCGCCGCGACTGGGAGACCAGGAATCCCGGCTCCGCGTGGGAGCACTTCAAGGCCGCCGTGCGCCATGGCTGGGACCGCTTGACCTCGTAAGCGGGAGAAGGGAAGGGGACTGTGCCCCCGGGACGGTCCCCCGCCTTTGACTTTGCCACCTCAACCAACCAAAAGGCAGGGGACAGTCCCACAGGGACAGTCCCCTTCCGTTCGTGTGGCCGGATCATTCGACATCGGGCTACACTTTGCTCCGACATCGCAAACGCCAGGAGCTTACGTGCAAACCGGATCGCCACCCGCAGGTTCCCCCGTCAGGACCATGGACCAGGAAACGCTCGATTTCATCCAGGGCATGTTCGAGCTCGTTCGTGCCGGGAACGCCGACGCCCTGCGTCCGCTGCTGGAAAAGGGCGCGCCTTCAAACTTCCGCAACCAGCGCGGCGACAGCCTCATCATGCTGGCCGCCTACCACGGCCACCTCGACACCGCTCGCCTGCTGCTGGAACACGGCGCCGACCCGTCGGTATGCAACGACATGGGACAGACGCCGCTGGCCGGCGCCGCCTACAAGGGCAACGTCCCGATGGTGGAGATGATGCTGGAGCACGGCACCAGCGTCGAAAGCCCCGGGCCGGACGGCAAGACCGCGCTCATGTTCGCCGCCATGTTCAACCGGGTCGAGATCGCGCGGCTGCTGATCGACAAGGGCGCGCGGACCGACGCCGTAGACAGCAAGGGCATGACCGCGCTCGACTACGCGCGCACGATGGGCGCCGCCGACACCACCGAGCTGCTCGCAGCCGAATAGCGCGGGGACTGTCCCCTGATTTTTAGCATGCGAAGAGACGGACCAGAGTAAAGATCGGGGGACAGTCCCCCACGGGATGCAATATCATCTGGCCTCGGATATCACCCTGGCCCACAAATGATCGAATGTAACCGCACCATGGAGCAGGCCCGCCGCGACTTTGCGCAGGGCCGCCTGACGGGCGCCGTACTGGTGCGCGTGCCGATGAGCCGCGACTGGACCGTGCGCCTGTCCGGCAGCAAAGGCGACTCCGGCATGCTGCTGGACGTGCAAACCCTGGAGCCCTACGTGTTCCGCAGCCTGGACGGCGCCGTGGAAGCGATCGAACAGATCGGCTTCCCGTTCACCCAGCTCAAAGTCCAGTAGGCGGCCGCTTCAGGCGCGCTTGCCTTGCAGGGCCGCCAGCGCGGCCTGCAGGTCGGCCAGTTCGATCGGCTTGGTCAGGTGGACGTCGAATCCCGATTCCTGCGCGCGCAGCTTGTCCGCGACCTGGCCCCATCCGGTGGCCGCGATCAGGTGCAGGTCCTTCCCCCATGCGGCGGCGCGGATGCGCTGCGCCAGCTCGTAGCCGGTCATGTCCGGCAGCCCGATGTCGAGCAGCGCCACGTCGGGCGCGAACTTCTCGCCGCTGCCCATCGCCGCGCGGCCATCGTGCACCACGCAGACCTGGTGCCCGAGGATGCTGAGCGTCGCGCCCAGCATTTCTGCGGCGTCGACGTTGTCGTCGACCAGCAGCACGCGCAGGCCGCTTCCGCCTTCTTTCGATACGCGCTCGTGCGCCGCCGGAACGGTAGCCTCGGCGAGCGGCAGGCGAACCGTGAAGGTGCTACCCCGTCCCGTTCCTTCGCTGTCGGCCGCCACGCTGCCGCCATGCAGCTCGACCAGGCGCTTGACCAGCCACAGCCCGATGCCCAGGCCGCCGTTCGACCGTTCCAGCGCCGCCTCCACCTGCGAGAACATCTCGAAGATGGTCGGCAGTTCGGACGGCGGAATCCCGATCCCCGAATCGCGCACGCGGATCACCGCTTCGCTACCCTCGCGCGCGGCCGACAGCGTGATCCTGCCGCCTGGAGGCGTGTACTTGCAGGCGTTGGTCAGCAGGTTGACGATCACCTGCGTCAGGCGGGTGGCGTCGGCATTGACCACAATGCCGGCGTCGTCCAGTTCCAGCGCGAGCGTGTGCGCCGACTTCGCCACCATGTCGCGCACGTCGGTCACCGCGGCCTGCACCGTGGCGGACAGGTCGACCGGCTCGCAGCGCAGGCGCAGGCGCCCCTGGGTGATGCGCGACACCTCCATCAGGTCGTCGACCAGGTGGGTGATCTGCTCGATCTGGCGGTCGAACACCAGCATGATCTTCTCGAAGCCGGCGTCGCCCGGATACTTCAGGCGCAGCAGCTCGATGCCGCTGCGGATCGGCGCCAGCGGGTTGCGCAGCTCGTGCGCCAGCGTGGCCAGGAATTCGTCCTTGCGCCGGTCGGCGCGCGAGAGCTGTTCGTTCATCGCCTGCAGCTGCAGCTCGAAGCTGCGCCCTTGTTCCAGCGCCGCCTCGGCCTCCTTGCGTGCCTTGAGCAGTTCGCGCTCGTAGGCGCGCCGGTCTTTTGCGATGATGATGGCGATCGAATCGACCACGCGCCCTTCGAACATGCTGCGGGCCACATTCATCAGCACCGGAATGCGCGAGCCGTCACGGTGCTGCATGTCGAGCTGCATCTCGGCGAGCGAGCCTTGCAGCTGCAGGATCGGCTGGCAATGGGTCTGGTGGAACAGGCGCCCGCCGATGGTCAGCAGGTCCTGCACGCGCTTGTGGCCGACCAGTTCGGCGGCCTGGTAGCCGAGCCACATGCAGGCGGTGGTGTTGATGCGCAGGATGAGTCCACGGGCGTCGGTGGCCAGCAGGCCGCAGGCGGCATGTTCGAACAGCTGGTCGCCCGGCGGAGGCGGTAGGGGCTCTTCCTGCACGTACCGGTTACCTCAGGACAGTCGCCAGGAAGGCGTCGATGGCCAGCGAGCTTGCGCTCGGCGAGCTGATGTGGGGGCAGTGCCCGACGTTGTCCACCACGTGCAGCACGCTGTTGGGCAGGTGCCGGTGCAGGTACTCGCCCACCGCCAGCGGGGCGATCATGTCGTCGCTGCTTTGCAGGATCAGCGCCGGCACCGTCGATATCGCGACGTCGGCGCGGTGGTCGGACAGGAAGGTAACGCGTGCGAAGTGCTTGGAGATCTCGGGATCGTTGCGGCAGAAGCTGGTCACCAGCTCGTCCTTCAGTTCGTCCGGCTGGGTCGCGCCCATGATCGCCGGCGCGATATTGCTGGACCAGCCGAGGTAGTTCTCCTCCATCACGCTCAGCAGCTCCTCGATGTCTTCGCGCGAGAAGCCGCCCACGTAGTCGCCGTCGTTGACGAAGCAGGGCGAGGGACCGACCATCACGTTGGCGACGAAGGCTTCCGGCTTCCTGATCGTCGCCAGCAGGCCGACGCTCGCGGCAACGGAGTGCCCGACGTAGATGACGGGGCCGTCTGCGAATTCCTCGATCAGCTCGAGAAGGTCGTCGGCGTAGCCGTGCAGCGTGCCGTACTTTTCGCGGCAGTACATGGCCTTGTCCGAGTTGCCGCTGCCGACCGAGTCGAACAGCACCACGCGGAAGCGGCCTTCATAGGCCGGCGCCACCAGCCGCCACATCTGCTGGTCGCAGCCGAAGCCATGGGAGAAGATGATGGTCGCCGGGCCTTGGCCGGTCACGTTCACGTTGTTGCGGCGTTGCAGGTTCAATTGGACGCTCCGGCGGGGAATGGCATGGAAGGGAATACGGTTGCTTGCGCTGCGCCACGGCAGCGGTGGCGGTTCATGTCCAAAGGGCAAGGTCAGGAAGGCGACAATTCTAGCCTAGTGCGGGGGTAAATCCGGTCTGTGCGCTGTCACAATTACTATGACACACCGACGAAATATCCGGCGGACGGAAGGCCGATCGACAGTACTTTGTCCGGTTTGGCCGCGCCTTAGTAGAATGTTCCTTTTCTCAACGGTGATGGAAATTCCATGGCTCTGTTCTTCGGCATCCTGATTGGCCTGGTGATCGCGGCGATCCTGATCAAATCGACCGCGTTCCGCGTGGTGGCCGGCCTGCTGGTCGTCGGCGCGCTGGTGCTGATCTTCGTGGAGCAGCGCCAGACCCGGGTGGAGGCCGAGGATTCTCTGACCCGCATCCGCGCGGCGGAACTCCAGCTCACCGACGTCGAGCTCAGGCCCGGCTACGCCAATTCCTACCGGCTGGCCGGCCGCGTGGTCAACCGCTCGCCGCGCTACACGCTGACCGGCATCACCTTCAAGGTGAAGGTCGAAGATTGCCCGACCGAGCCTGCGCGCGGCGCCTGCGTGACGATCGGCGAGGGCCGCACCAGCATCGCCCCGACCGTGCCTCCCGGACACGCGCGCGACTTCGATGAGCTGGTCACCTTCGACAAGGCCTCGCCTACCGTGCGCGGCCGCATGAAGTGGAGCTACGAAGTCGACAGCATCCACGCCCGCTAGGCCGCGCGCACTCCAACAGTGCATGCCCGCCCGGCGCGAAGGGCTATAGTGAAGTATCCGGACGAACGCATCGCGCCGCCGCGATGCACTTGATTCCGTTTCAGTGTCCAACAGCATGGCAATGGATCAGCCAGACGAGACCCAGCCCGGCCGCGTCGGTTCCGATGGCGCCAGCACCGGTGCGCCCACGTCGCCGCCCCACGACGATCCTGCCGAAGGCGGCACGCTCCTGCTCGAAAAAGCCTGGCTCAACATCAGCGACATCGTGTTCCGCGTGCGCGTCGAAGGCGGGGGCGTCTACCGCTTTGTCGAAGCCAATCCCGCGTATTACAAGAGCACCCGGCTGTCGCCCCAGCAGGCGGTCGGCCAGCCACTCACCGAGCTGGTTCCTGATTCCACCATGGCGACGGTGCTGCCGCATTTTGAGGAGGCCATCCGTTGCCGCTGCACGCAGCGCTGGGAACAGGTCAGCGAATACCCGGCCGGGCGCAGGATCGGGCAGGCCTCGATCACCCCGGTGTTCGACGAGCAGGGCCGCTGCACCGACCTGATCGCCATCGTGCACGACATCACCGAGCTGAAATTGCGCGAAGAGCAGCTGCAGAGCGCGAACCTGGAACTGGAGCAGGCGCTGGCGGAACAGCAGCGGCTGGCCGAAACCATTCGTAGCAACGAAGAGCGGCTCAATTTCGCGCTGGAGGGAACCGGTGAAGGAGTGTGGGACTGGCGCGTGGACGAGAAGAAGATCATGTACTCCAGCCAGTGGAAGCGGGTGCTCGGCCTGCCGGACCAATTCGCCGGCGACGAGCTGGAAGACTGGCTGTCGCGGGTAGTCCCGGAAGACCTGCCCGCGCTGATGGAACGCATGGAAGCGTGCCTGAACTCCACCGACAGCGTCTTCTCGCAAGAGTGCCGGATGCGCCATGGTTCGGGAGACCCGATCTGGGTGCGCCTGCGCGGCAGCGTGGTGACGCGCACCGGCGGCGGCACGCCGCAACGGATGGTCGGCACCATCGTCGACATCACCGACAACGTGCGGCTGCGCGAGCAGCTGGAGGCGAGCTACGTGTTGCTTGCCCAGCTGGCCCAGCAGGTGCCCGGCGCGCTGTTCAAACTGAGCCGCGATCCCGATGGCAATTACAGCTGCACCTACATCAGCGCGATGGCGCGCCAGCTGTTCGAACTGGAACCGGAAGACATCATGCGCGACGTGACGCTCCTGCATGAGCGCATGGTCGAGGGCGACAGCGAACGCCTGATGCGCGCGCGCGAAAAATCGGCGGCCTCGCTGCACGCATGGCGGGAGGAATTCCGCGTCCAGCTGCCCACCAAGGGCCTGTGCTGGCGCGAAGTGAACGCGACGCCGACGCGCGCCAGGAACGGCACCGTGGTGTGGCATGGTTTCATCAACGACATCTCGCAGCGCAAGGGCCACGAGCTCACCATCAACCAGTTCAACGAAAAGCTCGAGCGCCGCGCCCACTACGACGCGCTGACCGGCCTTCCCAACCGCGCGCTGTTTCGCGACCGCCTTGAGCAGGGCATGCGGCACGCGCGCGACACGGACAGCGGCATCGCCCTGCTGTTCCTCGACCTGGACCGCTTCAAGGAAGTGAACGACCTGTTGGGCCACGATGCGGGTGACCGGCTGCTGATCGACGCCGCGCGCCGCATCGAGCGCTGCGTGCGCGCCGGCGACACCGTGGCGCGTTTGGGCGGCGACGAGTTCACCGTGGTGCTGACCGAGCCGCACGAGCTGGTGCACATCGAGCGCATCGCCCAGGACATCCTCGACGCGCTGGCACAGCCATTCAGCCTGGGCGTGGAGCAGGTGCACGTGTCATGCAGCATCGGCATCGCCACCTACCCGGACGACGGCAAGACCCTGGACGAGTTAATGCGCAACGCCGACCATGCCATGTATCGCGCCAAGTCGGCGGGACGCAACCAGCTCACCTTCTTCGAGGTCGGCATGCAGGCCGCGGCCATGCACCGGCTCAAGCTGGCCAGCGACCTGCGGCGCGCGCTGCCGGAAAAGCAGCTGGCGCTGTTCTTCCAGCCGATCGTCGACCTCGCGACCGGCGAGGTGCACAAGGCCGAGGCGCTGCTGCGCTGGCGCCGGCCCCAGGCCGGCCTGGTGCTGCCTGGCGCCTTCGTCGAGATCGCGGAAGAATCGGGACTGATCCACGACATCGGCAACTGGGTGTTCACCACTTCCGCACAATACGCCAAGCACTGGAGCGCCATGCTTGGCTACCCGTTCCAGATCAGCATCAACAAATCGCCGGTGCAGTTCCAGCACCACGCCAGCCGGATGGACTGGGTGGCCTACCTGCGCCAGCTTGAGCTGCCGCCCGGCTGCATCAGCGTCGAGATCACCGAAGGCCTGCTGCTCAACCTGTCGGAGAAGGTGCTGGCCAAGCTGGCGCAGCTGCACGCCGGCGGGGTGGAAGTGGCGATCGACGACTTCGGCACCGGCTACTCGTCGATGAGCTACCTGAAGCGGCTCGACATCGACTACCTGAAGATCGACCAGTCCTTCGTGGCCGAGATGCTGCATGACAGTACCAGCCAGACCATCACCGAGACCATCATCGTGATGGCGCACAAGCTGGGGCTGAAAGTGATCGCGGAAGGGGTGGAGCGCCGCGAGCAGCGCGACTGGCTGGCCGAGCGCGGGTGCGACTATGCGCAGGGATACCTGTTCGGGCTGCCGGTGGAGGCGGCGGAGTTCGAAAAGGGACTGCTCGCGAAGTGAGGGGACTGTCCCTTCGGGACTGTCCCCCCGTCCCGTTACTTTATGAAGTAGCCGGAAACGCGCCAGGCCCCGTCCTTGTCCTTCATCGGAATCACGGTCTCGGTCATGCCCGGCTTGTTCTCGAACGAGGTCGCGTAGGTCACCACGACGTACTCGCCTTCGGGCGCGCCCGGCAGCGTTTTGGTGAAGCGCGCCGAGGTCAGCGTGCGC
Organism: Telluria sp.; assembly: GCA_035759315.1. GTDB lineage: Bacteria > Pseudomonadota > Gammaproteobacteria > Burkholderiales > Burkholderiaceae_D > Telluria. The sequence continues at coordinate 5,606 of DASTVB010000147.1, read as the reverse complement.
TCCTTGACCGCGCCCAGCGGCGTGCGCACCTGCGCCAGCGCCGCTTCCCACTGCGCCTTGGTGACTACCGCCTGCATCATCGCGCCGCCCTTGTCCCAGCTCTCGCCATATTTCGCGCTGTCGGTCATGGCCAGCCATGGCGCGACCACTTCCTGGGCCGCCGCCGTCTCCGTCGCCGAGCGGGCCGACACCAGGCCGGCGCCGAGGAAGCCGGTCAGCAGCATTGCGAGCGCGATGATCTTCTTCATTTGTCACTCCGTGTTAAAAAATGATGGAAACCAAAGCGTAACGCAAAAACCGGCGCACGGGGACTGTCCCCAGAGGGGACCATCCCCTGATTTTTGTATGGCGGATCGACGGCACGCGCATCAGCGATGCGCGCTAAAGAGCTGGGGACAGTCCCCTGCGGGGACGGTCCCCATGCTCAGGGCGCGAACCGGAAGCGTGCCAGGTGCGACTGCAGCTGGTCGGCCTGCCCGCGCAGCGAGTCGGCGGTGGCGCTGGTGCGCTCGACCAGGCCCAGGTTCTGGCGGGTGTTGTCGTCCAGTTCGTGGGCCGCCTTGCCGGCGCGCGCCACGCCAACCGACTGCTCGCGCGCGGAAGTGACGATGTCGCCCATGAAGCCTGTGATCTTCTCCGCGTTGCCGACCACCGCGTGCATGGTGCGTCCCGCATCCTCCACCGCGCGCGAGCCGGCATTTACCTTGTCCATGCTGTCGCGCACCAGCCGCTCGATTTCCTTGGCGGCGCCGGCGCTGCGCTGCGCCAGGTTGCGCACTTCGCTGGCGACCACCGCGAAGCCGCGGCCTGCCTCGCCCGCGCGTGCCGCTTCCACCGCGGCGTTCAGGGCCAGCAGGTTGGTCTGGAAGGCGATGCCGTCGATGACGCTGATGATGTCGGCGATTTTCGCCGACGACGACTGGATCTCGGCCATGGTCTGCACCACGCCGCCGATCGCCACGCCGCCCTGCGCCGCGACGGCCGCGTTTTCGCTGGCGAAGGCCGCGGCGGCCTGCGCGCGCTCGGCGCTGCCCTGCACCTGGGAGCTGATCTGCTCCATCGAGGCCGTCTGGTCCTCCAGCTGGGCCGCGGATTCCTGGGTGCGGTCGTTCAGGTCGGCCGCGGCTTCGGCGATCTCGGTGCTGGTCTCGGCCAGCTGGCCGGCCGATTCGTGCACGCTGCGGATCAGGCGCTGGATCGATGCGTGCGCCTTGCGCAGGTCGCGGATCACCTGCGCCGGTTCGTCGGTGCCGATCGGTTCGGCGGGCATGTGGCGCAGGTCGCCCGCCGCCATTGCCTGCAGGTGGCGCTTGACCTGGTCAAGGCCGCCCCGGGTCACGATGTAGAAGCACCAGAACAGGTAGGACGCCAGCAGGAAGCTGGCGACGATCACCGCGAACAGCAGTTTGCGCTGGCGCTCCACCGACGCTGCGCGCGCCTCGATCATGCCGGTCGCGATCGCGACCGAGGTGCGCTGCAGGGTGGCGAAGCCTTCCAGCGCGCGCTGGGAGGAGCGTTCCAGGCGCGCGACGTCGCCGCCCACCGCCTCGCCCAGCAGGTAGCGGCGCGCCAGCGCGCGCAGTTCGGCGGCGCTGGGCAGCTCCTTGCCGAGGCGCGCTTCCAGCGACGGACCGGCGGCGATCGCGGCCTGTACGTTTTCGTGGATGTCGGCTTCGAAGTATTCGATCATCGGCAGGCGGTCCGACACCATGCGCTGCTGCGACGGCGTGACCTGGCCGGCGGTCATCGCCTGCAGGCCCAGCGCCCGCACGTGGCCGACGCGGTCCATCAGCTCCGGGATGCCGGCCAGCGCGGCATGCAGCAGCGAGCGGCTTACCGCGTCGCTGTCTTCGGACAGGTGCGACGCCGAACGCACCGCGCCCAGCACCGCCAGCTGGTCGACCACCAGCTGCGAATGGATTTCCAGCGCGTCGACCGGATCGCTGCCGGCCTGCGGCAGGGCGGGCAGCTGGTCCGGAATGCGTTCCAGGGTTTTACGGTCGACCAGGGTGTTGCCGCTGGCTGCCAGTGCCTCCGCCATGCGCGCGTACTGCGCCGAATAGGCCGCGCGCTGGTCCGAGGCGACCGCGCCGCCACGCGCGGCTTCCATCGCCAGGTCGCGCTGGCTTGCAGTGATCTCGATCAGCGGCAGCAGCGTGCCGACCACGCGCAGTCCATCCAGTTCGGCCTGGGCGTGCGCCAGTTCCTGCGCGCTGGAGCGCACCAGGGTGGCGCCCAGCAGCAGGATCGGGAGCGAGAACACCCCGGATATGATCAGCGCCTTGGCGCCGAAATTCATCCGGCGGAACAGGCGCACGCCGGGTGTGAACAGCAAGGGCGTGCGGCGTGCGGCGGCGGCCTCAGTTGACGTTGTTGGAGCGGATATAGACAACGAGATCGCGGACTTGTTCATTGGTCAGTTCTTCTTCCCATGGAGGCATTTTGCCCGAGCGGCCGAGCGCTTCGCCGCCTTTGCGGATGATCAGTTCGACGTAGGCGTCGTTCTTGTCGGAGGTGCGCAGGTTGGCCGGGCGCGGCGTGTACAGGCGCGCCGCGCGGCCGTTGCCGTCGGCGTTGATGCCGTGGCAGGTGACGCAATAGTTGGTGTAGACCAGGCCACCCCGGAAGATCGCCGCGTCCTTGCTGTCGCGCGGCAGCAGCGATCCCGCCTTCTCCGGTTCGGCCGCATGCGCCGCCGCACCCAGCGCGCCCAGCGCGAGGACCGACGCCAGGGCGCAGGCCGCGGCGCGGATCACTTCGAGACCTCGACCGTCATGCGCATGTCCGGATGGATCGCGCATTCGACTTCGACCTTGCCCGGCTTGTCGAAGGTGACGCTCTTGGACCCGCCCTTGGCGTAGGTGCCGAGGTCGAAGCTCTTCGCTTCCGACAGCGAGAACACATTGTGCGAAAACGCGTCGTCGTTGACGAACTTGACCGTTTCGCCGGCTTTGACCTTGATGGTCGGCTGCGAGAAGGCCTTGCCCTTCTGCGAGACGGTGTGCTCGGCCGCAGCGGCCACGAACGGGACGGCCGCGAGCAGCGCGGCGAGTGACATGTGCTTGATGTTCATGCGTAATCCTTTTAAAGGTGTGGTGTGTGGGGACTGTCCCCGCAGGGGACCGTCCCCTGATCTTTATGTGCAATACCGGTAAGGGTTCTTAATGTGGAAGGACAGGGACCGTGGTCGGCACGTGCCTGCCGTTCAGCGTCTTCATGAAGGCCACCAGGTCCCCGATCTCGGATTCGGTCAGCTTGAGCGGCCGCACTTCCGGCGACAGGTTGGCCGGCGCCGGCTGCAGGCCGCCGCTGTTGTAGTGCTCGACCACCGCGCGCAGCGTGGTGGCGGAACCGTCGCGGAAGTAAGGCCCGGTCAGCGCGATGTCGCGCAGCGTCGGCGTCTTGAACGCGCCTTTCATCGACGGCAGCGCGCGCAGCTTGTAGCGTCCGACGTCGCCGTCCTGCGCCAGGCCGATGTTGTGGAAGCCGTTATCGGTGAAGTTGGGACCGGAATGGCAGGCCGCGCAATTGGCCTTTCCCTTGAACAGCTGGAAGCCACGCCATTCCTGCTGGCTGATCGCGCGGCGGTCGCCGCCGACCCATTTGTCGAAGCGCGAGTCGCGCGACACCACCGAGCGCTCGAAGGCGGCAATCGCCTTGGCCACGGTCTGTTCGGACACCGGCTCGCCGGGATACGCTTTTTCGAACAGCGCGCGGTAGCCCTTCAGCGATCCAAGCATGAACTTCATGTGCTCCATGTCGGTCGACATCTCTTCGCGCGACAGCATCGGGCCGAGGGCCTGGTCTTCAATCGACCTGGCGCGGCCGTCCCACATGAACTGGGTGTTGAATGCGACGTTGACGATGGTCGGCGAGGCGCGGCCGAGGCGCTGGCCGTTGATGCCGACCGATTTCTTCTGGCCGTCCGACCAGCCCAGGCCCGGGTTGTGGCAGCTGGCGCAGGAGACGGTGCCGTTGCCCGACAGGCGCGGATCGAAAAACAGGGTCTTGCCGAGTTCGACGCGGGCGGGATTGGCGATGTTGTCCGCCGGTTCGGCCAGCGGAGCGCCAAATTTCCAGGCCTTGTCCTCCGCTCGCGGAGATGGAACCGGCGAGGCGGCGTGGGCCAGGCCGGCTACGAGGCAGAAGGTGAGGGCGACGATGCGGATCATGTGGACATTCATGTCAAGTCGTAATGTTATTGACAGCGAGAAAGTGTTCATATTAAAACTAAAATTTCTGACTGTCAACATTTGTCTAGGACAAATCTGCGGGTTACAATGATGCGATATGACCAATCCGCCTCCAGCACCGGCAGTCCCTATCGCCGCGGTAGAACGCGACACGGGAATCGGCAAGGACACACTGCGCGCGTGGGAGCGGCGCTATGGTTTCCCGCGCCCCGGGCGGGACGCGAACGGCGACCGCATCTATCCCCCCGACCAGGTGGCCCGGCTGCGCGTGGTCAAGCGCCTGCTCGACAAGGGCCACCGGCCGGGCAAGCTGCTCGCCCTGGACCAGCAGGAACTCGAGGCGCTGTCGGAGGCGGCCTTCGACGAGGACGTGCCCGGCAGCCGCGGCGCGGTCAGCGAGGACGTGTTGGCCTATCTCGAGCTGTGCCGGCTGGACCGGGTCGAAATGCTGCGCAAGGCGCTGACGCAGGCCATGGTGCGGGTCGGGCTGCGCAGTTTTGTACAGGACATCGTCGCGCCGCTGGTGACCGCGGTCGGCGAGTGCTGGGAGCGCGGGCGTTTCCAGGTGTATGAGGAACACCTGTTTACCGAAGTGCTGCAAAACGTGCTGCGGGTCGGCATCGCCAACCTGCCAAAGCCGGCCGCCGGGGCGCGCCCGCAGATCCTGCTGACCACCTTCCCGCAGGAGCATCACACGCTCGGGCTGCTGATGGCAGAGGCGATGTTCGCGCTCGAAGGCGCCCGCTGCGTGTCGCTGGGCGCTTCCACCCCGATCGCGGATATCTCCCGCGCCGCTGCCGGCATGGACATCGTGGCGCTGTCGTTCTCGCTCGCCAGCAATTCGACGCAGGTGCTGTACGGGCTGTCGGAGCTGGCGGCCTCGCTGCCGCCGTCGACCGCCATCTGGGCCGGTGGTTCGGCGTCCGCGCTGGGACGCTGCACGCTGCCTTCCTTCCAGCGGGCGGAGCTCTATACCGCGGCGGCGCTGGTGGCCCGCTGGCGCGACCAGGCCGGGGGGCAGTCCCCTGCGGGGACGATCCCCAGTCCCGCTTCGTTGTAGACTCGCATGCATGAGCCGGAACCCGGTTTCCGGCGGTCCCCCACCAGACCAAGCGAGCACCCCATGCCAAAAGCGCTGCCGATCGCCAAAGCCACCCACACCGACCCGCCGGTCGTGCTGGAACTGCTGTCCAACCTCGTCAACCGCCACGGCTGCATCACCGGCGCCACCGGCACCGGCAAGACGGTGACGCTGCAGGTGATCGCGCAAGCGCTGTCGGACATTGGCGTCCCGGTGTTCATGGCCGACGTGAAGGGCGACCTGTCGGGCATGGCGAAGGCCGGCGCCGCCTCCGACAAGATGGCGGCGCGGCTGGAAAAGCTGGGCCTGGACGCGCCGGCGTGGGCCGGCTG
>DASTVB010000146.1:0-21509 GCA_035759315.1 Telluria sp. | reverse complement strand
GCGGCTGCAAGGCGCTCGACCTGCCCGGCTATATCCCGGCGCCGCCCGAGCGCCGCGGCCCGGCGCCGGCCGCCGCGCGTCCGAACAGTGCGGCCCAGGCGGCTGCACCGGCGGCCGCGCCAACGCCCAGCCCGTCGAACTTCCCGCGCGTCGACACCTCGCAGCAGCGCGCCCGCGACGACGACCGCCGCGGCATCCTGAACGAGGAACTGCGGCTGGAACAGCAGCGCCTGGCCGAGCTGCGCGCCGAGTACAAGGGCGGCGAACCCGACCGCCTCGGCAACGAAAAGAACTACGCCAAATACCAGGAGCGGGTGGCCACCCTGCGCGACGCGATCGGCCGCTCGGAACGCAATATCGAGGCGCTGCGGCGCGAGATCTCCAACATCCGATGACCAGCGCGCCCGACAGCGCTCCTTCCCGCCCGGAGGCTTCCGCCATCCTCGACCAGCTGGCCACCAGCGTGCTGCTGGTGGACCGCGAGGGCCGGGTCTCCTACGCCAACCCCGCCGCCGAAGACCTGCTGGAGACCTCCAGCCGCGCGCTGCGGCGCCAGCCGCTGTGGTCGCTGTTCCTCGACGGCGCCGGACTGCGCACCCTGTGCGCGCAGGCGCTGGAACACCAGCCGGCCGACTTCCGCCAGGACCTGACGCTCGAACGCGCCGGCCGCGAAGCGCTGCACGTGCACGCCGCCGTCAGCGCCCAGGGCGAGCTGGTGTTGCTGGAGCTGCGCGAAAACGTCCAGCAGCTGCGGCTGGACCGCGAGGAGCGCCTGCTCGAGCAGGGCCAGGCCAACAAGGAACTGGTGCGCAACCTGGCGCACGAGATCAAGAACCCGCTGGGCGGCATCCGCGGCGCGGCCCAGCTGCTCGAACTCGAGCTGCCGCCTGCGCCCGACCTGTCCGAATACACCCAGGTGATCATCAAGGAAGCGGACCGCCTGCAGACGCTGGTGGACCGCCTGCTGCTGCCGCACCGCCAGCCGCACATCGTCGGCGACGTCAACATCCACGAAGTGCTGGAGCGGGTACGCAGCCTGGTGCTGGCCGAATTCCCGCTGGGCCTCGATGTGGTGCGCGACTACGACGCCTCGCTTCCGGAATTTCGCGGCGACAAGGCCCAGCTGATCCAGGCGGTGCTGAACATCGCCCACAACGCGGCCCAGGCGCTTTCCCCGCGCATCGCCGCGGGCAGCGCCCAGATCGTGCTGCGCACCCGGGTGGCGCGCCAGGTGACGCTGGCCAAGGTCCGCTACCCGCTGGCATTAGACTTGCATATCATCGATAACGGACCGGGCATTCCCGCCGCGCTGCGCGACCATGTGTTCTTCCCGCTGGTGTCGGGGAGGGAAGGCGGCAGCGGGCTGGGCCTGACGCTGGCGCAGACCTTCGTGCACCAGCACCAGGGCGTGATCGAATGCGAAAGCCGGCCGGGCTGCACGGATTTCCGGATCCTGCTGCCGTTACCGTAACCCCGTCGTCCCAGCGGAGGCTGGGACCCATAGTGAGCAAGCCAATGGCAGACTGCGCGCCTTCGCTTCATTCAGCATGGGTCCCAGCCTGCGCTGGGACGACGGACCACTGAGCCACTATATGAAACCGATCTGGATCGTCGACGACGACGCCTCAATCCGCTGGGTGCTGGAAAAAGCGCTTGCCCGCGACAACCTCGAAACGCGCAGCTTCGGCAACGCGCGCGATGCGCTGGAGGCGCTGGCCACCGGCTCGCCGCAGGTGCTGGTGTCGGACATCCGCATGCCGGGCGAATCGGGCCTCGACCTGCTGCAGGCGGTGAAGGTGGAGCATCCCGGCCTGCCGGTGATCATCATGACCGCCTACTCCGACCTCGACTCAGCGGTCGGTGCGTTCCAGGGCGGCGCCTTCGACTACCTGGCCAAGCCTTTCGACATCGACAAGGCGGTGGCGCTGATCCGGCGCGCGCTGGACGAAAGCCTGCGCGAAGCGAGCGTCGAAACGGGCGCCGCCGCGGCTCCCGAGATCCTCGGCCAGGCCAAGGCGATGCAGGAAGTGTTCCGCGCCATCGGCCGCCTGTCGCAGTCGGCCGCGACGGTGCTGATCACCGGCGAATCGGGCACCGGCAAGGAGCTGGTGGCGCGCGCGCTGCACAAGCACAGCCCGCGCGGGCAGCAGCCTTTCGTCGCGATCAATACCGCCGCGATTCCGGCCGAGCTGCTCGAATCCGAACTGTTCGGCCACGAGCGCGGCGCCTTCACTGGGGCGCAGGCGATGCGGCGCGGCCGCTTCGAGCAGGCCGAGGGCGGCACCCTGTTCCTGGACGAGATCGGCGACATGCCGCTGGAGATGCAGACGCGCCTGTTGCGGGTGCTGTCGGACGGCCACTTCTACCGCGTCGGCGGCCACCAGCCGATCCGCGCCGACGTGCGCGTGATCACCGCCACCCACCAGGACCTGGAAGCGCGCGTGCGCGACGGCCGCTTCCGCGAGGATTTGTACCATCGCCTCAACGTGATCCGCCTGCGCCTGCCCAGCCTGCGCGAGCGGCGCGAGGATATTCCACTGCTGGTTCGTCACTTTTTGGCGCGCAGCGCGCAGCAGCTCGGGGTCGATCCGAAGCAGACCACCCAGGAGGCGCTCGACTTTTTGCAGGAGCGCGATTTTCCCGGCAACGTGCGCCAGCTGGAGAACCTGTGCAACTGGCTGACCGTGATGGCGCCCGGCCAGGTGATCGGGGTGGCCGACATGCCGCCGGAACTGCTGCAGGAGGCCGCAGGCCCCGCCGCTGCGGGCGCGGTTGCGCAAGGGGAGGGCTGGACCGCGCTGCTCGAGAACGAAGTGGTAGGCATGCTGGGGGCCGGGAAAAACGCGCTGATGGACGAATTCGGCCAGCGTTTCGAGGCCACCCTGATCCGCGCCGCCCTGAAACACACCCACGGACGGCGGCTGGAAGCGGCGGCCCGGCTCGGCATCGGCCGTAATACCATTTCCCGCAAGATCGCCGAACTGGGGATCGAAGACGCTGCCGACTAGTGCTCAACAGTAAACAACCCGTCCTTTCCAACTGTAGGTGGTCAAAACGAAAATACCAATATTTGGTAGGTGGTAGTTAGTTCCTTCCAAGCTGTTGTTTCTTCGCGTATTGATTTGCGCACATTTGACACTTATGTAGTGCATATGTTCCTATGATGTTTGCTTGTCGGAATGCTCAGCCTCCCCACGGGGAAGCGGCAGGCCGGCAAGCGAACAAGGCGCTCGGAGACCTCTCCGGCTGTTCGCCTGCCTCCCGCCCGGGAGGCTTTTTATTTATAGGAATCACATGTTGAAAAAAACTGTACTTGTACACGCGTTGTCCCTCGCGTTCAGCGCGGGTCTCGCATCGGTGGCCGTGTCGACCACCGCGTACGCCCAATCGCAAACGACCGGTGCGGTCAGCGGCCAGGCAGTAGCAGGCTCGGTGATCACGGTAGAAAACAAATCCCTCGGTATCGCGCGCAAGGTGACGGCCGGCGCGGATGGCAGCTTCGGCCTGACCCAGCTGCCGCCAGGCGGCTACGTGCTGAAGACCACCTACGCCGACGGCACCAGCGAAGAGCTGGCCGTGACGGTGACCCCGGGCGCCGCTTCGAGCGCGGTGTTCGCAGGTCCGAGCGCCGGCCAGAAGGTCATCGTGACCGGCCGCGCATCGCGCATCGACGTCAAGTCGCCGGAATCGTCGATGGTGATGAACAAGGAAGCGATCGACCGCGTTCCTGTCACCCGCGACGTGACCGCGGTGGCGCTGCTGGCACCGGGCGCGACGATGGGCGACAGCCGCATCGGCCAGACCAGCCTGCGCGGCGGCAACGTGCCTTCGCTTGGCGGTGCATCGCCGGCGGAAAACGTGTACTACATCAACGGTTTCAACGTCACCAACTCGCTCAACGGCGTGGCGTTCAACCAGGTTCCTTTCGACGCGATCGGTTCGCAACAGGTCAAGACCGGCGGCTACGGCCCTGAGTACGGCCGTTCGCTGGGCGGCGTGCTGTCGGTGACGACCAAGCGCGGCACCAACGAATGGAAGGGTGGCGTCAACGTCATCTATCAGCCTGAAGCCCTGACCGGTTCGTCCGTGTACGGCGAGAAGTCGGCCGTCGACGGCCGCTGGCACCTGCACAACCGCCCGGGCGGCACCGACGACCTGAAGTCGAACCTGTGGATCGGCGGCCCGGTCATCGAAGACAAGCTGTTCGTGTTCGGCCTGGTCCAGGCTGCGAGCGTCAAGAGCAAGACCTACGGCGTCACCGAGCAGACCCAAGTCGAGTCGACCAGCCCGCAATACCTGATGAAGGTGGACTGGAACATCAACGATTCCAACACCCTCGAATTCACCGCCTTCTCCGACAAGAACGAAGAGCAGCTGGTGACCTGGAAGTCGCCGGTAGCCTACGGCACCGCGCGCGGCGAAAAAGTCGGCACCGACAACTTCACCACAGGCGGCGAAAACCTGATCGGCAAGTACACCACCTGGATCACCGACGACCTGACCGTGTCGGCGATGTACGGCGTTGGCAAGTACAACCGCAAATCCGACATCGAAACCGCACGCCTGTGCCCGTACGTCGTGAACCGCCTCGGTTCGCCGGCGCGCAAGGTCGGCTGCGCCACCTCGTCGCTGATCACCGATCCGAACGCTAACGACAAGCGCACCGCATTCCGCCTCGACGCCGAGTGGAACATCGGCGCGCACGGCCTGCGCTTCGGCATGGACAACGAAGAGTACGACGTGGTCGACGGCTCGTTCTACTCGGGCGGTTCGGTGCAGCAGGTGTACAACCTGGCAGCGGGCTCGAAGATCGCCAACGGCTACGTGAACAACACCGGCGCGCCAATGCAGTACGTGGCAGTGCGCAAGTTCGAAAACGGCGGCGTGTTCACCACCAAGAACTCGGCCTTCTACATCGAAGACAACTGGCAGGTCACCAAGAACGTGGTCGCCAACCTGGGCGTGCGTTCGGAATCGTTCGAGAACCTGAATGCCGAAGGCACGCCGTTCATCAACGTGTCCAACACCATCGCGCCACGCCTGGGCATGGTCTGGGACGTCAAGGGTGACCAGCAGACCAAGCTGTTCGCCAACGCCGGCCGCTACTACATCCCTGTGATGTCGAACACCAACGTGCGCCTGGCCGGCCTCGAGACCGACTACACCGACTACTACCAGTTCGGCGGCACCTTCTCCAACGACCGCTACCAGCTGCCGGCACTGGGCCAGCAGCTCGGCTCGCGTACGGTGAACGGCGACGGCACCGCCGCCGATCCGCGCACCGTGGTCGATCCGGACATCAAGCCGATGTACCAGGACGAGTTCATCCTGGGCGCGCAGCAGGCGCTGGGCAACCGCTGGACCGTTTCGGCCAAGCTGACCCACCGTAACCTGAAGAGCGTGATGGACGACGTCTGCAACGACGAAGGCGCGGCCAACTGGGCCGAGTCGGCAGGCTACAACGACGACGAAATCTCGGCGATCGCCGACACCGTCGGCCACTGCTTCCTGTACAACCCGGGCGGCGACCTGAAGGCCAACGTCGACCTCGCGGGCGACGGCAAGCTGACCACCGTGGTGATCCCGGCATCGTTCCTGAAGTTCCCTAAGCCAAAGCGCACCTACAACGCGCTGGAGCTGGGCTTCGAGCGCGCATGGGACGGCAAGTGGAGCCTGCAGGGTTCCTACGTGCTGGGCTTCAACAAGGGCAACACCGAAGGCTACGTGAAGTCGGACATCGGCCAGGACGACGCCGGCATTTCGCAGGACTGGGATTACCCAGGCCTGGCGGAAGGCTCGGAAGGCTACCTGCCGAACGACCGCCGCCACACGCTGAAGGCGTTTGGTTCCTACCAGGTGATGCCGGAACTGCGCCTTGGCGCGAACGTCATCATCCAGTCGGGCCGTCCGCGCAATTGCCTGGGCTACTACGCCGGCAACATCGACTCGGTATCGATCCTGTACCGTTCCGCTTCGTTCTGGTGCAATGGCAAGCTGAATCCGCGTGGTTCGATCGGCCGCACCGACTGGATGCGTGAACTGTCGCTGCAGGCGACGTACGAGCCGAAGTGGATGAAGGGCCTGACCTTCCAGGTCGACGCCCTGAACGTGTTCAACGAGCGCACCGTCCGTTCCGTGGAAGAAGCAGCCGAAACCGGTATCGGTTCGGTCAGCCCGACCTACGAGCAGCCGATCGGCATCCAGAACGCACGCCGCTTCCGTTTCACCGCTCAGTACGAGTTCTAAGCCGCGTCCTTACGGCCCGGCCCGGCCGGGCTGTATGTATGCAAGAGCCGCCCTCCGGGGCGGCTTTTTTTTCGTCGAGTCAACCGAAATGTCGGAAAACTGTAAGCAGGTGTTGCATCCTTACCGCAGTTATCCCTTTGCAGTTTGACATTGCTCATATTGCTATGGTTCCATGAGCGACTTAACAATCCACCAGTTATGGAGTTGGAGCGTTAGTTGGTTTCCAGAGTAGCAAGGAGGCGCTGGAAACGTTGATTAAGTTTTTCATCAATAAGGAATCACAATGCTAAGAAAAACTGTACTCGTGCACGCACTTTCGGTGGCGTTCACGGCCGGTCTGGCTTCGGCCCTGATCACCCCGCCAGCATACGCACAGGCGCAATCCGGTTCGGTTAACGGCCAGGCAACTGCCGGTTCGGTCATCACCGTCGAAAACAAAGCCATCGGTATTTCCCGCCGCGTGACCGCAGCTGCGGACGGCACCTTCAGCATGAGCCAGTTGCCACCAGGTAACTACGTGCTGCGGACCACCTACGCCGACGGCACCAGCGAAGAGCTGGCTGTCACCGTGACCCCAGGCGTGTCGTCCAACGCCATGTTCGCGGGCCCATCGGCTGGCCAGAAAGTGGTCGTGACCGGCCGCGCTTCGCGCATCGACGTCAAGTCGCCGGAATCGTCGATGGTCCTGAACAAGGAAGCGATCGACCGCATCCCTGTGACCCGTGACGTGACCGCGGTTGCACTGCTGGCGCCAGGCGCCGTGCCAGGCGACGCGCGTATCGGCCAGAGCGGTTCGCGCGCTGGTAACGTGCCTTCGCTGGGCGGCGCATCGCCAGCGGAAAACGTGTACTACATCAACGGTTTCAACGTCACCAACAACCTGAACGGCGTAGCGTTCAACCAGGTGCCTTTCGACGCGATCGCGGCGCAAGACGTCAAGACCGGCGGCTATGGTCCTGAATACGGCCGTTCGCTGGGTGGCGTGCTGTCGGTAACGACCAAGCGCGGTACCAACGAGTGGAAGGGTGGCGTCAACGTCATCTGGCAACCGGAAGACCTGGAAGGTTCCTCCGTGTACACCGAGAAGTCGACCTCCGACCAGCGCTGGCACCTGCACAAGCGTCCAGGCGGCACCGACGACCTGAAGACCAACCTGTGGATCGGCGGTCCGGTCATCCAGGACAAGCTGTTCGTATTCGGCCTGGTACAGGGTTCGAAGTTCGAGCGCAAGATCTTCGCGAACACGACCCAGGAATCGATGGAGTCGAACTCGCCACAGGGCCTGATCAAGGTTGACTGGAACATCAACGATTCCAACACCTTCGAAATCACCGGCTTCAGCGACAAGACCGAAGACGAAATCACCACCTGGCGCCAGGTCACTCCGTACCACACCGCCAAGGGCGACCGCGTCGGTACCGACACCTACACCAACGGTGGTAGCAACGTCATCGCCAAATACACTTCGTGGCTGACCGACGACCTGACCGTGTCCGCACTGTACGGCGTGGGCAAGTACAGCCGCAAGTCGGACATCGAGACCGCATCCTGCGCATGGATCGATGACCTGCGTGTCTCGCCGACCAAGCACATGGGTTGCGCGACCACCGTCAACGTGACCGACCCGAACGCAAACGACAAGCGCGAAGCGGCTCGCCTCGACGCCGAGTGGGCGCTGGGCAACCACACCCTGCGCTTCGGCCTCGACCACGAGAAGTATGACGTGGTGGACGGCACCGTGGCATCGGGCGGCTTCCAGGTCGCTGTGCAGCCACTGGCTGCTGGCGGCGAGCTGAGCAACGGCTACGTCAACAACACCGGCGCGCCGATGGACGTCGTGTCGATGCGCCACTTCGAGAATGGCGGTATCTTCACCACCAAGAACTCGGCATGGTACGTCCAGGACAGCTGGCAGGTCACCAAGAACCTGGTAGCCGACCTCGGTCTGCGTAACGAATCGTTCAAGAACCTGAACGCAACGGGCCAGTCCTTCATCGACGTCAAGAACACCTGGGCACCACGCCTGGGCCTGGTATGGGACGTGAAGGGTGACCAGCAGACCAAGCTGTTCGCAAACCTGGGCCGCTACTACATCCCGGTCATGTCGAACACCAACGTCCGCCTGGCTGGCGCTGAGTCCGACTACACCGACTACTACGCGTTCACCGGCGCCTTCGGTCCTGCTCCACAGCAGAACCCAGGCCTGGGTGCACAGCTCGGCCCACGTGAAGTGGTGTCGAACGGCGTAGCCGGCGATCCACGCTCGGTGGTCGATCCGGACATCAAGCCGATGTACCAGGACGAGTTCATCCTCGGCGCGCAGCAAGCCCTGGCGAACCGCTGGACCGTTGGCCTGAAGTACACCCACCGCCGTCTGGCAAGCGTGATGGACGACGTGTGTAACGACGAAGGCGCTATCCAGTGGGCAGAAGCCAACGGCTTCTCCGACGACGAGGCAACTGCAATCGGCAACGCAATCGGCCACTGCTTCCTGTACAACCCAGGTGGCGACCTGAAGGCGAACGTCGACCTGCATGGCGACGGCAAGCTGACCCTGGTCACCATCCCTGCAGCTTCCCTGAAGTTCCCGAAACCAGAGCGTAAGTTCAACGCACTGGAATTCAGCTTCGAGCGCGCATGGGACGGCGTCTGGACCGTGCAAGGTTCGTACGTTCTGGCCTTCAGCAAGGGTAACACCGAAGGCTACGTGAAGTCGGACATCGGCCAGGACGACGCAGGCATTTCGCAGGACTGGGACTACCCAGGCCTGGCGGAAGGTTCCTTCGGCTACCTGCCTAACGACCGTCGCCACGCTCTGAAGCTGTGGGGCTCCTACCAGGTGCTGCCAGAACTGCGTATCGGCGCGAACATGCTGCTGCAGTCGGGCCGTCCGCTGAACTGCTTCGGCTACTACTCGGGTACCCTCGACACCGTGTCGGTTCTGTACGGCGCTTCGTCGTTCTACTGCGGTAAGAAGCTGAACCCACGTGGTTCGCGCGGCCGTCTGCCATGGACCCGCGATCTGTCGGTGCAGGCAGTGTACGAGCCGAAGTGGATGAAGGGTCTGTCGTTCCAGGTCGATGTGCTGAACATCTTCAACGAGCGCGGCATCACCTCGGTGCAGGAGCGCGGCGAGATCTCGTCGGCAAACACTCCACGCCCAGCATACCTGCAGCCGCTGTCGCTGCAGAACCCACGCCGCGTTCGCCTGACCGCAGCGTACGAGTTCTAATACTCAGTGTGAAACAGCCTGGCGCAAGCCGGGCTGCTTGAACGCAGATGCCGCCCTTCGGGGCGGCATTTTTTTTTGCGGACTATCCGAGATCCAGGGACTGTCCCTAAGGGACTGTCCCATGCCTTTGGGGTGTGGAGCTGTCCCCCTTCCGCAAACATCCACATTGAAAGGCAGGGGACAGTCGCGCAGGGACAGTCCCACTTCGGTGGCGGATTCGGTGTAAGCTTTGCTCATCAATATCACTCTGCGCTTCCATGCTGATTAACTGCTCCGCCTACCACGAAGGCGTGAAACTTGCGGACATCCCGGTCCCCGACATCAGTGAGTACCTGGCCAAGCCAGGGACCTTCGTCTGGGTCGCGCTGCGCGACCCGTCGACCGAGGAACTGAAGGTGATGCAGGAAGAATTCGGCCTGCACGAACTGGCGGTCGAAGATGCGATGCGCGGCAACCAGCGTCCCAAGGTGGAGGAGTACGGCGACACCCTGTTCGTGGTGGTCAGGACCATCGAGGTGGATGGCGAGGAATTCCGCGAAGGCGAAGTCGACATCTTCGTCGGCCCCAATTTCGTGCTGTCGTCGCGCCGCGACAGCAGCCAGGACTTCCTGGCCGTGCGCGCGCGTACCGAGCGCGAGCCGCAGCTGCTCAGGCTCGGTCCCACCTTCGTGCTGTACGCGCTGCTCGACGCAGTGGTGGACCGCTACTTCCCGATGGCCGAAGCGCTCGAGTCCGAGCTGGAAAAAATCGAGGAACGCATCTTCATCCGCGGTTCGCAGCGGCGCAACATCGAGCGCCTGTACGCGCTCAAATCTAAGGTGCTGGTGCTGCGCCACGCGGTGTCGCCGCTGATGGAAGCGGTGGGCAAGCTGTATGGCGGGCGCGTGCCGGCGATGTTCCTCGGCGCCGAGGAATACTTCCGCGACGTGCACGACCACCTATATCGCCTGAACGGCATCCTCGACACGATCCGCGACACCATCAACACGGCGATCCAGGTGAACCTGTCGATGACGGCGATCGAGGAAAGCGAAGTGAATAAGAAGCTGGCGGCCTGGGCGGCGATCTTCGCCACCTTCACCGCGTTCGCAGGCATCTGGGGCATGAACTTCGAATACATGCCCGAACTCAAATCGCCCTGGGGCTACCCGGCCGCGCTCGGCGTGATGGTGGGCGTCGCCGGCTACATGTACACCCGATTCCGCAAAGCCGGCTGGCTCTAGCCAAATACGAAGGGACTGTCCCTGCGCGCCAAGGCGGCAGTTCCTTCCCCCGCCTTTCGCCGCAACCCTCCCCCGAAGCCACCCGAATCAACGCGTATTGACTGTGGTTTTTCTGCTACGTATGCATATCTGGCGTTGACATCTTGCTACGCAGAATGCTCTCATGCCCTGTGACTTTTTCCCAGCGGAAAAGTGACGACCCTTGTTCCAGGCTGTTTTGGCGTTATGGCAGTGCTCTGATTTTAAAAATTCAATAATTTTGATTGGGAGACCCATGTTGCATACAGTAAAACAGAAATCCAGGGCAGCGATGCTGCGCCGCTCCGCAATCTCCGTGGCGATCGGGATGTGCTTCATCGGCGCCGCCTGGGCCGCCGAAGCCGGCGGCCTGCGCATCGCTGTCACTGACGCTGCCGGCAAACCGCTCGCCGGCGCTACTGTCAAGATCAGCTCCCCAAGCAGCCTGGTAACCAAGACCGCCGTGACCGAGGCGGACGGTTCGGTCCGCGTCGCCGGCCTGGACCCGGCCACCGACTACAAGGTGGAAGTGGTCGCACCCGGCTATTCGACTTTCAGCGCTACCGACGTGGTGGTGGTCAGTGGCCAGAACCGCAACCTGGGCTACGCCCTCGGCTCGAACAATGTGCAAAGCGTGGTCGTGACCAGCTCGCGCCTGGCGCAGGTGGACGCCACCTCCGCGACGGTCGGCACCACCCTGAACCTGGCCGTCGTGGAGTCGCTCCCGACCGCCCGTAACTACCAGAGCTATCTCCAGCTGGTTCCAGGCGTGAAGCCTTCGCAAGGCGGCAACCCGGCATCGAAGTCCGGCGTTAACTATGCCGACATCGGCGGCGCCACCGGCACCTCGACCGACAACGTCTACATCCTGGACGGAATCGACGTCACCGACTCGAACACCGGTACCTTCGGTTCGAACATCAACTCCGAGATCATCCAGGAACAGCAGATCCTGACCGGCGGCATTCCTGCCGAATACGCGGGCGGCTCCGGCCTGGTGTCGAAGGTGATCACCAAGTCCGGCAGTAACGAGTTCCACGGCTCGGTCAACTACTACTTCCAGAACGACAGCCTGGTCGCCGACAACAAGCACCAGCCCGACTTCGGCCTGTCGACCTACGACGCCGCCGTCACGCTGGGCGGCCCGATCATCAAGGACAAGCTGTGGTTCTTCGGCTCCTACCAGCGCAAGAACCGCGACGAGGACATCGGCACCGCCGCCGGCGAATTCCTGCGCACCGTGCACCGTGAAGACAAGCTGGGCTTCCTGAAGCTGACCTGGCAGCCGACCGACAACGACCGCCTGATGGTGTCCTTCTTCAACGATCCGGCCGAGATCAGCGGCTCGACCGACGAGACGATCCTGAACAACCGCGACTCGCGCCAGGTCCAGGGCGGCGACAACTACCGCTTCGACTACACCAAGGACATCGGCGACCTGCGCCTGAACGCGTACGCGTTCCGCCACGAAGGCGAAGTGTCGCGCTACCCGGCCAACCAGACCACCCGCAACGACGTGGTGTTCTTCAATTCGTCGCCAACGATCGCACAGCGCAGCCAGGGCGGCGTCGGCTCGCTGCTGGCAACCAACCGCAACCGCGACGAGGTCGGCTTCAACGCCGAGTACTTCCTCGAGACCCCATCGTGGGGTTCCCACACCTTCAAGGCGGGCCTCTCCAAGTCCGAGAACGAATACGTCGAAGACTCGCAGTTCACCGGCCCTGAAAGCGCGCAGTACTCGTCGATCGCGGCCCAGCACCTGGGCATGTCGTTCAGCGAGTTCATCGGGCCTGGCTCGACCGGTACCCGCTCGATCGTCGCTGCGGATATCCCGCGTGTCATCACCGCGATCAACGCCAGCCCGGACCGGGCGTACTTCATCAACCTGCTCGACACCGACCGCAACGGCGCGGTGTCCGACGCGGAAGTACGCGCGGCGCGCTTCAACAGCGTCGCCGGCAACCCGACCGGCCAGGTGAACAACTACCGCAGCGTGCAGGTGCAGTCCGCGCCTTACACCGTGAAGGCGACCGGCAAGTCGTTCTACCTCCAGGACACCTGGACCATGAACCGCTGGACCGTCAACGCCGGCGTGCGTGCGGAAGAGTGGATCCACTACGACTCGACCGACAAGAAATCCGCCGAGTTCGACTGGAAGCTGGCGCCGCGCCTGTCCACCGTGTATGACCTCGCCGGCGATGGCCGCAGCAAGGTGTGGGCCTTCATCGGCCGCTACTATGACCCGATCCGCACCAACATGTCGGACTTCGCGGGTAACCTGACCGGTCCGATCCAGGAAGAGCAGATCCACCTGGGCGACCGCTGGCTGACTTTCCGTACCCGCGGCGGCCCGAAGACCCCGGATGCGCTGTTCGCACCGTCGACCGAGACCCCGTACACCGACGAGCTGATGCTCGGCTGGGCAACCTCGCTGGGCCGCGACTACACGCTGTCGGTCAGCTACACCAAGCGCCAGACCCGCGACATCCTCGAGGACTACGACCTGGCGCTGTACTCGGACCCGACCCTGACGGTGGCCACCGCACCGGAAGGCTATGCGGCTCCGGGCTCGGCGTTCTACCTGCCGTATTCGTACTTCGGCTATTCGGCCGCGCCGAACTCGAACTATGTGATCGGCACGCTGGCAGGCGGCAAGCGCGACTACCAGGGCGTCGAAGTCAGCCTGACCAAGGCCAAGCGCGACAACTGGCAGGGTGCGGCTTCGTACACCTACAACGACGCCAAGGGCAACACCAACTCGGATAGTAACGCCGACTTCCAGGGCGACTGGCTGGCACTCGATCCGCGCGCGCCGAACGCCTATGGTCCGCAGCCTGGCAACATCAAGCACCAGGTCAAGGGCTACGGCACTTATTTCTTCAGGAATGGCCTGGAGCTGAGCGGTGTGTTCAACTGGAACAGCGGCGTGCTGTACAGCCGCACCCAGCTGATCTCGCGCCGCAACCTGCCGATGATGGATGCACCGTACGCATTCGGCGGCGTGGTCGACACCTGGATTTCCCCGGGTTCGATCGGCAGCGAAACCGCTCCTGCGTACTACACCCTGGACCTGCGCCTGAAGTACCAGTACAAGTTCATGGGCAAGCACAAGGTCGAGTTCTTCCTCGACGTGTTCAACATCCTCGACAAGCAGTCGCCGATTTCGGAGATGGGCATTGTCGGCGCCAAAGTTCCTTACGCCTTCGGCGAAGCGAACGACTGGGTTGAACCACGCCGCTTCTACCTGGGCGCACGCTACTCGTTCTAAGCCAGGCAGCTTCAAAGCAAGAACGGCCCCGAAAGGGGCCGTTTTTTTTGGGGACTGTCCCTCCGGGACTGTCCCCTGCCTTTGGTTCGGGGACGGTCCCCTTTCCTTCGTTAGCCGCGCGCCATGGAGAGTGCAACCGCCTCCGCCACCCGAATCCCGTCTACCGCCGCCGACAGGATCCCGCCCGCATACCCCGCGCCTTCGCCGGCCGGGAACAGCCCGCGTGTATTCAGGCTTTGCAGGTCGTCGTCATTGCGCTTGATGCGGATCGGCGAGGACGTGCGCGTCTCCACGCCGGTCAGCACCGCGTCTTCCTTGTAGTAGCCGCGGATCTGCTTGTCGAACGCGACGAACGCTTCGCGCATCGCCGTGATCGCATATTCCGGCAGCGCGGTGGCCAGGTCGGTCAGGTGCACCGCCGGCTTAAACGACGGTACCACCGAGCCGAACTCGGTCGACGGCACGCCGCGTACGAAGTCGCCCATCAGCTGGCCCGGCGCATCGTAGGTGCTGCCGCCGAGCAGGAAGGCGCGCGACTCCAGCTCGCGCTGGAAGTCGATGCCGGCCAGCGGATGGCCCGGATAGTCGGCCGGCGTGATGCCCACCACGATCGCGCTGTTCGCGTTGCGCTCGGCGCGCGAATACTGGCTCATGCCGTTGGTGACCACCCGGCCTTCTTCCGACGACGCCGCCACCACCGTCCCGCCGGGGCACATGCAGAAGCTGTACACCGAGCGTCCGTTGGAGGCGTGATGCACGATCTTGTAGTCGGCCGCGCCGAGGATCTTGTTGCCCGCGTTCGGGCCGAAGCGGCACACGTCGATCAGCGACTGCGGGTGCTCGACCCGGAAGCCGATCGAGAACGGCTTGGCTTCGACGTACACGCCGCGGTCGTACAGCATCTGGAAGGTGTCGCGCGCGCTGTGGCCGACCGCGACCACCAGGTGGCTGGTCGGCAGCACCTCGCCGTTGTTCAGCACCACCGCGCGCAACTGGCGGCTGGCGCCTTCGCCTTCGACCACGATGTCGTCCACGCGGGTCTGGAAGCGGATCTCGCCTCCCAGCGCGATGATGTTCTCGCGCATCTGCTCGACCATCTTCACCAGGCGGAAGGTGCCGATGTGCGGTTTGCTGACGTACATGATCTCTTCCGGCGCGCCGGCCTTGACGAACTCGGTCAGCACCTTGCGGCCGTAATGCTTGGGGTCCTTGATCTGGCTGTACAGCTTACCGTCCGAGAAGGTGCCCGCGCCGCCTTCGCCGAACTGCACGTTCGATTCGGTATTCAGCTTGCGCTTGCGCCAGAAGCCGAAGGTGTCCACGGTGCGTTCGCGCACGATCTTGCCGCGTTCGAGCACGATCGGGTTCAGTCCCATCTGCGCCAGGATCAGCGCCGCGAACAGGCCGCACGGGCCCATGCCGATCACCACCGGGCGTTCGTGGCGGTCCCTGAACTGGCTGGCGTCGGCCACGAACTTGTAGCCGGTGTCGGGGGAGGGCACGATGTGCGCATCGTGGTGGTGGCGCGCCAGCAGCTCGGCTTCCCGCTTCACCTCGACGTCGACCGCGTAGATCAGCACGATGGCCGTCTTCTTGCGCGCGTCGTAGCTGCGCTTGAAGACGTCGAACTGGATCAGGTCGGAGGGATCGATGCCCAAGCGGGCAATGATGGCGGCGGGGAGGGCCGCTTCGTCGTGGTCGAGGGGGAGTTTGAGTTCGTTGATGCGCAACATGTCATGCCTTGTCGTGGGTGCGCGCTTGCGATGCGCGAAAGGCGATATTTTACAGCGAAGAGTGGGGGCCTGTCCCTGCGGGACTGTCCCCAGCCTTCGGGTTGTTGGCTCCGCAAGGAAAGGCAGGGGACAGTCCCAAAGGGACAGTCCCCTAATCCCAGTGCGCCTGCAGGATCGCCAGCGCCGCCAGCGCCGCCGTCTCGGTGCGCAGCACCCGCGCCCCCATCGCCAGCGGCAGCGCCCCGGCCGCGATCGCCGCGTCCTCTTCCTCCGGGCTGAAGCCGCCCTCGGGCCCTACCATCAGGGTCAGCGCCTGCGCCGGGTTGGCGCGCGCCCAGCCGGCCAGCGTGTCGGTCCCGCGCGGCGACAGCAGGATGCGTTGCCCGCCATCCGGCTGCGCCAGCCACGCCCCGAACTCGGCCGGCGCGTGCAGGGCCGCGACCCGCGTGCGTCCGCTCTGGCAGCTTGCCGCTTCGATCACGCCTTCCCAGTGCGCCAACTTTTTTTCGGCCCGTTCGGCCGACAGCTTCACCACGCAGCGCCGCGCCGCCAGCGGCTGCACTGCGGCGACCCCCAGTTCCACCGCCTTCTCGATGATCCAGTCCATCTTGGTCCCCTCCGGCAGGGCCTGGGCCAGCTGCACCGGGTAGGCCAGTTCGACCGCCGGGGTGGACTCGCCCGTGACCAGCGCGGTGGCGTGCTTCTTGCCGATTTCCGCCAGCTGCGCCGTGAACTCGCTGCCGCCGCCGTTGAACAGGGTGACCTGGTCGCCCACCGCCAGCCGCAGCACATGGATGTGATGGGCCACTTCGCCGGGAAGCTCGGCCGGCTGGCCCACCGAAAGCGGCTGCTGGCAATAAAAACGGGGCATCTGGGGCAATCCTGTGGCTGTTGGAATTGCGGCCATTTTAAATGTTGGCACCTGCGCTCTGGTAAAATAATGAGTTTCCCAGGCCGGCAACCCCGCCGCGCACTGACCGCCGCATTCCAATCAGACCGCCCAGCTATACGATGAAATCTACGCTCCCGACCTCCCAGATGGCCAACGCGATCCGCGCGCTGGCAATGGACGCAGTCCAGAAAGCCAACTCCGGCCACCCAGGTATGCCGATGGGCATGGCGGAAATCGCCGTCGCCCTGTGGAATGGCCATTATCGCCACAACCCGGCCAACCCGAAGTGGATCAACCGCGACCGCTTCCTGCTGTCCAACGGCCACGGCTCGATGCTGCACTATTCGCTGCTGCACCTGGCAGGCTACGCGGTGTCGATGGACGACCTGCGCGCCTTCCGCCAGCTGCACTCGAAGACCCCGGGCCACCCGGAAGTCGACATCACGCCGGGCGTCGAGACCACCACCGGCCCGCTCGGCCAGGGTATCGCCAACGCGGTCGGCATGGCGCTGGCCGAGTGGCTGCTGGCATCCGAATTCAACAAGCCTGGCTTCGAGGTGGTGGACCACTACACCTACGCCTTCCTGGGCGACGGCTGCCTGATGGAAGGCATCTCGCATGAAGTCTGCTCGCTGGCCGGCACCCTGGGCCTGAAGAAGCTGGTCTTCCTGTACGACGACAACGGCATCTCGATCGACGGCAAGGTCGAAGGCTGGTTCACCGACGACACTCCGAAGCGTTTCGAAGCATACGGCTGGAACGTGATCCGCGACGTCGACGGCCACAACGTCGAAGCGGTCGCCAGTGCGATCGCCGCGGCCAAGAACTCCGACCGTCCGACCCTGATCTGCGCCAAGACCATCATCGGCAAGGGTTCCCCGAACCTGCAGGGCGGCGACAAGGTACACGGCGCCGCGCTGGGCGACAAGGAGGTCGCCGCGGTGCGCGAGCACCTCGAGTGGTCGCACGAGCCGTTCGTGATCCCGCAGGACGTGTACGGCGCGTGGGACGCGCGCGAGCAGGGCGCTGCCGACGAAGCGGCATGGGCCAAGCTGTTCGACGGCTACCGCGCCGAGTTCCCGCAGCTGGCCGCGGAGCTGGAGCGCCGCATGAAGGGCGAACTGCCGGGTAACTTCGACGAGGTGCTGCAGAAGGCAATCGCCGCCTGCGTCGAGAAGAAGGAAAACATCGCCACCCGCAAGGCCTCGCAGAACGCGATCCAGGCGCTGGCGCCGGTGCTGCCTGAATTCCTGGGCGGCTCGGCCGATCTGACCGGCTCGAACCTGACCAACTGGAAGGAAATCGTCGCGGTGCGTTCCGGCCAGCCGGGCAACCACATCAACTACGGCGTGCGCGAGTTCGGCATGGCCGCGATCATGAATGGCGTGACCCTGCACGGCGGCTTCATCCCGTTCGGCGCGACCTTCCTGACCTTCTCCGACTACAGCCGCAACGCGATCCGCATGGCCGCGCTGATGAAGCTGCGTTCGCTGTTCGTGTTCACCCACGACTCGATCGGCCTGGGCGAAGACGGCCCGACCCACCAGTCGGTCGAGCACGTGTCCTCGCTGCGCCTGATTCCGAACCTGGACAACTGGCGTACCTGCGACACCGTCGAGACCATGGTGGCATGGGGCGAAGCGGTCAAGCGCAAGGACGGCCCGAGCACCCTGATCTTCTCGCGCCAGAACCTGCCGTTCCAGGAGCGCACCGCGGCCCAGATCGCCGACATCGCCAAGGGCGGCTATGTGCTGCAGGAAGCCGAAGGCGCGCAGGTCACCCTGATCGCGACCGGCTCGGAAGTCGAGCTGGCCGTGGCCGCTGCGGCCGCGCTGAAGACCGAAGGCGTGCTTGCGCGCGTGGTCTCGATGCCTGCGACCGACGTGTTCGACCGCCAGGACAAGGCCTACAAGATGGCTGTGCTGGGCAAGGCGCCGCGCGTTGCGATCGAAGCCGGCGTCACCGATTTCTGGTACAAGTACGTTGGACTGGAAGGCGCCGTGGTGGGCATCGACAGTTTCGGCGAATCGGCTCCGGCCGGCGTGCTGTTCAAGCATTTCGGCTTCACCGTCGAGAACGTCGTCGCCAAAGCCAAATCGGTCATCTGAAGATACTACCGTCACCCCCGCGAAGGCGGGGGGCCATACCGGGCTACCGAAGTCTCAAGATCAGCATGGGTCCCCGCAGGCGCGGGGATGACGTCGACGAACAAGATCAGCGAAACCTTTTTTTATCAATCAGGAGCAGAGCATGACGATCAAAGTTGCAATCAACGGTTACGGCCGCATCGGCCGTAACATCCTGCGCGCCCACTACGAAGGCGGCAAAAAACACGACATCCAGATCGTGGCGATCAACGACCTCGGCAACGCCGAGTCGAACGCGCACCTGACCCGCTACGATACCGCGCACGGCAAGTTCCCGGGCACGGTGGCGGTCGAAGGCGATTACATGATCGTCAACGGTGACAAGATCCGCGTGTTCGCGCAGCGTAACCCGGCCGAGATCCCATGGGGCGAGCTGGGCGTCGACGTCGTGCTCGAGTGCACCGGCTTCTTCACCACCAAGGAAAAAGCTTCGGCCCACCTGAAGGGCGGCGCCAAGAAGGTGATCATCTCGGCTCCGGGTGGCAAGGACGTGGACGCGACCGTCGTCTACGGCGTCAACCACGAAGTGCTGAAGTCGACCGACACCGTGATCTCGAACGCTTCCTGCACCACCAACTGCCTGGCCCCGCTGGTCAAGCCGCTGAACGACGCGATCGGCCTGGAAAACGGCCTGATGACCACCGTGCACGCCTACACCAACGACCAGGTGCTGACCGACGTGATGCACGAAGACCTGCGCCGCGCCCGTTCCGCTACCCAGTCGATGATCCCGACCAAGACCGGCGCCGCCGCCGCAGTTGGCCTGGTGATGCCTGAGCTGAACGGCAAGCTGGACGGCTTCGCCATCCGCGTGCCGACCATCAACGTGTCGATCGTCGACCTGTCCTTCATCGCCAAGCGCGACACCACGGTGGACGAAGTCAATGCGCTGATGAAGGCCGCGTCCGAAGGCCCGCTGAAGGGGATCCTGACCTACAACACCGATCCGCTGGTCTCGGTCGACTTCAACCACAACCCGGCGTCGTCGAATTTCGATGCAACCCTGACCAAAGTGTCGGGCCGCCTGGTCAAGGTATCGTCCTGGTATGACAACGAGTGGGGCTTCTCGAACCGCATGCTGGATACCACTGTTGCGCTGATGAACGCGAAATAATCTAACAAAAGCGTTAATTCCCCCAACCGCCCGTTTAGCAATAAGCGGGCGGTTTTTTTGTCTCCATTTTCCAACACTTCCGAGTTCCGAAGTGTAAATACAGCTAATTTCGCCGATCTTCGGGGATCTTGCGTACATATTGCTGGTTTCTCCATAACCAAAATCGATATCTGCCATGAATTTCTGGCATAGCTTCGTTCGATGTATGTCAAGTGTGTTGTTTCTTTGTCGATATTCCGCCTTGTGAGTTGACATAGCTCAACCCCGAATGGTCTTATGCAGATGTTCAAGACGTTGCGTACCGGAAGTGGGATACCTCTGACGGAAAAGTTGAACAATGCATTGGAATTACAGCCTGGCAAGTTATAGCAGGCCCATTTTTATAAAAATGAACTGGAGAAACCCGAATGTATCAACGCACTAAAATTGCCGTAGCCGTGACGATGGCTCTCGGCGCAATGTCCGCGTTCGCGCAGACACCTGCTCCGGCCGAATCGATGCAGCGCGTCGAAGTTACCGGCTCCCGTATCCGCGCCATCGATCTGGAAACGGCACAGCCGGTTCAGGTGATGAACGCTGAACAGATCCAGAAAACTGGTCTGGTCACCCTCGGCGACATCATCAACAACCTGTCGAGCGTTGGTTCCCCTGCGTTCTCGAAGA
The DNA here is from genome assembly GCA_035759315.1 of Telluria sp. Classification (GTDB taxonomy): domain Bacteria; phylum Pseudomonadota; class Gammaproteobacteria; order Burkholderiales; family Burkholderiaceae_D; genus Telluria. The sequence goes on along the minus strand of DASTVB010000146.1, from coordinate 973 downwards.
CCGCCGTGCTGACGTCCAACCGCGAACAGGGCGGCGAATACATCAACATGCGCAACCTCGGCGCGAACCGCATGCTGGTGCTGGTTAACGGCAAGCGTTGGACCACGACCGTCGGCGGTTACACCGACATGTCGACCGTTCCATCGTCGATGATCGAGCGCCTGGAAATCCTGAAAGACGGCGCATCGTCGATCTACGGCTCCGACGCGATCGCAGGCGTGGTCAACATCATCCTGAAGAAGACGATGCAGGGCGGTGCCGCCAGCGCATACGTCGGCCAGAATGACAGCGGCGACGCAAAGTCGGAAGACTACTCGGTTTCCTACGGTGCAGGCGACGACAAGGCATCCCTGATGTTCGGCCTGTCGCACACCAAGCGTGGCGTCATCTGGGCCCGCGACCGCGAAATCACCAAGTACAGCAATGGTCCTGACCACAAGACCGACGGTCTGGGCGGCGGTCCATGGGGTCGTATTCGCCAGGTGAACCCGCTGAACGGCGGCGCAACCGGCTTCGAGCGCACCCTGAACCACACCGGCAGCTATGACGGCGTCGGCGTTGGCGCAGTGTCGCGCAATCCGGCCAACTACCACACCCCGAACCCAGTCGACGACGCGTACAACACCGCGCAGGACATGGCATTCGCTTCGCCAACCCAGCTGACCACCCTGTTCACCAAGGGCGCGATCTCGCTGCCGCACGACATCCAGTTCACCACCACCGCGATGTTCTCGTCGCGCGGTTCGCACGCAACGCTCGCTGGCTACCCAGCAAGCGCGACGATGCAGCCAAAGAACCCGGTCTACATCGACAAGGACAGCTACTACAACCCGTACGGTAACCAGGTTGCCGGCGCCGGCGTCGGCCAGGACCTGTTCTTCGCCCGCCGCACGATCGAAGTGCCGCGCGTGACCGAGAACGAAAACCGCACCCTGCACCTGGACGCTACCCTCGAAGGCAACTTCGAGCTGCG
>DASTVB010000145.1:0-23105 GCA_035759315.1 Telluria sp. | reverse complement strand
GTCGAGCGCGCCCAGCTTCACGGTGACCTTGCCCGGCTGGCCGGCGGCCTGCCGCTCCAGGTAGTCCTGTGCCAGCGCGCGCAGCGCCGCGCCGTCCTGGCGCGCCGGCGCCTGCGCGAACGCCAGGGTCGGGAGCAAGAGCAGGAGGAGGGTGCGTTTCATGGGCGGTCCAGGTTCGATATGTGCCCATCTTAGGGTCCCGGTCTCGCGCGTGAAGCATCGAAAAGCCGCGTTTTGCATGTGCTTATCGTTCGATTGACTTGCCGCCCGGGTCCGTAATATCGATCCTGTCATCACCAGAAAACCCTCAGAGGGGGCGATATGATCGGAAAACTCGACGATTACCTGCGCTTCAACCAACTGTCACTGGACCTGCGGGCCCAGCGCCAGCAGCTGCTCGCGTCGAACATCGCCAACGCCGACACCCCGCACTACAAGGCGCGCGATATCGATTTCAACAGCGCGCTGCAGGGCGCGCTGGCGCGCACTTCGCCCCCGGCGGGCGTGCTCAAGACCACCGACCCGGCCCACGTGAACAACGCCGGTGCCAGCGCCGACATGCTGGCCGACGGCACCCCGCTGCTGTACCGCCAGCCGGTGCAGGGCGCGGTGGATGGCAATACGGTCGACATGGACGTCGAGCGCAACCAGTTCGCCGATAACGCGATCCGCTACGAAGCCGGGGTCACGATGATCAATATGCAAATCAAAGGGCTGCTCGCGGCCATCCAGGGAGGTGGCTGATGTCGCTCTTTAATATCCTGAACGTTTCCGGTTCGGCCATGAGCGCGCAGGCGCAGCGCCTGAACACGGTGGCATCCAACCTGGCCAACGCCGACAGCGCCACCAGCGCCACCGGCGAGGCCTACCGCGCCAAGCACGTGGTGTTCGAGGCGGTGCAGAGCGCCGGCGGCGGCACCGCGGTCAAGGTGGCGCAGGTGATCGAGGATCCGTCCCCGCTCAAGCAGGTGTACGACCCCAAGCACCCGATGGCCGACGACAAGGGCTATGTGGCGATGCCGAACGTGAACATGGTCGATGAAATGGTCAACATGCTGTCGGCCTCGCGCTCGTACCAGACCAACGTCGAAACCACCAATGCGGCCAAGCAGCTGCTGATGAAAACGCTGCAGATCGGCAGCTGACAAGGACAACAAAGATGGCAATCACCGCTACCACCGGCCCGTCGAGCGACCTGCTCAACGCGGTCAACGGCAAGAAAAAAAGCGCCGCCGACGAGGTCAAGGACGCGACCGACAAGTTCATGACGCTGCTGGTCACGCAGCTGAAGAACCAGGATCCGCTCAACCCGATGGACAACGCCCAGATCACCAGCCAGCTGGCGCAGCTGTCCACCGTGACCGGCGTGAACAAGCTCAATGACACTCTCGAATCGCTGAAGGACAGCTATCGCTCGTCCGAGGCGCTGTCGGCCACCAACATGATCGGCCGCGGCGTGCTGATCGAAGGCTCCGACATGACGCTGCAAAAGAGCCAGGGCCTGCTCGGCGTGGAGCTGGACAGCCCGGCCGACAGCGTCAAGCTGGTGATCAGCGACAGCTCGGGCCGCGAAGTGCACACCATCGACCTGGGCGCGCAGCAGGCCGGCATCGTCCCGGTCGCGTGGGACGGCATCGCCACCGGCGCCAAGCTCGATGCCGACGGCGCGCCGATCCCGGTGCCCGACGGTTCCTACAGCTTCCGCGTGGTCGCCACCCGCGGCGGCGATCCGATCACCGACGTGCGCCCGCTGCAGTTCGACAGCGTCGCCAGCGTCACCACCAGTTCCAAGGATGGCGTCAAACTGAACCTGCCTTACAAGGGCACGGTCACGATGGCCGACATCAAGCAGATTCTTTAAGCCGCGCGTATAACTTTTTCACCAGGAGAAAAACATGTCTTTCCAACAGGGTCTGAGCGGATTGAACGCTGCGGCAAAAGCGCTTGACGTCATCGGCAACAACATCGCCAACTCGAGCACCGTCGGCTTCAAGGGTTCGACGGCACAGTTCGCGGACGTGTACGCGAACTCGCTGAGCGGCGCCGGCGGCAACCAGGCCGGTATCGGTACCAAGGTCGCGCAGATCGCGCAGCAGTTCACGCAGGGGAATATTGAATCCTCGGCCAACCCGCTCGACATCGCGATCAACGGCGCGGGCTTCTTCCGCACCTCGCTCAACGGCGTGATCCAGTATTCGCGCAACGGCCAGTTCTCGATGGACAAGGACGGTTTCATCACCAACGCGCAGGGCGCCAAGCTGACCGGCTACACCGCCGACAGCAACGGCAAGATCATCGCCGGCTCGCCGGTCCCGATCCGCATCAACACCGCCGACCTGGCGCCGAAAGTGACCGACTCGGTCGCCACCGGTTTGAACCTCGACTCGCGCAGCACGGTCCCGACCGTGACGCCGTTCGACGCCAACAATCCGGAAACCTACAACAAGCAGGTGCCGGTGGACGTCTACGATTCGCTCGGTAACGCGCACACGATGTCGATGTTCTACGTGAAGGCCGGCCCGTCCAAGTGGGACGTGTACGTCGCCAACGACGGCGTCGAGATCCAGATGCAGTCGGTGGCCGCGTCGATGAACGCGCCGGCGCTGGAAGCGATGGCCCTGGCCAAGCCGTTCGCCCCGGCCGCCTATGCGACCGCCGCCGCGACCGCGGTGTGGAACGCCGCCAGCGCGCTGGTGCCGCCGGCGCCTGCATCGCTGCAGGCAGTGATCAACGCAGCGGCGGCCACCGCGGCCGGCCAGGCCGGCGCCACCGCCGACACCATCGGCAAGGCGATTGCCGATTCGCTCACTTCGGTGGCTCCTTCGCTGACCGTCCCGGCCAAGGCGGTCGGCCAGCTGGTGTTCGACGATTCCGGCGCGCTCAGCTCCGCCACCACGCCGGCGCTGCCGTTCAACGTGACGCTGCCGCTGTATCCGTCCACCGGCGCGCAGGCAGTGACGCTGGAAATGAACTTCGCCGGTTCGACCCAGTTCGGCTCGGCGACCAGCGTCAACCGCATCACGCAGAACGGCTACACCGCCGGCCAGCTGACCCGCTTCAGCGCCGGTAACGACGGTGTGCTGCTGGGCCAGTACTCGAACGGCCAGTCGTTCGCGCTGGGCCAGCTGGTGCTGGCCAACTTCTCCAACCCGAACGGCCTGTCCCCGCTGGGTAACAACGGCTGGGCCGAGACCTCGACCTCGGGCGTGCCGCTGCTGGGCACCCCGAACTCGGGCAGCCTGGGCGTGCTGCAGTCGTCGGCGGTGGAAAACTCCAACGTCGACCTGACCGCGGAACTGGTCAGCATGATCACCGCGCAGCGTGTCTACCAGGCCAATGCGCAGACCATCAAGACCCAGGACTCGGTCCTGCAGACCCTGGTCAACCTGCGTTAATAGCTGAACCAACGTCATCCCAGCGAAGGCTGGGATCCATACTGAAGCCGCGTCGTGGCGAAACCTGCTGCGACTTCGGACGCGACGCATGGATCCCAGCCTTCGCTGGGATGACGACACAAGGACCATCATGGACCGTCTCATCTACACAGCCGGCAGCGGCGCCAAGCACATCCTCGAGCGCCAGGCGACCACGTCGAACAACCTTGCCAACCTGTCCACCACGGGCTTCCGCGCGCAGATCGATTCGTTCCGCGCGGTGCCGGTGCAGGGTGAAGGCCTGCCAACCCGCGCCTTCGTCGTCAATTCGACGGTCGGTTCGGACTTCGCCAGCGGCCCGCTGCAGATGACCGGCCGCGACCTGGACGTCGCTGTCAAGGGCAAGGGCTGGATCGCGGTGCAGATGCCGGACGGTTCCGAAGCCTATACCCGCAACGGTTCGCTGCAGATGAACGCCAACGGCGTGCTCACCACCGCCGCCGGCCAGCCGGTGCAGGGCGATGGCGGTCCGATCACGATTCCGCCGGAAGTCACGGTGGCGATCGGCGGCGACGGCACCATTTCCACCATCGCCACTACCACCCAGCCGGGCGCGCCCACCACGCTCGGCCGCATCAAGCTGGTCAACCCCGACGAGGCCCAGCTGGTTCGCGGCGACGACGGCCTGTTCCGCCTGCGGGACGGGTCCCAGGCCCAGGCCGACCCCGACGTGCGGGTTGCCGGCGGCGCGCTGGAAGGCAGCAACGTCAGCCCGATCGAATCGATGGTCACCATGATTTCGCTGGCCCACGCCTTCGAAACCCAAATGAGCCTGCTGAAGAACGCCGAGAATAACGCGGCTAAAGCCACCCAGATCCTCGCTTTGGGTTGACGCTCTCCGCTGCATAATTGATTTGTGCGTGAACCGTGGGGACTGTCCCTACGGGACTGTCCCCCGCCTTTAGTGGCGTGCCTGGAAAAGGCAGGGGATAGCCCCCCAGGGACAGTCCCCCGGAGCGCCTAATCTGGAGAGAGTTATGATCCGTTCCCTGTATATCGCGAAGACCGGCCTGGAAGCGCAGCAGACCCAGCTCGACGTCATCACCAACAACCTGGCCAACGTCAGCACCAACGGTTTCAAGCGTTCACGCGCCGTGTTCGAGGACCTGCTGTACCAGAACGTGCGCCAGCCCGGTGCCCAGTCGTCGCAGCAGACCGCGCTGCCGTCCGGCCAGCAGATCGGTACCGGCGTGCGCGCCGTCGCCACCGAGCGCATCTTCACGCAGGGTAATCCGGAAGCGACCACCAATCCACGCGACCTGATGATCAACGGCCAGGGCTTCTTCCAGGTCCTGATGCCCGACGGGACCACCGGCTACACCCGCGACGGCTCGTTCCAGACCGATTCCAACGGCCAGATGGTCACCTCGTCCGGCTACGTCATCCAGCCCGCGATCACGATTCCCGCCGGCGCGACCTCGGTGTCGGTGGGCCGCGACGGCATCGTCTCGGTCACCATGTCCGGCAGCCCGAACCCGGTCCAGGTGGGCAGCCTGCAGCTGGCGACCTTCGTCAATCCGGCCGGCCTGGAAGCGAAGGGCGAGAACCTGTACGTGGAAACCGGCGCCTCCGGCACCGCCAACATCAACACCCCGGGCACCAACGGCGCGGGCCTGGTCCTGCAAGGCTTCGTCGAGACCTCCAACGTCAACGTGGTCGAGGAGATGGTCAACATGATCACCACCCAGCGCGCCTACGAAATCAATTCCAAGGCAATCACCACGTCCGACCAGATGCTGCAAAAGCTGTCGCAGCTCTGATTCTTCGTGCTTGAGGATGCAATGAAAAAGCTCTTTATCGTTCTCGCTGCGCTGGCCCTGGCCGGCTGCGCGACCACTCCGACCTCGATCGTGCAGGCGCCCGTGACGGCGCGCCCGCTGCCGCCGGACCCGGCGCTCGCGAGCAACGGCGCGATCTATCAGGCCGCGTCCTACCGTCCGCTGTTCGAGGACCGCCGCGCGCGCCAGATCGGCGACATCCTGACCATCCGCATCGTCGAGAACACCAGCGCCAACAAGTCCGGCGCCAGCTCGGGCAACAAGAACGGTTCTGCCGAATTCGCGGTGCCGGGCGTGATGCGCACCAAGCTTGGCTCGGCGGTGTCGCTGGAATCCGGCATCGACTACGCCGACGGCGACAAGCAGAGCGCGAGCAACGCCTTCACCGGCACCATCACCGCCACCGTCACCGAGGTGCTCGCCAATGGCAACCTGATCGTGGCGGGCGAGAAGCAGGTCGCGCTGAACAAGGGCGTCGAGTTCATCCGCTTCTCCGGCATGGTCAATCCGGACGCCATTTCCGGTAACACCGTGGTGTCGACGCAGGTCGCCGACGCCCGGATCGAGTACCGCACCAGCAGCCGCCTGGACCGCGCCGAGATGATGTCGATGGCCTCGCGCTTCTTCCTGTCGCTGCTGCCGTTCTGATTGGGATAACGATGCGCAAACTACTGACTTCCTTCTGCCTGGCGGCCGCCGTGCTGGCCAGCGCGCCTGTGCAGGCCGAACGCCTCAAGGACCTGGCCTCGATCGCCGGCGTGCGCGAGAACCAGCTGACCGGCTACGGCATCATCGTCGGCCTGGACGGCACCGGTGACCAGACCACGCAGACCCCGTTCACGGTGCAGGCGATCGCCTCGATGCTGCAGCAGCACGGCGTCAGCCTGCCGCCCGGCACCACGCTGCAGCTGAAGAACGTGGCCGCAGTGATGGTCACCACCTCGCTGCCGGCCTTCGCGCAGCCGGGACAGACCATCGACATCACGGTGTCCTCGATCGGTAACGCCAAGAGCCTGCGCGGCGGCACGCTGGTCATGACCCCGCTCAAGGGCGCGGACGGCCAGGTGTACGCCATGGCGCAGGGTAATGTGGTGGTCGGCGGCGTCGGCGCGCAGGGCGGCGGCGGCACCCAGACCGTGGTCAACCATCTTTCGGTCGGCAAGATCTCCAACGGTGCGACGGTCGAACGCGCGGTGCCGAACGCACTGGGCGCGGACAACCAGATCCGCCTCGAACTCAAGCAGACCGACTTCGCCACCGCCGCACGCGTGGTGGAAGCGGTCAACAACCATTTCGGTCCCGGCATCGCCACCGCGCTCGACGGCCGCGTGGTGCGCGTGCGCACCCCGTCCTCCTCGGACCAGCGCGTGGCCTTCATCGGCCTGCTGCAGTCGCTCGAGGTCAATCCGGACAAGGGTTCGGCCAAGGTCATCATGAACGCGCGCACCGGTTCGGTGGTGATGAACCAGGCGGTCACGCTGGAAGCCTGCGCCATCTCGCACGGCAACCTGTCGGTCACGATCACCAACGATGTCCAGGTCAGCCAGCCGTCGCCGCTGTCCGGCGGCCAGACCGCGGTGACGCGCAGCTCGAACGTGGAAATCAAGAAGGACCCGGGCAAGGTGCTGAACGTGCCGGGCGGCGCTTCGCTGGCCGAAGTGGTCAAGGCGATGAATTCGATCGGCGCTTCGCCGCAGGACCTGCTGTCGATCCTGCAGGCGCTCAAGGCCGCCGGTTCGCTGCGCGCCGAGCTCGAGATCATTTAAGGGCTGGCCATGATCGATCGTTCCTCCGACATCACCGGCAAGCTGGCGCTCGACTCCAGGGGGCTGGGCCAGCTGCGCCAGTCGGCCAAGGAGAATTCGCCGGAAGCGCTGCGTGGCGCGGCAACCCAGTTCGAAGCGATGTTCATCAACATGATGATGAAGTCGATGCGCGACGCCACGCCGCAGGAAGGCGTGATGGACAACCAGCAGACGAAGACCTTCACCACCATGCTCGACCAGCAGCTGAGCCAGACCATGGCCAAGCGCGGCATCGGCCTGGCCGACATGCTGGTGCGCCAGATGGGCGCCGCGGCCAACGCGCAGGCGCAGGCCCTGGCGATCGGCGGCGAAGGCATGCCCGGCGCCGCCGCCACCACGGCCGCGCTGCAGGCATATGCGCCCGGCGCGCAGGCGTTCGCGCCGGCCGCCCATGCGGGCGCCACCGGTGTGCGCAAGGCGCACGCCGACGCGGGCGCGATCGCCCCGGTGTCGACCGGGCGCAGTGCCTCGGGCCGCACCCAGGCGCCGCACGTGAAGAACTTCCAGGACAAGCTGTCGGCGCACGCCGAAATCGCGAGCCAGGCCACCGGCATCCCCGCCAAGTTCATGCTCGGCCAGGCCGCGCTGGAGACCGGCTGGGGCAAGCGCGAGATCCGCCATGCCGACGGCAGCAACAGCCACAACCTGTTCGGCATCAAGGCCGGCAAGGGCTGGACCGGCAAGGTCGCTACCGCCGTCACCACCGAATACGTGAACGGCGTGCCGCACACCCGGGTCGAGAAATTCCGCGCCTACGATTCGTATGCGGACAGCTTCAAGGATTACGCGCGCCTGCTGTCGAAGAATCCGCGCTACGAGAAGGTGATCGCCAACGCGGGCGACGCGGCGGGCTTCGCGCAGGGCCTGCAGAAGGCCGGCTACGCGACCGATCCGCTGTACGCGGCCAAGCTGACGCGGATCATCCGCAATTCGCTGGCGGGTTAATGGGCACTGTTAATACAACGCCATCAAGTTTTTCGGCATGCTGCCGTAGATACGATTAGCACAGGAAGGAAGCTGCACCATGGCCGGCAATCTCTTTAGTATTGGTAAGACTGCATTGTTTGCGGCGCAGGCGGGCCTCTCCACGACCGGCCACAACATCGCCAACGCGAACGTGGTCGGCTACAGCCGCCAGCTGGTGGTGCAGGAATCGGCGCTGGCGCAGGACTATGGCTACGGCTTCGTCGGCAACGGCACCGAGATCGCGCAGATCAAGCGCTACTCCAGCGAATTCACCAACACCCAGGTACGCGCGGCGCAAGCGTCGGCCAGCGCGTTCGCCAGCTACGGCAGCCAGATCGCGCAGATCGACAACATGCTGGGCGATACCACGTCCGGCCTGTCGCCGGCGCTGCAGGACTTCTTCAAGAGCGTGCAGAACGTGGCCGCCGGTGCCGGTTCGACCGCGTCGCGCCAGGCGCTGCTGTCGTCGGCCGAGACGCTGGCTTCGCGCTTCCGCAGCGCCGACGCCCAGCTGCAGGAAATCCGCGACGGCGTGAACGCGCAGATCGAATCGAACATCACGGTGATCAATTCGTACGCGCAGCAGCTCGCTTCGCTCAACGAAAAGATCGGCGCCTTCTCCAACAATGCCGACCGTCCGCCCAACGACCTGCTCGACCAGCGCGACCAGCTGCTGGTGGAGCTGAACAAGCACGTGCGCGCGACCGTGATGCCGGGCTCGAACAACAGCATGACCGTGTCGATCGGCAGCGGCCAGCCGCTGGTGGTCGGTTCCAAGGCCTACCAGCTGGCGGCGACGCCCTCGGCCACCGATCCGATGCGCGTGCAGGTCGGCTACCAGACCGGCGACCGCATCACCATGCTGGCCGACTCCGCGCTGCAGGGCGGGGAACTGGGCGGCCTGCTCGAGTTCCGCTCGCAGTCGCTGGACCGCGCCCAGAATTCGATCGGCCGCATCGCCATCGCGGTGGCCAGCGCCTTCAACGACCAGCACCAGCTGGGCTGGGACCGCAACGGCGCCGCCGGCGGACCGTTCTTCGCCGCGCCGCAGGTGGAGTGGAGCCGCGCCAACACCAACAACAGCGCCACTACGCTGTCGCTCGACGGCGTGGTGATCTCCGATCCGTCCAAGCTGTCGCACAACGATTACGAACTGACCTTCAACGGCGTCGACTTCGACGTGGTGCGCCTGCCGGGCCGCGAGATGCTGCCGCAGAAAGTGGTCACCACCCTTCCGGCCACCGAGATCGACGGCGTCACCTTCAACCTGAGCGGCACCGCCGCCGTGGGCGACAAGTTCGTGGTGCGTCCGACCGCGCTGGGCGCGTCCGAGTTCAAGCTGCTGGTCAACGACGTCAACAAGATCGCGGCGGCGGCGCCGATCGCGACCGCGGCCGCGCTGTCCAACACCGGCACCGGCAAGATCAGCGAAGGCGTGGTCGAGGCCAGCTACATGGCCGCCCAGCTGGGCGGGCCGCTGACCCTGACCGTCACCGGCGCCACGCTGCTGGCTGACCAGCCGGTGGTGGTCAACATGCCGGACGGCAGCACAGTGTCCTACCTGGCCGGCGACCCGATTCCGTACACGGTCGGCGACGAGATCAATATCGGCGGCGCCAAAGTGACGATCAGCGGCCTGCCGGTCGACGGCGACAAGTTCACCATCGCGCCCAATACCGGCGGCACCGGCGACAACCGCAACATGCGCCTGCTGGGCCAGATCCAGACCACCAAGATCCTCGACGGCGGCGCGACCACCATCCAGGGCGCCTACGCGGAACTGGTCAGCAACGTCGGCAACAAGACGCGCGAAGTGCAGGTCAATGGCGCCGCCAGCGAATCGCTGCTCGAGCAGAGCACCGAGGCCCAGCAGAGCATCGCCGGCGTCAACCTCGACGAAGAGGCGGCCAATCTTTTGAAATACCAGCAGGCGTACCAGGCGGCCGGCAAGGTGATGCAGATCGCCGATTCGCTGTTCGATACGCTGCTCTCGATCGGGAACTAATCATGCGCATCAGCTCACGCACCATTTTCGAGTCGGGCACCAGCCAGCTTGGCACGCTGCAGGCGCAACTTGCGCGCACGCAGATGCAGCTGTCGACCAACAAGCGCATCCTGACGCCGTCGGACGACCCGATCGCGTCGGCGCGCGCGCTGGAAGTGTCGCAGTCCAAATCGGTCAACGAGCAGTTCGGCGTCAACCGCGACAACGCGCGCAATTCGCTGTCGATGGTGGAGCAGGCGCTGGGCAATGCGACGAGCCTGATGCAGGACGTGAAAACGCTGGTGGTCCGCGCCGGCAATGCCGCGCTGTCGAACGCCGACCTGAAGTCGATCGCCGACGAAATCGAAGGCCGCATGGAAGACCTGCTCGGCATCGCCAACACCTCGGACGGCTCGGGCGACTACCTGTTCTCCGGTTTCAAGACCAGCACCCAGCCGTTCACCCGCACCTCCACCGGAGCCGACTACAACGGCGACCAGGGCCAGCGCGAAATCCAGGTCAGCACTTCGCGCAAGCTGCCGGTCAGCGATTCGGGCGCATCGGTATTCCTCGGCAACGCCACCGGCAACGGCAGGTTCGAGACGCGCGCCGATCCGGGTAACGCGGCGCGCGGCGGCACCGGCATCGTCTCGACCGGCACCGCGGAAGGCACCCTGACCAACCACGACTACTCGGTCAGCTTCACCGTGACCCCGGCCGGCACTACCTACACCGTCACCGACGACACGCTCGGCACGGTGGTGGGCGCGCCGGACCAGCCGTTCAAGACCGGCGAGAAGATCGCGTTCGATGGCGTCGCGCTGGACATCAAGGGCGCGCCGGCCAACGGCGACAAGTTCACCGTGGCCCCGACCGAGAAGCGTTCGATCTTCGAAAGCATGACCGAGCTGGTGACCGCGCTGCGTGCCGGTAAGACCGGCGACGGCCCGTCGGCGGCGCTGGCGAACTCGCTGAACAAGGCCAACGAAAACATGGGCAACTCGATCGACAACGTCCTGTCGGTGCGCTCTTCGGTGGGCTCGCGGCTGAACGAGATCGACTACCTGGACAGCGCCGGCGACGACCTCGATGTCCAGTACAGCGGCGTGCTGTCCGAGCTGCAGGACCTCGACATGGTCAAGGCCATCACCGAATTCACGCAGCAGCAGTTCGCGCTCGAAGCCGCGCAAAAATCCTTCAAGGCGCTGTCCGGCCTGTCGCTCTTCAACTTCATCGGCTAACGGGACTGTCCCCTGCCTGTAGAACGAAGTAGTAGCTGACAAAAATGGCGCGCTGGATACCCCCGGGGGTATGCCAGCAGCGCCATTTTTTTCGCCCATACCCCCCGGGGACATGCCACTTGGCCGCGTTTTCGCGCAGATACCCCCAGGGGTATCTGGTGCGGGCATGCGGGCTGAACGCCCTGGCTGCGTTAAGGCTGTAGGGAAACGGGAGCGCCCGGCGGCGACACCGGCGCCGGCGCGCGCGCCGCGGCAGCGCGCGGGACGCTGCGTGCGGCTTCGAAGCCGCGGTTGAACAGCCCCTGGATCGGGCCGCTGAGGTAGGGAAGGGCAAGGCTCAGCACCAGGAAGCCGGCGCCCAGCGTGATCGGGAAGCCGATACCGAACAGGTTCAGCTGCGGCGCGGCCCGCGTCAGGATGCCCAGCGCGATGTTGGTCATCAGCAGCGCGGTCACCAGCGGCAGCGACAGCTGCAGGCCAGAACGGAAAATCTCGCCGCCCCAGCGCGCCAGTTCGTACGGCCCGCCGATCGACAGCGGCGTGGCCGACACCGGCAGTGTGTAGAAGCTTTCGGCCAGCACTTCGATCAGCACCAGGTGGCCGTTCACCGCCACGAAGGCCATGGTAGCGATCAGCGCCAGGAACTGTGAGATGGCCGAGGAGGTGCCACCGGACAGCGGACTAAAGAAGGACGCGAAGCCCAGGCCCATGGTCAGGCTGGCCACTTCGCCCGCCATTTCGACCGCGGCGAATACGATCCGCATCGCGAATCCCATCGCCAGCCCGATCAGCATTTCCTGCGCCAGGATCAGCAGGCCGGCCATCGATGTCGGATGCGCGGCCGGCATGGCCGGGATCGCCGGGGCGATCACCAGGGCGAGCAGGGCGCCCAGCATCACCTTGACCGTAGTCGGAACCGCGGTATTTCCGAACAGCGGAGCGGCGGCGATCAGGCCGAGCATGCGGGCGAGCGGCCACAGGAAGGCCGCGATCCAGGTATTGAGCTCGCCGCTGGTGAGTGTCAGCATGCACCGTCATCCCCGCGCAAGCGGGGACCCATGCTGAAGCCGCGCACACACCGGCGCGTCCACTGGCCATGGAGACTCAATATGGGTCCCCGCGTGCGCGGGGATGACAGCGGGCGGCGCATTGCGCTTAGCCGATCAGGCCGGGGATGCTGGTGAAGACCTGCCGCATGTAGTCGAGCATGACCGCGAGCATCCACGGGCCGGCCACCACCAGTGCGACGAAGATGCCGACCAGCTTGGGAATGAAGGACAGTGTCGCCTCGTTGATCTGGGTGGCGGCCTGGAAGATCGAGACGATCAGGCCGATGATCAGCGCGACCAGCAGCATCGGCGCGGCCACCATCAGCGTGACTTCCATCGCGGTGCGGCCCATCGTCATGACGGTTTCAGGTGTCATCGCGGGCCTCCTAGTAGAAACTTTGCGAGAGTGAGCCGAGCAGCAGCTGCCAGCCGTCCACCAGCACGAACAGCATCAGCTTGAACGGCAGCGCGATCACGGCGGGCGACATCATCATCATACCCATTGACATCAGCACCGACGCGACCACCATGTCGATGATCAGGAAGGGGATGAAAATCGCGAAGCCGATCTGGAATGCGGTCTTGAGCTCACTGGTGACGAAGGCCGGGATCAGGATCCGCAACGGGATGTCGTCCGCGCTCTGCAGCGGCGCGGAACGCGAAATCTTGACGAACAGCGCGAGGTCCGACTGGCGCGTCTGGCGCGTCATGAATTCCTTGAGCGGCTTGGCCGCGCGCGTCATCGCCTCCTGCATTTCGATGCGGTTCTCCTGCATCGGCAGGTAGGCATCGGTGTAGATCTTGTCGAGCGTCGGCCCCATCACGAACAGGGTCAGGAACAGCGACAGGCCGACGATCACCTGGTTCGGCGGCGCACCCTGGGTGCCGAGCGCCTGGCGCAGCAGCGACAGTACGATGACGATGCGGGTGAAGCTGGTCATCATCAGCAGCGCGGCCGGCAGGAAGGTGAGGGAGGTCAGCAGCAGCAGCGTCTGGACCGGCAGCGAGTAGGCGGTGCCGCCGCCCGGCGCCGGTGCGCTGTTGAACGCCGGGATGCCCTGCGCGCCGGCGATCAGCGGCAACAGCAGCATGACGCCCAGCGTGAGCGCGCGTCGGTGATTCTTATTTAGCATTACGTTTTTCGATTGTCTGTTTCAGCCACTGCGCGAAGTTCGGCGCGACGGGGGCGTTGGCCTGGAGCGCCGCGCTGGCGGCAACGCCTTCCTGGCGCGGCATGGTGGCAAGCGCGTTGACGCGGCCGGGCGATGCGCCCACCACGATCCACTGGTCGCCCACTTCGACCACCATGATACGTTCGCGGCCGCCCAGGTTCAGGGCGCCGACGATGTGCAGGTTGCTCGAGCCGGTAGGCTGGCGCGGTCCCCAGCGCTTTAGCGCCCAGGCGAACAGGGCCAGCATGGCGAGCACCACCGCGAGTGCGAAGATGGTTTGCAGCAGGCTGCCGACCGCAGGCGTGGCGGAGCCGGGCGGTACGATCTGGACCGGGTTGGCCGGCGTTGCGGGACGCGGCATGGTGGTGGCCGTGGTGTCTTCCGTGGCCGGCGCGGGAATCGGTGTGACCTTCAGGCCCGGTGCGGCCGGCGCCGTGGGGACTGTCCCGGCGGGACTGTCCCCCGCCTTTGGGGTTTGCGTAATCGGGGCTGCCGCAGTGGCCGGGGCCGCAGCAAAGGCAGGGGACAGTCCCAGCGGGACAGTCCCCAGCACCAGCGCCAGTATCAGGCGCGCGATCATCTATTGAGCTTGCGGATCCGTTCGGACGGCGAAATGATGTCCGTCAGGCGAATACCGAACTTGTCGTTCACGACCACGACCTCGCCCTGGGCGATCAGGCAGCCGTTGACCAGCACGTCCATCGGCTCGCCGGCCAGGCCGTCCAGTTCGACCACCGAGCCCTGCGCCAGCTGCAGCAGGTTCTTGATGGCGATCTTGGTGCGTCCGAGTTCCACGGTCAGCTGCACCGGGATATCGAGGATGAAGTCGATATCGTTCGGCGTCTCGTTGCGTGTGCCCTTGTTCGAGAAATCCTTGAACACGGCGGCGCTGGCCGCCGGCGCGTTCGACAGCGCATCGGCTTCCGCGCGGGCCTGCTCCGCAATCGCGGCGCCCCATTCGTCGTCTAGGCTCTGGTCGTCCTGGGTATCAGACATGTCGTGCTCCTTGTTCCCTGCTTTACTTGTTGTTCTCGCTCGAATTGGCGAGAAGCTTTTCAACCTTCAGCGCGTACTGGCCGTTCATCACGCCGTAC
Source organism: Telluria sp. (assembly GCA_035759315.1). GTDB lineage: Bacteria > Pseudomonadota > Gammaproteobacteria > Burkholderiales > Burkholderiaceae_D > Telluria. The sequence continues at coordinate 8,582 of DASTVB010000145.1, read as the reverse complement.
GTGCAGTCCATGACCGGGACACCATCGACCGTCGCCTGGATCACCTCCGGGACGTTCAGGGGGATGATATCGCCGATTTTGAAATTCAGGATTTCGTCGAATGAGGCCTTGCCGGTGCCCAGCGCGGCCACCAGCTCCACTTCGGCGACCTGGATCTGCTGCGTGAGCAGGCGGATCCAGCGCTTGTCCACCTCCAGGGCTTCGCCCTGCAGGCTGGAGGTGAGCGCGTCGCGGATCGGTTCGATCATCGAATACGGCATGCAGAAGTGGATCTGGCCGGTGACCGATCCCAGTTCCACCGTGAACGTCGACGCCACCACCACCTCGTTCGGGGTCGCGATGTTGGCGAACTGGGTGTTCATCTCCGAGCGGATGTACTCGAATTCGACCGGGAACACAGGCTCCCACGACTTGGTGTAGGCCTCGAACACGATATCGAGGATGCGCATGATGATGCGCTGCTCGGTCTGGGTAAAGTCGCGGCCCTCGACGCGGGTGTGGAAACGCCCGTCGCCGCCGAACAGGTTATCGACCAGCAGGAACACCAGGCCCGGATCGAACACCATCAGCGCGGTGCCGCGCAGGGGCTTCATGTGGACCAGGTTCAGGTTGGTCGGCACCACCAGGTTGCGGACGAACTCGGAATACTTCGATACGCGCACCGTACCGACCGAGACTTCGGCCGAACGGCGCAGGAAGTTGAACAGGCCGACCCGCAGCAGGCGCGCGAAACGCTCGTTGATGATCTCGAGCGTCGGCATGCGTCCGCGGACGATGCGCTCCTGCGTCGCAAGGTTATAAGTCCGTACCCCCGTGGTTTCTTCAGGCGCGACGGTGTCGTCCTGATCGCCGTTGACCCCCTTGAGGAGGGCATCGACTTCTTCCTGGGAGAGGAAATTATCGGCCATGATTCAATCGTTACTGGATGACGAACGAGGTAAACAATACCTCGCTGATCTGGTTCGGCGTGCCTTTTGCCTCAAACGGCTGCTTGAGCGAAGCGATGATTTCGCGGCTCAGCTGCTGCTTGCCTTCGATCGTGGCGATCTCCGACTTGCGCTTGCCAGACAGGAGCATCAGGATGCGGCTGCGCACCTTCGGCATGTTCTGCTTGATCGCTTCTTCCTGTTCCGCGCCCGCGAGCTGCAGGGTGACCGTGACCTGGAGGTAGGCGTCGCCTTCTTCCGGCTGCAGGTTGACCACGAAGGAGTCGAGCGGCACGAAGATGGCCGGACCGGCCGGCGCGGTGTGCTCGGTCGCGCCCTTGGCGTCGTCGCCCTTGGTCAGGAACCACGCGACGCCGCCGCCCAGCGCGACGACCAGCAGCGAACCGATGGCGGCCAGCACCAGCATTTTCTTGGAAACGCCCGGAGCCGGGGCGTCGGACGCTTTCACGTCTTTCAGTTTTGTTTTTGCGTTCAAGGGTGCCTCGATACTTCTGGTGATTCGGGAGAAGGCTTCATTATGTCATTATCGGGAATGATTGAGCATGGGAATGCGCCGAAAAGGGGCAGGAACCACGGCTTCTTCGCGCAATGGCCACATAAAGTAAGCAAGCCGATAACGTAACCGCCGTCATCCCAGCGAAAGCTGGGATCCATACTGACTCACCAACTTCGGTAACGGTCTATGGATCCCAGCCTTCGCTGGGATGACGGTCAGGCGAAGGTATCGACCTGGCCGGGGAGGGCGGTGCGGCGCACCGGGGCGGCCGGGGCGTTGCCTTCGCCGCCGGCTTCATTCAGGCCGCGGCCATTGCCGCCGCCGTTGCCATTGCGCGCATCGTTCTCGCGCTGCGCCTGCTGTTGCTGTTCCGGCATGCCGGCATTGACCGTGGCGCTACCCAGCGTAATGCCGCTCTCGCCCATCATCTCGCGCAGTTTCGGCATTGCGGTTTCCAGCGCCTGGCGGACTTCCGGCTGCGCCGAAGTGAAGTTGACGGTGGCCTGGTCGTTGGTGACGTTCAGGACCACCTGCACCGGTCCCAGGTCGGGCGGGTTCAGGGTCAGCGTTGCGCTCTGGTCCGCGCCTGCCACCATCCAGACGATCTTCTGTCCCAGCTGCCTGTCCCAGGCCGGGGTGCCGACGCGTGCGGGCAGGCGGTCGCCCGCCGCAAGCGGGTTGGCCTGCACCTGCTCGAGGCGTGCGGCCTGGACCTGCGATACGAAGCTGGTTTCTTGCGCCGACGGCGTAGCAGCGGCTGCGCTGTCGGCAATGCGTTCCGTGAGCGCGGCCAGTGCCGCGCCGTCCTGCTGCGGGGCCGCGCCGGCGGGCGCGCCCTGTTGCGCAGCCTGCTGCGCGCGGTTCCCTTGCGCGGCCTGCGCCAGCGCACCGACGAACATGCCGCCCGCTTCCTGAGCGGTTTCCGGGATCGCGGTGCTGCCCGGGGTGGCGTTGTCGTGCGCCACGGCCAGTCCCGCGGCCGGCGCCACGGTCACGGCGGTGGCCAGTACTTCGGCGCCGGCCAACGGAGCCACCGGCGCAATGGCGGCCGCCAGGGCGGCGCCGGCGGCGGCCGGGTCGGCCGTCACTGCCGCTGCGGGGTCGCCTTCGATCGGGGCCGCAACTGCCGGGGCGGCCATGCTTGCCACCAGGGCCAGCATGTCGGTGACAGGGGTGACCGCTGCGCTTTCGACGGCACTGGCCGCCGCTTCGTCAGCTTCGGCCGCGCCGGCCGGCGAGCTGCCGGAGGCAGCCTGGGCCTCAGCCGCATCGCCGGCTTCGGCACGTTCCTGCTTCGCCGTGCCTTCGGCCGCTTTCGCGGGGGCTTTTGATTCGTTCCGGCCGGCCTGGGCCTGCGCCGGCTTTGCCTGCTGCTGCGGAGCCGGCGCGGGCGCCTGGCTGCGCGCCTGCTGGCGCTGTTCGATTTCGCGCGACAGCGTCTGGCCGAACGGGGTGTTTTCGGGGGCACCGTTGCCGGACTGGCCACGTGCGGCGGCTGCGGCCGGTGCAGGGCCCGCGCTGTTGACGGAGATCGGTAGGGTCTGTGCTTGCATCATTCTCTTCGCCTTGCGTTAGCGCCGGTAGTAAGCCTGCCGGGCCGCGTGTTCGTCCATTTGCTTCTGGTCCCGCTTGTTCTCGAGCCGCAGCGCTTCTTCGGCGGCGCGGTTCGACAGGGTGGTGTAGGAGAGGCGCTTGCGCTCAGCATCCTGCCACCTGGTCTTTTCGGCGCCCGCCTTGTACTGCGCGTGCTTCACGATTTCGCGCTGCCCGCCGATCGCGTTGTCCAGCTTCGCCATGAAGGCCACGAAGTTCTGGTACGCCATCGGCGTGATCCCGTTCATCTGCGCCTGCTCCAGCTTTTTCGCGTAATCGTCGCGGTAGCCGGTCAGCATCTGTTCCTTCTGCTGCGCTTCTTCGACCGCCTTCAGGGCGGCGCCGAGGCGCTTGGCCGCATCGTCGGTGTCGCGCTGCGCGAGTTCGATCAGCGTGTCGAGGGCGGATTGGTTAGCCATTAACGACGATTATAGGATCGGGCCCCGGGCTCCGATCACTGGAATAGCGAGGTAAGTTGCCCCAAGCTCTCGCCCATGCCGACCTTTTCGGTGATTTCCTGGCACAGGAACTGCTCGATCCGCTCGTTCAGCTGGATCGCCTGGTCCAGCACCGGGTCGGTGCCGGAGGCATACGCGCCCACGCTGATCAGGTCGCGCGAGCGCTCGTAGCGCGAATACAGCTGCTTCAGGCGGCGCGCGGCCTTCTGGTGCTCCGGCGTGGTGATCGAATGGGCGGCGCGGCTGATCGACTGCTCGATGTCGATGGCCGGGTAGTGGCCCGCTTCGGCCAGCCGGCGATTCAGCACGAAGTGGCCGTCCAGGATCGCGCGCGCCGAGTCGGCGATCGGGTCCTGCTGGTCGTCGCCCTCGGTCAGCACGGTATAGAAGGCGGTGATCGAGCCGCCGCCGTCCGGCCCGTTGCCGGCGCGTTCGACCAGCACCGGCAGCTTGGCGAACACCGATGGCGGATAGCCCTTGGTGGCGGGCGGCTCGCCGATCGCCAGCGCGATCTCGCGCTGCGCCATCGCGTAGCGGGTCAGCGAGTCCATGATCAGCAGGACGTTCTGGCCCTGGTCACGGAAATGTTCGGCGATCGCGGTCGCATAGGCGGCGCCCTGCAGGCGCATCAGGGGAGGGGTGTCGGCCGGCGCGGCTACCACCACCGAGCGGCGCATGCCTTCCTCGCCGAGGATCACGTCAATGAATTCCTTTACCTCGCGGCCTCGCTCGCCGATCAGGCCCACCACGATCACGTCGGCGGTGGTGTAGCGCGCCATCATGCCCAGCAGGACCGACTTGCCGACGCCGGAACCGGCGAACAGGCCAAGGCGCTGGCCGCGGCCCACCGTCAGCATCGCGTTGATCGCACGCACGCCGACGTCGAGCGTCTCCGAGATCGGTTTGCGGTCCAGCGGATTGGCCGGGCGCACGTTGATCGGCGCGCTTTCGTCGGTGTGCAGGGGACCCTTGCCGTCGAGCGGGCGGCCGGCGCCGTCGAGCACGCGGCCCAGCAGCGCCTGCCCGACCGGCAGGTGGCGCGCGCGGTCGCTCGGACGGCGGCGCGGGTGCGCGACGGTGCCGGGACGCGGCACGTTGGCCTCGACCGGGAACACGCGGGTGCCGGGCACCACGCCTTCGACGTCGCTCTGCGGCATCAGGAACAGCCGCTCGCCGTCGAAGCCGACGACTTCAGCCTCGATCCGGGCGCCGTTCGACAGCGGGATGGTGCAGGCCGAACCGACCGCCAGCTTCAGGCCAACGCATTCCATCACCAGGCCGGCCACGCGCGTGACGCGGCCGGAGATCTGCATCGGCTCGACGAAGCCGACCAGCGCGTCGCAATCCTTCAGGTAGGCGCGCCAGCGTGCGGTGTGGCGGTCCGGGGACGCGTCCATTATCCGAGCCACTCCACGTTCTGGCCCAGCGCGTGCGCGAGGCGGTTCCAGCGGCTGGCCGCCAGCGCGTCGATCTGGTTGTGCGGGGTGTCGATCTTGCAGCCGCCGCGGCCCATGGTGGGATCTTCCACCACGCGCCAGCCGGCGCCCTCGAGCTCGTCTCGCAGGCCTTCGCGCACCAGCTGCGCGTCTTGCGGGTTGAGCACCAGCAGGGCAGGCTGCTGCACGATCGGCAGGTATTCGATCGCTTCGCGCACTACCGGCAGCACCAGCTCCGGCTTGACGTCGAGCGCGGTGCGCAGCATCTGGCGCGCCAGGTGCAGCGCCAGGTCGAGCATGTCCTGCGCGATGGTCTCGTCGGCGCGCGCCACGGCGTCGCCGAATTCGGCGGCGATCGACTTCAGGTGTTTCAGCTCCTGCGCGGCTTCGGCGCGGCCGATCGCCAGGCCCTTGTTGTAGCCGTCGGCGCGGCCTTCTTCCATGCCGGCCTTGCGCGCCTCGGCGAACACCGCGGCGACTTGCGCCTCGGTCGGCATTTCGACCACCGGCGCGGCGTTGCGCTGCTGCGCCGCCACCACGCTCGGGCGCTCGTCGCCGAAGGAGTTCATTTCCCAGCGCTGGTACGCGGTCATCGTTTCTTTGGAAATACTCATCAGATGAACGAGTCCTCGCCCTTACCGCCCAACACGATCTGGCCTTCGTCGGCCAGGCGGCGGACGATCTGCAGGATCTGCTTCTGCTGCGCTTCGACTTCGGACAGGCGCACAGGGCCCTTGGAGTCGAGGTCTTCGCGCATCATCTCGGCCGCGCGCGAGGACATGTTGCGGAAGATCTTCTCGCGCAGGTCCTGCGACGCGCCCTTGAGCGCGATGATCAGCATTTCCGACTGAACTTCGCGCAGCAGCAGCTGGATGCCGCGGTCGTCGATGTCGATCACGTTATCGAACACGAACATCTCGTCCATGATCTTCTGGGCCATGTCGTTGTCGTAGTTCTTGATGTTGTCCATGACCGATCCTTCCTGGTCGCCGGACATGAAGTTGAGGATCTCCGCCGCCGCGCGCACGCCGCCCAGCGAAGACTTCTTGATGTTCTCGTTACCGGACAGGAGCTTGGTCAGCACGTCGTTCAGTTCGCGCAGCGCGGCCGGCTGCACGCCGTCCAGCGTCGCGATGCGCAGGACCACGTCGTTGCGCAGGCGGTCGGTGAAGCAGGACAGCACTTCGCAGGCCTGGTCGCGCTCGAGGTGGACCAGGATGGTGGCGATGATCTGCGGGTGTTCGTTGCGGATCAGTTCCGCCACCGAGTTTGCATCCATCCACTTCAGGCTTTCGATGCCGCTGGCGTCCTTGCCGCCCAAAATGCGGGACAGCAGCACCGAGGCCTTGTCGTCGCCCAGCGCCTTGGTCAGCACCTGGCGGATGTATTCGTCCGAATCGAGGCCGACGGTCGAATTGAGCTCGGTCTGCGAACGGAAGGAATCGAGCACCGTGACTACCTGCTCGTGCTGCACGCCCTTCATGGTCGCCATCGCCGCGCCCAGCTTCAGCACTTCGCGCGGGCCGAGGAACTTCATTACCTCGGACGCCTCGTACTCGCCGATCGCGAGCATCAGGATCGCCGCTTTATGTATGCCGTTATCATTCATTCGAGCCTACCCATGCTTTCACCACATTCGCCACGACCCGCGGGTCTTCTTTTGCGAGGTTTTTCGCCATCTGCAGGTTTTCGCGATAACCGCGGGCCTGCTGCGCTTCCAGCTCCTCAAGCTGGGTGCGGGCGATGATCGCCTGCTCTTCGTCCATTTCCTCGATCGCCGTGGCCGACGGTTCCGGCACTTCCGTGATCTCGTCGAGCTTGCGGAACAGCGGGCGCAGCATCGGACGCAGGAGGCGGAAGAACAGGTAGCCGATCAGGATCGCCGCGAACAGGATCTTGGCCGCTTCCTTGGCCATCGCCATATTGTCCTTGTCTTTCCACCACGGGATCTCCGGCGGCGGCTCGACCGGGCGGTCGACGCCTTCGAACGGCGCGTTAGTGACGTTGACCACGTCGCCGCGCTCCTGGCTGAAGCCCATCGCGCCGCGCACCAGGTCCGAAATCTGGGTCAGCTCGGCCGGGGTCAGCGGACGCACGGTGACCTTGCCGGTCTTCGGGTCGACGATGCGGCGGTAGTTGACCGCCACGCCGACCGTCAGGCGCTTGATGCCGCCCATCGGCTTCTGCTCGTAGCGGATGGTCTTGTCGACTTCGAAATTGGTGGTCGCATCTTTGCGCGACGGGCCGGCGCCCGGCGCAGTCGCAACGGTGCCGGTGGCGCCCGCGGTCAGCGGCGCGGCGGCGGTGCCCGGAGGCTGGTTCGACAGCGCGCCCGGCACGCCGGCGGCAGGCGGTGCGCCCGGCGTGGCGGCTTCGCTGGACTGCTGGCTGCGGATCGCCGATTCGTTTGGCGGCGAGTTTGGCTTGTACGATTCGGCGGCAGTGTCGACCTGCGCGAAATCGATGTCGGCGGTCGCTTCGGCGCGCACGTTGCCCTGGCCGACCAGCGGGCTGACGATCGATTCGACCTGGCGCACGATCTGCTGCTGCAGCTGCATCGTGTATTTGAGCTGGTTCGGGTCGAGCTGGCGGGCGCCGGCGGCGGAGCTGGTATCGGACAGCAGGTTGCCGTTCTGGTCGACCACGGTCACGCTGGAGGTGGTCAGTTCCGGCACGCTGGAGGCGACCAGGTGGACGATCGCCTGCACCTGGGCCTGGTCCAGCGCGCGGCCCTGCTGCAGGTTGAGCAGCACCGAGGCGGTCGGCTTCTGCTGGTCGCGCACGAATACGGACGGCTTGGGCAGCGCCAGGTGCACGCGCGCGGCGCTGACGGCGGCCAGCGACTCGATCGAGCGCGCCAGTTCGCCTTCCAGCGAGCGCTGGTAGTTAACCTGTTCGTGGAACTGGGACACGCCCAGCTTCTGGTTTTCCATCAGCTCGAAGCCGACGTTGCCGCCCTTCGGGAGGCCCTGCGCGGCCAGCTGCAGGCGGGCGTCGTGGACCTTGTCAGCCGGGACCATGATCGCGGCGCCGCCTTCGGAGAACTTGTGCGGGACCTGCATCTGGTCGAGCGCGGCCGTGATCGCACCGCCGTCGCGGTCGCTGAAGTTGGCAAACAGGATACGGTACTCAGGCTGCTGGCTCCACATCCAGACTGCGGCGATGATCGCGATGACGACTGCCACGCCGGCGCCCAGGATGATGTTCTTGCCGAACGTGGTCTGGAGGAACGACGGTTGCGCGTTGTCGAGTGTATCGGCTGCTGCCATGGTTGATGTATCCGGTGTTGGGTTGGGCTCAGGCAGAATTATGGAACGGGGCGGGCCGGGTCAAACCATTAAACAGCAGGGCCTTTCCGGTCCTGCTCGATGGAAATTGCATGCATCGCCACTGATATTCTGACAGCCTGAACAAAGTGCCTCGGTATTTTACCCGGGCAACATGAGAGGAATCAGAACATGAACGTTGGCGGCATCGACCAGAACCGGATTCTGGCCATGATGGAGCAGCTGAAATCGGCGGCCCAGCGGCCTGCGGGCGCCCCTGGCATTGGCGGCCCGTCCGCGGCCGGGCTGGTGCCGGGCGCCGGCGAAGCAGGCAAGGTCAACTTTTCCGACGCGCTGAAAAATTCCCTGCAGGCGGTCAGCGACAG
>DASTVB010000144.1:0-7603 GCA_035759315.1 Telluria sp. | reverse complement strand
CCTGCTCAACGCACTGCGCAAGAAGGTGAAGGAAGAGAAGCTGCTGGACGCCGCCGAAGTCAAGGGCGCGCTGAAGAAGCTGATGATCGAGATGCTCACGCCGCTGCAGAAGCCGCTCGAGCTGGGCCGGTATGAGCCGCTGGTGATGATGATCGCAGGCGTCAACGGCGCCGGCAAGACCACCACCATCGGCAAGCTCGCCAAGCACATGCAAACCTACGAGCAGTCGGTGCTGCTGGCCGCCGGCGACACCTTCCGCGCCGCCGCCCGCGAGCAGCTGATGGTCTGGGGCCGCCGCAACAACGTCAGCGTGATCTCGCAGGAGTCCGGCGACCCGGCCGCCGTCGCCTTCGACGCGGTCCAGTCGGGCAAGGCCCGCAACATGGATGTGGTGATGATCGACACCGCCGGCCGCCTGCCGACCCAGTTGCACCTGATGGAGGAGCTGAAGAAGGTCAAGCGCGTGCTGGGCAAGGCAATGGACGGCGCGCCGCACGAGACGCTGCTGGTCATCGACGGCAACACCGGCCAGAACGCGCTCGCCCAGGTCAAGGCCTTCGACGAGGCGCTCACCCTGACGGGCCTGATCATCACGAAGCTGGACGGCACCGCCAAGGGTGGCGTACTGGCCGCAATCGCGCGCACCCGCCCGGTGCCGGTGTACTTCATCGGCGTCGGCGAGAAGCTGGAAGACCTCCAGCCGTTCAACGCCGAAGAATTCGTCGAAGCCCTGCTCGGATAAGCGATAACACACCACACATGATCGAATTCCAGTCTGTCTCCAAGCGCTATTCCGCCGATGCGATGGCCCTGCGCGACGTCACGCTGACGGTCGAAAAGGGCGAGCTGGTGTACCTGGCCGGCCCGTCCGGCGCCGGCAAGTCCACGCTGCTGAAAATGGTCGCGGCGATCGAACGCCCGACTCGCGGCACCGTCACCGTCAACGGCCAGGACATCGGCCAGATCCGCGCCGCCGCCGTGCCCTTCCTGCGCCGTAAGCTGGGCCTGATTTTCCAGCAGCAGAAACTGCTGGAAGACCGCTCGATCCTGCAGAACACGATGATGCCGCTGCTGGTCACCGGCGAGTCGAAGTCGATGGCCGAGCAGCGCGCCCGCGCCGCGCTGGACAAGGTCGGCCTGCTCGACCGCGCCAAGTCCTATCCGCTGGAGCTGTCCGGCGGCGAGCAGCAGCGCGTCTCGATCGCGCGCGCGATCGTCAACCGCCCGCAGATCATCCTGGCCGACGAACCGACCGCGAACCTCGACCGCGCCGCCGCCGACAAAGTGATCGAAGCGCTGCGCGCCTTCCACTCGGTCGGCGTGACCTGCCTGATCTCGACCCACGACGACTATGTGCTCGACAACGCCGCCCGCGTGATCCGCCTCGATCATGGCCAGCTGGCCGGAGGTGCGGCATGAAGAACTGGCTGCGCCAGCACGGTTTCGCCATCGGCGCCGCGATGGTCCACCTGCGCAAGTCGCCCGGCGGCTTCCTGTTCAACGTGATCGTGGTCGCCATCGCGCTCGCGCTGCCGTTCACCGGCCTCACGCTGCTCGACAACGTGCGCCCGATGTCCGGCCAGATGTCGGTCGATCCCGAAATCAGCGTGTTCACCACGGTCGATACCACGCCCGAGCAGGCACGCGCGCTGGAGCCGCAGCTGCGCCAGATCGTCGCCGCGCAGCGCGGCCGCGTCACCTTCGTCCCGCGCGACCAGGCGCTGGAGGCGCTCAAGGACAAGAGCGGCCTGACCGACGTGCTGGAAACGCTGGGCGAAAACCCGCTCCCCGACAGCTATGTGGTCAAGCTGGACAGCTTCGGCGGCGCCGCCGAGGCGTCCGAGGTCGAAGCCATCGCCGACCGGATGCGGGCCCTGCCCAACATCGACACCGTGCAGGTCGACTCGGCCTGGGTCAAGCGCCTCGCCGCCCTGCTGGGCGTGCTGCGCCTGGCGCTGCTGATGCTAGCGCTCACGCTCGGCATGGTGGTGGTGGCGGTGGTGTTCAACACCATCCGCCTGCAGGTGCTGACCCAGCGCGATGAAATCGCCGTCTCCAAGCTGCTCGGCGCGACCGACAACTTCATCCACCGCCCCTTCTATTACACCGGCGCCTTCCTTGGCCTGTGCGCCGGCGCCGTGGCGCTGGGCGCCGTCGCGCTGGTGCTGCGTCCCCTGAACGGGGCGATTGCCGAATTCGCGCGCCTGTACGCGTCCGAGTTCCAGCTGGTCCCGCTCGGCCCGGCCAGCATCGCGATCCTGCTCGCGGTCAGCGCCCTGCTCGGCCTGTCCGGCGCCGTGCTGTCGGTGCAGCGCCACCTCGCCCGCCTCAACTGAACTTAAGACCCGCCTCAGCAATCCTCACGATAATGGGCTTGCCGGGGCGGCGAGAGGGTTCAGGGTGCGGCACCGCACGGTCGCATACCTCCAAGGCCTTTAGGATGTTTCTGAGGCTGCGCGCTCTACTATCGATTTCCCTTCCGTAATTCGTTTCCGCTATCCGGCAGCTCCTGACCGGCCGTTAGCACTCCTCCTCGAAGAGTGCTAATATATGATTTAACGAAAGAGTTGCTTTGTCATTCAGGCAATAAATGCTTGAGCATTCAAAAGGAAAACACATGACGATGTCCGCACAAAACGCACTGGTTCCGGCCGGCACTCGTGCCCTGGACCTTGGTTTTTCCGGCAATCTGGGCAATATCGACGCTTACATTTCTGCCGTAAACCGTCTGCCGATGCTGAGCCACGACGAAGAGATTTCCCTCGCCAAGCGGCTGCAGGAGAATAACGACCTGGCCGCCGCGCAAGAGCTGGTGCTGTCGCACCTGCGCCTGGTGGTCTCGATCGCCCGCGGCTATCTGGGCTACGGCCTGCCGCATGCCGATCTAATCCAGGAAGGCAATATCGGCCTGATGAAGGCGGTGAAGCGCTTCGACCCGAACCAGGGCGTGCGCCTGGTGTCGTACGCGATGCACTGGATCAAAGCCGAGATGCACGAGTACATCCTGAAGAACTGGCGCCTGGTCAAGGTGGCAACCACCAAGGCCCAGCGCAAGCTGTTCTTCAATCTGCGCAGCAACAAGGTCGGCCTGGACGCGATGACGCCGAGCCAGATCGACGCGATGGCCAAGATGCTGGACGTGAAGCGCGAGGAAGTGATCGAGATGGAAACCCGCCTCTCGGGCCGCGACATCGCGCTCGAATCGCAGGCCGACGACGAAGACGACAAGTTCTCGCCGATCGCCTACCTCTCGACCGACAACGAAGAGCCGACCAAGGTGCTGGAAGCACAGGCGGTCACGCGCCTGCAGTCCGAAGGCCTGGAAACCGCGCTCGGCAAGCTCGATCCGCGTTCGCGCCGCATCGTCGAAGCACGCTGGCTGGCCAATGACGACGGCTCCGGCGCGACGCTGCACTCGCTGGCCGAGGAGTTCGGCGTATCTGCCGAGCGCATTCGCCAGATCGAGTCGGCCGCACTGAAGAAGATGAAAGGCGCGCTTGCCGCGTATATCTAAAGTCCTGCCAGCGGCGGCGCTGTCCTGCGCCGCCGTACTCCTTTCGGGGTGCGCCACCCCGTGCCTCGATACGGTCGAACCCGGCCGCTACGTCCTCACCAAGGGCGTCCCCACCCCGCTCTCTCCATCCGCAAGCCTGACGCTCACCGAGGTCGAAGACAGCCGTTGTCCCGCAGGCGTGCAATGCGTATGGGCCGGCCGCCTCGCCTACGTGCTGTCGCTGCAATCCTGCGCCAAGAGCGAGACCTTCAAGCTGACGCAGGACGCGGGCGCCCATATCGGCCAACGCGTGCCGGCGCGCGTCTCCCTGGCACCCGGCAAGCCGCCGCCGCCTCGCAGCGCTGGACTCGTGAGCCCGGTCACAACGGTCGAAGTCGACATCGCCGCTTACTGAGCGCCGTGGCCGGACCGGCCTTGCTACGATGGTTGCAATCGCCATCGGGGACGCCACCATGAAAACCCTCATCGCCGCCTGCGCATCGGTGCTCGCCGCATCGGCCCTGGCCATGCAGCCCGCGGACGCCATCAGGGACGCGAGCTACACCCTGTCGGAGGGCGCGTCGGCAACGATCGCGGACGACGTGACCATCACGCTCGACAAGGTGGCCGACAGCCGCTGCCCCGAGGGAACCATGTGCGTGCGCAAAGGCGGCCTGGCCTGGACCTTCACGCTGCGCGCCGGCGAGCGCGTGGAAACCTTCACGCTGACGGACGAATCGCCGAGCTTCACGCCGGCATCGGTCGACGGCCTGCGCCTGTCTGTGGATCCGGGCCTGCCGCCGGCGGCGCCGCGCCGGGCCGACATGCGGCAGGGCGAAACGCCGGCCGCGCCGCCGCCGCCCGCCACCCACGTCACCGTGCAGGTGTCAGGCAAATAGACCTGCCGTGTCAGGCGTAGCGCCCGACCGGGAACATTGACGGCGCGTGGCGCAGCCGCCGCCACCGGAACGCCAGCAGCGCACATGCGGCAACGGCATTGACCATTACCAGGACGCCCCACGACAGCGGCGCGACATAAGACCGCACGCCGAAGAAGGCGGCGAACAGCAGGCATGTCAGCACCAGCGGCCAGATAAAAGGGCGTGTGCCGAGCGACTTCGGCGTGAAGCCGGTCGAGTAGTCGGCCACCAGCGAGGCGCTCAGGACCAGCGAGGCGCTCATCCAGCCGGCCATCCGCAGCGCCATCTCGGCGGTGGCGAACCCCGGGGACAGCGCGACCAACGCGCCGGCACTGGCGGCAAGCCACCAGACCAGCCACCGTGACCACATGGCGCCGACCACCTCGCGGGTCAGCCTGCTCCCGGACGGCATCGCAGGCGCCAGGCGCAGGATGCCCTGCTCGACCACCGTGTCCGCCAGCCGCAGCTTCATGAGCTCGATCTTGCCCAGGCTGAGCATCCAGCTCACTCCCACGAGCAGCGCCTGCATGAAGACAAATTGGGCTCCCTCGAGCTTCCAGCCCGCAAACTGCACCAGCGCGCCGACGACGAGCGGCGGCGTGACCAGCACGGCAATCGACGAGGACCAGTGCGCCGCGGCGCCGAGTACATGCACCGCAAGCCCGCGCCGGTGCCGGATATCGCTGGCCAGCGCGCGCTCGTACAGGTTGAGCGACAGCGCGCTCAGATTGAAGCGCCGGCCCGCATCCAGCAGCGACGCACGCCGTTCGGTGCTCGACCCGCGCAGCTTGATATGTCCTGCAGCGATAGCGGCGCCGGCCGAGGGATAGCTCCGTTCGAGCGAACGCCACCAGAAGAGGCATGCGGCCGCCAGGAACACCACCTGGCCCAGGGGCGTCAGCAACAGCCGCGCAATATGCGGCGGAACCGCAACCTGGAAGACGGCGAAGACGATGAACATCGGTCCGCCGCCGAACATCAGGGTCGCGATGACGAACAGCACGCTGCCGATGAAAATCCCGGGCAGGCCGAAGAAATAGCTCGCCGTCCCGCCGATCAATACCGTCGCCGCGAGCGGCAGCACGATGACGATCCGGCGAATGCCGGCGCGCAGGCCCGGGACCAGCCCGGCGGCGGGCTGCCAGTACTGCTCGCGGCAGAAGCTGAAGAACGCCACGCCCCAGATCAGGCCAACGGCGACGAGCGGAACCAGCACGGTTGCCGCCACCAGGCGCCAGTCCGTGGTGATCAGCCGCAGCAGGCACAGAAGCGCGGTCATCGCCAGCAAGGTCCACGTCAGCCAGAGCGATCCCTGGCTGCGGCGCATCAGCACCGACTGACGCCAGAGCAGCGGGATCATGCGCGGCATCGACAGGGGCTTCATGCGGTCGTCTCCACGAACAGCTCCTCGAGGCTCATCGGCTCGATGCGCACCGATCCATCGATGCCGGGCAGCGCCGCGCGTTCGGCGGGCGTGAGGCGGGCGACGATCACCGAGCCACCCGCGCCGTCCGAGGTGCGCCGGATCTCGTGGCCGACGCGGATTGCGCCGAGCGACGCCGAAGTGCCGACGATGCGGCAGGTTTCTTCCAGCAGCGTATCCATCTCGCCCTGCAGCGCGATGCGGCCTTCGCGCAGGATCGCGACGTCGAGCGCCACGCGTTCGAGGTCCGACAGGATGTGGGTCGAGAACACCACGGTCGTATTGCGCTCGATGACATCGTCGATCAGCTCGCGCAGGAAGTCGCGCCGGCCGGCCGGATCGAGCGAGGACACCGGTTCGTCGAGCACCAGGAGGCTCGGATCGTGCGCGAGCGCGCGGATGATCGACAGGCGCTGCTGCTGGCCGCCGGACAGGCTCGCAATCCGCTTGGCGCGCGCGGTGGCGTCGAAGCCCCAGCGCTGCAGCAGGCCTTCGACCTTGGCCGTATTCCAGACCGGGTACAGCGCCTTCAGGTAATCGAGCATCTGCGTCGGCGTCATCCACTCGAACAGGTCGGACTTCTGCGGGACATAGCCGATTCGGGCGCGCGTCGCTTCGGACAGGGCGCCGACGTCATCGCCATAGATACTGGCCGAGCCGGAATCGGCATCGACCAGTCCCAGCATGCATTGCAGGAGTGTTGATTTACCGGCGCCGTTGCGGCCGAGCAGGCCGATCACCTTGCCCTCCCCGATCGACCATTCCACGCCGCACAGGACCTGCTGCGACGCGAACGACTTTGATACGGACGAAACCTGCAGCACGATATCGTTCATTGCTTATTCCTTAAGTAGGCGCGCAAACAGGGCGAGCGCGGATTCGGGGTCGAGTTCAAGTTCTTTCGCTTCGCGCGCGGCGCGCTCGAGCGCTGGCCGCAGCAGCTCTTCCTTGTTGCGCAGCCAGCGCTGGTGCTCCGTGCGCGGCGCGACCGTCATCCCGACGCCGCGGTGGCGCTGCAGCAGTCCCTCCGCCTCGAGCATCGCGTAGGCCTTGGACACCGTCATCGGATTGACGGCGAGGGCCTGCGCCACATCGCGCACCGACGGCATCGTGTCGCCCGCGGCCAGATGGCTGGACGCCACCAGCCGGCGCACCTGGTCGACCAGCTGCCGGTAGATCGGCTCGGCCGATCCGGTCGCAATCGAAAACAGCGTAGGTGTATGGTTGGTCATCGCATCAGTGTATCATCCAACTAATACACTAATACAACAGGGATGCTACTGTCAACAAACTTAACACCTAAGGTGTCAGGCACCGGTATCAGTATCGTGCCGCGCTACCGGTGCCTGACACCACGGGGTGTGCAGGGGTACGGGCGAAAAAAAGGCAAAGATGGGTACCGAAATGCGATACCGGATCTTTGCCGTGCGGAATGGCGGAAGTAGCGGGATTCGCTACCGGTGCCTGACCCCTTGGTTGGACCCCTTGGTTAGCGCTCCTGGACGGGCTGGGCCCAGCGCTGGAAGGCGACGCGGTTGCGCGAGCAGACGTAGACCTTGCCGCGGCCCGAGAAGCGGATGACCATGCCTTCGCCGCTGAACTGGCTGTTCACGAGGCCGCCAAGGAGGCCGCCGCGGCTGGTGCCGACTGTGATGTCGTGGCGCAGGCCGGCGTCCCAGCAGACGACGTGGGCGTTGTCGATGATGACTTCCTTGTCGGGCGTGACGTCGATGACGCGCATGGCGCCGAAGCCGGAGATGGCGACTT
>DASTVB010000143.1:0-2571 GCA_035759315.1 Telluria sp. | reverse complement strand
GAGACGCGCCCGCCGAATATCGAAGGCAAGGGCGAGGTGACCCAGCGCGCGCTGGTGCGCAATGCGCTGCGGATGCGCCCCGACCGCATCATCCTGGGCGAGGTGCGCGGCGCCGAAGCGATGGACATGCTGCAGGCCATGAATACCGGCCACGAAGGCTCGCTCGCGACGATCCACTCGAACACCCCGCGCGATGCGCTGTCGCGGCTGGAAAACATGGTCGGCATGGCGGGCGTGACGCTGACCCCGCGCGCGATCCGCCAGCAGATCTGTTCGGCGGTGACGGTGGTGCTGCAGGTGTCGCGCCTGACCGATGGCGGCCGCAAGCTGGTCAGCATGCAGGAAATCACCGGCATGGAAGGCGAGATCATTTCGATGCAGGAAATTTTCCGCTTCGAGCAGACCGGCGTCGACCTGGACGGCAAGGTCAAAGGCCACTTTTGCGCCAGCGGCGTGCGGCCGCGCTTTGTCGAGCGCCTGAAGATGTTCGGCGCGCCCGTGCCGGAAGATACGTTCGACCCCGACCGTATCTTCGACTGAGGCCGGGCGCCTGACTCTAAGCTAACTGCAAACGGGGAACAGCATGGACGCACTTTTCTACGGATTCATCGTATTCCTGTTCGCCGCCGTCATCCTGATGGTCGAGGGCGCCTACCTGTGGTGGGCCGGCGCCCACGGCCGCGCCGCCCAGCGCGTGGCGCGCCGCCTGCAGGTGATGTCGGCTGCGCCGGGCCGCGCCAGCGAACGGATATCCATCCTCAAACAGCGCCGTTACAGCGCCAACGAGGCCTTCGACCAGCTGCTGCACCGCATCGCGCTGGCACAACGGCTCGACCAGTTGCTGATCCAGGCTGGCACCAAGTGGTCGGTCGCCCAGTTCACCGGCGCGTCGCTCGCCCTGTGGCTGTTCGGCCTGCTGATGGTCGGGCAATGGCCGTTGCCGCTGGCGGCGCGGCTGGGCCTCGGCACGCTGTTCATGGGCCTGCCGCTGTTGCTGGTACGCCGTGCGCGCGCGCGGCGCCTGACCAGGATCGAGCAGCAACTGCCCGACGCCGCCGACTTCATCGCCCGCGCGCTGCGCGCCGGCCACTCGTTCACCAACGTCCTGCAAATCGTCGGCAACGAGTTGCCCGAGCCGCTCAGCGGCGAATTCCGCACCGCGCGCGAGGAGATCAACTATGGCGTGCCGATGAATGAGGCGCTGCACAACATGGCCGCGCGCATCCCGCTGACCGACCTGCGCTACATGATCATCGCCGTGCTGATCCAGCGCGAGTCGGGCGGCAACCTGGCCGAAATTCTGGGCAACATCAGCCTGATCATCCGCGGCCGCCTCAAGCTGGCGGCGCAGGTGCGGGTGCTGTCGGCCGAAGGCCGGCTGTCGGCCTGGATCCTGGGCTTGCTGCCGTTCTTCGTCATGGCCGCCATGCACATCCTGAATCCTACCTACATCAACATTCTGTGGACCGACCCGACAGGTATCCAACTGCTGTGGTACGGCCTGGGCATGATCGTCGTCGGCGTGTTCTGGTTGCGCCGGGTAATTCGTATCCGCATCTGAGGGGGCGCCATGGGCTATCAACAGTTAGTTTTCCTGCTGCTGGTTTTTATCATTGTCTGCGGCCTGGCGTGGCTTGCGATTTCGCTGTTCGCCCCGCCGGCGCTGCGCGAGCGCCTGAGCAGCTTTATCGGCAAGTCGGACCCGACCAAACTGGAGTCGAGCGGCTGGGCCGAGCGCGTTGCCAAAGTGGCGCAACCGCTGACCAAGCTGTCGGTGCCGGAAGAGGGCTGGGAAAAGTCGGCGCTGCGCACCCGCTTCATGAATGCCGGCTGGCGCAATCCGGTCGCGCCGCAGTTGTACTTTGCCTCCAAGACCACGCTGGCGCTGCTTCTCCCCGCGATCGTTGCGATCGTGGCGGCCGCCGCGCCCGCGCTGCTGGGCGGCGGCCACTTCCTTCTGCTGCTTCTGGTGGCTGCCACCACCGGCTACTACACGCCGAACGTGGTGCTGGCGCGCCGGGCCGAGCGGCGTCGCCGCGAAATCTTCGAAACCATTCCCGACGCGCTCGACCTGCTGACGGTGTGCGTCGAGGCCGGCCTGAGCCTGGAGCGGGCGCTGGTCAAGGTGACCGGCGAAATCCATATCAAGAGCGTGACGCTGGCTCAGGAGCTGCAACTGGTGCTGATGGAAATGCGCGCCGGATTCAGCAAGGAAAAGGCGCTGCGCAACTTTGCGCTGCGTTCCGGCGTGGACGACGTCGACACCCTGGTTGGCATGCTGATCCAGTCCGAACGGTTCGGTACCAGCGTCGGCGACTCGCTGCGCGTGCACTCCGAAAACCTGCGCACCAAACGGCGCATGGTGGCCGAAGAATGCGCCGCCAAGATCGGCCTGAAACTCCTGTTCCCGCTGATCTTTTGCATCTTTCCGACGCTGTTGATGGTCTTGCTGGGCCCGGCCATGATCCAGATCACCCGTACCCTCGGCTCGGTGAGCGCCGGCACCAACTGATACACAACGGAGATAGCCATGCAACTCAGAACCACGCTCAAGAAACTGTCGATACTGTG
>DASTVB010000142.1:0-6195 GCA_035759315.1 Telluria sp. | reverse complement strand
GAAGCGGATCGTGTTGTAGCCCACGCCGATCGTGCCCGGCTGGCTGAACGCCTGCTCGACCTGGGCCGCGAACTCATGCTCCGGTACGCCCCATTCGAGGCACTGCTGCGGCGTGATCCCGGTGATCAGGCAGGACACCGGATCGGGCAGGAAGTCCGGCGCCGGCTGGCAGTACACCATGATCGGGTCGCCGATTTCGTTCAGTTCGGCGTCGGTGCGGATCGCGGCAAACTGCGCGGGCCGGTCGCGGCGCGGGGTCGCGCCAAAGGTTTCGTAGTCGTGCCAGAGGAAGGTATGTGTCATGTCGTTAGCTTATAGCGAAGCGCGGTCGCGGCCCGCTTCTTTGGCGCGGTAGAGCGCGGCGTCCGCGCATTTGACCAGCGCGTGATCGTCCTGGCCGGGCGCCAGGCTGGCCACCCCGACCGAGGCGGTCAGGTGGGGCAGGGGAGTGTCGCCGTCGCGGAACACCATGGCGTGCCGCATGCGGTGGCACAGGCGTTCGGCCACCATCAGCGCCACCGGCTCAGGCGTGTTCGGCAGGATCACCATCAGCTCCTCGCCGCCGTAGCGCACCGCATAGTCGGTGGGCCGCAGCGCGGCCTGCACGGTGTTGGCGGCCACGCGCAGCGCGTCGTCGCCGGCCTGGTGGCCGTGGGTGTCGTTGAATCGCTTGAAGTGGTCGAGGTCGATCATCAGCAGCGACAGCTGCGACTGTTCCGATGCGGCGTTGATCACCATGCCGGGCAGGAAATCGTTCATCCATGCGCGGTTGAACAGGCCGGTCAGTGCGTCGTTCATCGACAGCTGGCGATAGAACTCGCCGAGCTTTTCGCGCCGGCGCAAAGTGGCATTCGCGGCGCGGATGCGGAACGACAGCAGGCGCAGCATGTTGCGGGCCACGCCGTTGGAGGTGTCGATCAGGTGCCAGACCAGTTCCGGTTCGATCGACAGCAGTTCAGCGTCTTCGGTGGCGGAAATGGCGGACAGGTTGGTCGCTTCGTCCAGCACCGACTGCTCGCCGATGCTCTCGCCGGGGTAGACTTTGCCGACCGCGCGCTCGGACAGGCCGGCGCGCACGTCGCCTTCGACTGCGAGGCAGCCGGACAGCACGATGTACAGGCGTGCGCGCACCGAGTCTTCCAGCCGCGCGCCTTTACGCAGCCGGACCACGGCGCAGTCGGCCAGCGCCTGCGCCATCTGCTCATGGTTGGTGTCGCAAAACAGCTGGAGTTGGCCCACCGTGTAGCGCGATGCACCGAAGGTGCCTGTTTTCTCCACAATATTGCGTGTCTGGTTGCTGTGTACCGCGTCATCATACAATAGCGACTAGCAACTTTTCTATCCGCTATGACATATATTGACGCTATCGGACAACGCCACGCTCCCGCGCCGGACGCGCGCATCGTGTCGCTGGTCCCTTCGGTCACCGAGCTGCTGTGCACGCTGGGGCTGGCGCCGCAACTGGTGGGACGCACCGGGTTTTGCATCCACCCGGCGGAACTTGTGGCATCGATTCCGAAAGTGGGCGGCACCAAGGACGTCAACCTCGACAAGCTGCGGCGGCTGGCGCCGACGCACGTGGTGGTCAACATCGACGAAAACGAAAAGCCGACCGTGGACGAGATCGCCACCTTCGTGCCGAACATCGTCGTCACCCATCCCAACACGCCGCGCGACAACCTGGCGCTGGCGCACCTGATGGGAGGCGTGTTCTGCCATGAACGCGAGGCCGAGGCCTGGTGCGAGGCGTTCGAGCGCGAGTACGCGCTGCTGCAGGCGGCGCCCAAACGGGCGCAGACCATGCTGTACTGCATCTGGAAAGACCCGTGGATGAGCGTGTCCGCCGATACCTACATCGCCAACATGATGGCGGAAATCGGCTGGACGGTGCCGGTGCTGGGCGACGCGCGCTATCCGAAGTTCGAGTGGAGCGATGCGCTGGTGCGTTCGATCGATGGCGTGCTGCTGTCGAGCGAGCCCTATCGGTTCACGGAGGAGCATGTGGACGCGCTGGAGCGGCAGATCGGCAAGCCGGTGCGGCTGGTCGATGGGGAGATGATGTCGTGGTACGGCAGCAGGGCGGTGGATGGATTGCGCTACCTTCGATCGCTTGCTGCGGAGCGCTAGCCCGTCATCCCCGCGAACGCGGGGACCCATTCTGAATCTGCTGGACAGGCCATGTGCGGGTGCCATGCTGCTTGGTCAGCATGGGTCCCCGC
This sequence comes from Telluria sp., assembly GCA_035759315.1. Lineage (GTDB taxonomy): Bacteria > Pseudomonadota > Gammaproteobacteria > Burkholderiales > Burkholderiaceae_D > Telluria. The sequence continues at coordinate 3,976 of DASTVB010000142.1, read as the reverse complement.
TTTCGCGGGGACGACGCAATCGTGGCTATTCTTCTTTGCCTTGCTCGTCGCTGCTTTCGGCGGCTACACCCTCGGCGGCCAGGTGCTTCAGCGGCGGCTGCTTCATGTTCTTGTCATGCAGGCGGCCCAGCGCGCTGTCCAGCGCGCGTTTCAGCTTGTCGGCGGCGGCGTTCACCGCCTGGTGCAGCGTTTCCGCGTGGGAAGAAACCGCGACCGGTGCATAGCCAGTCACGCGCGCTTCCATCATGCAGCGGTTGGCGCCGTCGGCGGATTTTTCACGCACGTTGTCGCTCAGGTGGACCTCGACCGTCGTGATCTGTTCGCCAAAGCGGCCGATAGCGGTTTGTACGACTTTCTGTACATGCTCATCGAGGCCCTGGTGGCGCTCGATGGTATGGTCCGTATTCACATTGATTTGCATTCTGGCTCCAGTTAAAAAAGTACGCCCTGAGTCTACACCTGATGGGAAAGTTTCTCAGAGGTACTATCGTACTGTGCTCAGGATTCTTCCTTGCCGTGATGGGGAAAACGATCCATGTTCGACAGCACCGGGAATTTCCACGCCCATACGAATGTGACGCCCAGGGTCAGCACGCCGCCCAGCACGATCGAGCGCACCAGCCCGAGCCAACCGGCCATGATCCCCGACTCGAACTCGCCCAGCTCGTTCGAGGCACCGATGAACACCGCATTGACTGCGCTCACCCGCCCGCGTATCTCGTCGGGCGTCTCGAACTGCACCAGCAGGTGGCGGATGTACACGCTGACCATGTCGCCCAGCCCGAGCAGGAACAGGCAGGCCAGCGCCACGTAGAAGCTGTCGGTCAGTCCCAGCCCGATGGTGGCCAGCCCGAACACGCCCACGCCGCCGAACATCCAGCGGCCAACGTGGCGGTTGATCGGATGGAAGGCCAGCGCCACCGAGCAGATAGCCGCGCCGATGCCCGGCGCGGAGCGCAGCAGGCCAAGCGCTTCCGGTCCCGCATGCAGCACGTCGCGCGCATAGGCCGGCAGCAGCGCGGTGGCCCCGCCGAACAGCACCGCGAACAGGTCCAGCGAAATCGCGCCCAGCATGATCGGGCGCGAACGCACGAAGCGCATGCCTTCGAACAGCGTGTGCACGCTGAACGGTTCCTTGCTTTTCGCCTGCGGCGCGGCCTTGGTGAGCAGCATGGCGGTGGTGGAAATGAGCAGCAGCGTGGCCGATACGATGTACACCGTCGTCGCGCCGGCGATGTACAGCAGGCCGCCCAGCGTCGGGCCGAGGATCACGGCGACGTGGAAACCTGACGAGGACAGCGCCACGGCCTGGCTGAAATCCTTGATCGGCACCAGGTTGCGCAGCACCGCCTGCGAGGCCGGCATCATGAAAGCGCGCGCGCTGCCGAACAGCACCAGCACCGCGAACACGGGCCACACCACGTGGCTGCCCGACAGGGTGAACCCGAGCAGCAGCAGGCCGACCAGCATCTGCACCGCGAGGCAGGTGGCGATGATGTTGCGGCGGTTGAAGGTGTCGGCCGCGTGGCCCGCGAACAGGATCAGTGCGAGGAAGGGCGCGAACTGCGCCAGCCCGATCATCCCCAGGTAGAACAGATTGCCGGTGATTTCGTACACCTGCCAGCCGATCGCCACGCTCTGCATCTGCACCGCGACGGTGCCGAGGATGCGTGCCGACAGGTACAGCGCGTAGTTTCGGTTGCGGAGGACCGCGAACCCGCCGGAAGGGGAGGTGAGGGACATCAGGCTCGAGTCAGAATACAGAGAACGTCATCCCTGTGAAGGCAGGGATCCATACTGGGCCGGCCGAAGCCGCAACGGAAGCGATTGGCGCGCCCAGTATGGAGCCCAGCCTTCGGTGGGATGACGGTTGATCGGGTTATTTCTTGATAAAGCGGATCGCGAACTTGTCGTCCGGCGTGCCTTTCATTTCAAAGAAGGGCTGCTCGCGCGGATCGTTCGGCGCGCGCAGGTAGTCGGAGCGCGCATCGACCGAGAAGCCGGCCTTGGTCGCTTCTTCGATCACGGTCGCTTCCTCGATCCGGTGCAGGGTCTTGGTGGCGCTGGTGCCGGCGCCGGCCTTCGCCGCATTGTCGATGATGACCAGTTTGCCGCCCGGCTTGAGCGCGGCGAACAGCGCCTTGTTCATGGCTGCACGGTCGGTCGGTGTGTTGGCGATGTCGTGGTAGGACATGTTGATGATCACCAGGTCCAGCGGCGGGGTGCCCGCCGGGACCGGGTTGTCGTAAGGAGCCACCACGGGTTTCAGGTTCGGCTGTGGATTGGCCGCCAGCCTTTGCTTCAGCTTGTCCGACTCCTTCGCGGTCTGCGCATACACGGTGCCCTTGTCGCCCACGGCCAGCGCCACTAGTTCGGACGTCGCACCACCGCCAGCGGCCACGTCGAGCACCTGCATGCCTGGCCGTACCTCGGCGAAACGGAGGAACTCCGCCGGCTTGCGTTTGGCGTCGTCCTTGCGGTCCGCGTCGCGCGCCTTGTGCTCGATGACGGCTTTATATGCGCCTGCGTCCTGCGCGCTGGCGAAAGGCAGCACGCACAGCGCCATGGCTGCGGCCGCGAGATGTTGTGCGAGTCGATATTGCTTTTGCATTTGAAGACCCTCTCAGTAGTGATGGACAGGGGAGACCGGCTGGTCCCCGGGTATCAGCCTTGCGCCAGGTCCGCCTCGCTGGTGAACGCGTCCGCATAGAACTCGTCCGGCGGCAGGCCGCACTGCGCGGAAAAATCGCGCCTTGCCGAATCGACCATGATCGGCGCCCCGCAAGCATACACCTGGTAGCCCGACAGGTCAGGCAGGTCCTGCATCACGGCCTGGTGCACGAATCCGGTGCGGCCGGTCCATGCGTCTTCCGGCAGCGCATCCGAAACCACCGGGATGTAGCGGAAGTTCGGGATGGTGGCGGCCCACTGTTGGGCCAGCGCGTGCATGTACAGGTCCTGCGGGCGGCGGCCGCCCCAATAGAAGCTGACGGGGCGGGTCGATCCCAGGTGAATCATGTGCTCGACCAGCGCCTTGATCGGCGCGAAGCCGGTGCCGGAGGCCAGCATCACGATCGGCTTGTCCGACTCTTCGCGCAGGAAGAACGTGCCGTGCGGGCCTTCGAAGCGCAGAATGTCGCGCACCTTCATGGTGTTGAACACCTGGTCGGTGAACAGGCCGCCCGGCATGTGGCGCACGTGCAGCTCGAGCGGCGAGTCCAGCGCCGACGGCGCGCTCGCCATGCTGTAGCTGCGGCGCTTGCCGTCGCGCAGGAGGAATTCAATGTACTGGCCGGCGCGGTAGGCCAGCGCTTCGCTGGCCGGCAGCTGAAGCTTGAGGATCATGACGTCGGGCGCCGCGCGCTCGAGCGAAGTCACGCGCGACGGCATCTTGCGCACCGGGTACTCGCTGGAACCGGTGATCTCGCGCGCGACGATCTTCAGGTCACCCTCAGGCAGAGCGCAGCAGAACAGCGCGTAGCCCTCGGCCTTTTCCTCGTCCGACAGCGCGCGCTTCTGGTAAGGCTTGTGCTGCACCGTGCCTTCGACGATTTTCCCCTTGCAGGAACCGCAGGCGCCATTCTTGCAGCCGTACGGCAGGCCCACGCCGGTACGGATGGCCGCGGCCAGCACGGTTTCGTCGGCCTCGCAGCTGAACTGATGGCCGCTTGGCTGGACAGTGATCTCGAAAGTCATACAATCCTCAAAATGAACAACAAAAAACTCGGGCGTCCGCGCCTCTTGATCCTGGGATGCGGGGACGTCGGCATGCGCCTGCTGCCGCTGGTGCGCGAGCGCTTCCGCGTGTTCGCGGTCACCAGCCGCCCGGAACGCTGCGCCGAACTGCGCGCGGCCGGCGCGGTGCCGATCGTCGCCGACCTCGACCGTCCCGCCACGCTGGCGCGCCTGGCGCACCTGGCGCCGTATGTCGTGCACCTGGCGCCGCCGCAGCCGCAAGGGCTGGTCGATCGCCGTA
>DASTVB010000141.1:0-34300 GCA_035759315.1 Telluria sp. | reverse complement strand
GATGCGCGGCGCACCAGGTCTTCATGACCACGGGTCAGGGGATCGAATGTTCCCGGATAAACAGCTGTAACCATCGCGGCTCCTAGTGACGCACCAAAACTGAACGCGCATTATGCCTGAAAATTGTGCGGTGCATTATATTCAGGCAATCACACTTTGTTTTTTTGCAAGCAAATGGTAGTACACCATGCCGGCCTTGTCCGAGCGCAGCTGTTCGTAACCGGCCAGCCAGTCGGGGGCGTCGTCACCGAACGGCAGCGCAGCGCCGGACTCGGCGTACACCAGGCCGCCATCGTTGAGCAGCGCGCCGCACAGCGGCAGCGTCTTTTCCAGCAGTTCCTGCTGGTAGGGCGGATCCAGGAAGATGGCGTCGAAACGCTGTCCGCGCCCCGCCATCGAGCTGGCCGCGGCCACCGCGTCGGCGCGCAGCACCTTGATGTTGGTCGCCTTGAGCTTGTCCCTGTTTTCTTCCAACTGGCGCACTGCTGGGGCGTAGCTGTCGATCAGCGTGACCGAACGGGCGCCGCGGCTGGCCGCTTCGAAACCGAGGGCGCCGCTGCCGGCGAACAGGTCGAGGCAGTCCTTGTCGATCCAGACGCCATCGAACTGATGGTTGATCCAGTTGAATACGGTTTCGCGGACACGGTCGGGCGTCGGGCGCAGGCCCAGCGCGTCCAGCACGGGCAGCAGCGAACGTTTCCACTGCCCGCCGATGATGCGCACCTGGCGCGGCGCAAGCCTTGGCTTGTGCCCGGTGAGGGTGCGTAGAGGCGATTTCTTTTGCATGGGCGCGACTATAGCACCAGCCCAGCGGGGGTTGCTACGTCTGCTTCTCCCTCGCCAGCGTGTTCATGTCCTCGATCCAGCCCTGCATGCGCTGCTGCGCGTGGGCCTTCTGTTCGGGCGTGGTCAGCCGGATGATGTCGGAGTAGAACTTGAGCTGGGCATCGTAGTTGGCCTTGCGTTCCGGCGTGTCGAGCCGGTTGAAGGTTTCGCGGATCGTGTTTTCGATCAGTGCCACGGTTGCGGGCTTGTCCAGGCGCTGCGACTGCACGCGTTTTACCAGGTCGACGATCGTGCGCTGGCGGCGCATGCGCTCCTGAAGCCATACCTCGTTGTCGAGCGGGCGCGCGTCGGACAGCCGGCGGATCGCGTCTTCCTGCTCGTTGCTGAAACTGCCGAACCAGATCTTCAGCTGCTCCATGGTTTTCTTGTAGCGGATCTTCTTGCGCTGCTCGGGGTCGCCGCTCATGAATTTGCGGCGGTAGTCGCGGTTGTTTTTCGCGAACTTCTCCTCGAGGTTGCCGATCTGGTCCGGCTGCAGCGAGCGCGCCAGGTCAGCCAGCTGCGGCGCCGCGTGCAGGGCCAGCCGCTGGCCGCGCGCCTTCACGTCGTCCATCAGCCCGTGCAGCGCCTGCGGCGTGACGGGGCCGTTCAGCTGCTGCTTCGCCTTCTGGAGCAGGGCCGCGTAATCGTGCAGCTGGGTCTGGCGGTGCCAGGCGAATACCTTGTCGATATCCTTCTTGACGACGTCCGACTGCTCGCCTTCGAGGTCGACATATGCATTGATCCACCAGTACAGTAGCGTGTCGCCATTGTTATATGTGAAGCGGATCGTGGTGCAGCCCGCAACCACCAGGGCCAGCAAGACTGCGAACAGGACGCGAATGCGGTGGCCGGCTGTCGGCTGCGTGTTAGACTTTGTCATCTTCTCAATTATTTTCGCTGGTCTCTATGAATGTTGTGATTCTCGCTGCCGGAATGGGCAAGCGCATGCAGTCCGCCCTGCCTAAAGTATTGCATCCCCTGGCGGGAAAGCCGCTCCTGCTGCACGTGATCGATACCGCGCGTGAGCTTGCACCTCGCAAATTATGCGTGATTTACGGCCACGGGGGCGCAGCGGTGCCTGAGATCGTTGCCAAGCAGAACACTGGCGCCTATGCCGACATCTCCACGGCGCTGCAGGAACCGCAGCTGGGCACTGGCCACGCGGTCATGCAGGCCATGGACCAGCTCGAAGAAGACGCTCCGACTTTGGTGCTGTACGGCGACGTGCCGCTGACGACCGCGGACTCGCTCAAGCGCCTGGCCGCGGTAGCTGGCAGCGACAAGCTCGCCATCCTGACGGTGGAACAGGACGATCCCTTCGGCCTGGGCCGCATCATCCGCGCGGACGGCGAGATCGTGCGCATCGTGGAAGAGAAGGATGCCAGCGACGAAGAGCGCCAGGTGCGCGAGATCAACAGCGGCATCATGATGGTGCCAACCCGCCACCTCAAGAAGTGGCTGGGCGCGCTGTCCAACAACAACGCGCAGGGCGAGTACTACCTGACCGATATCGTGGCGCAAGCCGTGGCCGATGGTGTGCCGGTGGTCTCGGCAAGCCCGGCCGCGCAGTGGGAAGTGGCAGGCGTGAACAGCAAGGTGCAGCTGGCCGAGCTGGAACGCCGTCACCAGGCCAACATCGCCAACGCCCTGCTCGAGCGCGGCGTGACGCTGCTCGATCCTGCCCGCATCGACGTGCGGGGCGAGCTGATTTGCGGCCGCGACGTCGTCATCGACGTCGGCTGCGTGTTCGAAGGCCGGGTCGACCTGGCGGACGGCGTGCACATCGCCGCCAACTGCGTGATCATCAACTCCGCGATCGCTGCCGGCGCGCAGGTCAAGCCCTTCAGCCATATCGAAGAAGCCGTCGTCGGCGCCAAGTCCATCATCGGCCCGTTCGCGCGCCTGCGCCCGGGCACCACGCTGGCGGAAGACGTCCACATCGGCAACTTCGTCGAGATCAAGAACAGCCAGATCGCGGCGCACACCAAGGCTAACCACCTGGCCTACGTGGGCGACGCCACGGTCGGTTCCAAAGTGAACATCGGCGCCGGCACCATCACCTGCAACTACGACGGCGCCAACAAGTTCCGCACCGTGATCGAGGACGACGCCTTCATCGGCAGCGACTCGCAGCTGGTAGCCCCGGTCACCGTCGGCAAGGGCGCCACGCTCGGCGCCGGCACCACGCTGACCAAGGACGCGCCAGCCGGCAAGCTGACCATCTCGCGCCCCAAGCAGCTAACGATCGAAAGCTGGAAGCGCCCCGTCAAGACCAAGCACTAAGCACGGATCGTCCCTTCGCAGCCTTCAGCTCGCCGACGACCGCTACCCACAAAACCGTCATCCCGCCGGAGGCTGGGATCCATACTGAGCATCCGACTCCGGCAACTCAGCATGGGTCCCAGCCACCGCTGGGACGACGGCGGGGCGCGGGCCGTGGCAAATCAGCAGGGCCCCCCTTCGGAAATGTGGTGCCGCGGCCAACTCTGGTGCATAATATCCGGCTGTCGCATGTCATATGTCTTATATAAGACCGTGAGTAGCAAATCCAGCCACCTTCGCAAAACATTGGAAAGCGTATGAGCAGCCAACCTACCATCATCTACACCCTGACCGACGAGGCGCCCCTGCTGGCGACCCACGCCTTCCTGCCAGTCGTCAGCACCTTCACCAAGCCGGCCGGCATTCGCGTCGAAGCCAGCGACATTTCGGTTGCCGCGCGCATCCTGGCGAACTTCGCCGACTACCTGACCCCGGAGCAGCGGGTCCCTGACGCCCTCGCGGAGCTGGGCAAGAAGACCCTCGAGCCGGACGCGAACATCATCAAGCTGCCGAACATCAGCGCGTCGATGCCGCAGCTGCTGGCCGCGATCAAGGAACTGCAGGGCAAAGGCTACGCGCTGCCTGACTACCCTTCCGACCCGAAGACCGACGAAGAAAAAGACATCAAGGCGCGCTACAACAAGTGCACCGGTTCCGCAGTGAACCCGGTCCTGCGCGAAGGTAACTCGGACCGCCGCGCGCCACGCGCAGTGAAAGAGTACGCACGCAAGAACCCGCACTCGATGGCCGAATGGTCGCCAGCGTCGCGCACCCACGTGTCGCACATGACCGCCGGTGACTTCTACCACGGCGAAAAGTCGATGACGCTGGACCGCGCACGCAACGTCAAGATGGAACTGATCACCAAGAGCGGCAAGACCCTGGTGCTCAAGCCTAAGGTCGCGCTGCAGGACGGCGAGATCATCGACTCGATGTTCATGAGCCGCAAGGCGCTGCTGGACTTCTACGAGAAGCAGATCGAAGACGCGCACGCGACCGGCATGATGTTCTCGCTGCACGTGAAGGCGACCATGATGAAGGTGTCGCACCCGATCGTGTTCGGCCACTGCGTCCGCGTGTTCTACAAAGAGGCGTTCGAGAAGCACCAGGCGGTGCTCGACAGCCTGGGCGTGAACGTGAACAACGGCATGGTCGACCTGTACAACAAGATCGCCACCCTGCCAGAGTCGCAGCGCGAAGAAATCATCCGCGACATCCACGCCTGCCAGGAAAAGCGTCCTGCACTGGCGATGGTCGATTCCGCCAAAGGCATCACCAACTTCCATTCGCCGAGCGACGTGATCGTCGACGCGTCGATGCCAGCGATGATCCGCGCCGGCGGCAAGATGTACGGCGCCGACGGCCGCCTGAAGGAAGTCAAGGCAGTCATCCCAGAGAGCACCTTCGCCCGCATCTACCAGGAAGTGATCAACTTCTGCAAATGGCACGGCGCATTCGATCCGCGCACCATGGGCACGGTACCGAACGTGGGCCTGATGGCGCAGCAGGCGGAAGAATACGGTTCGCACGACAAGACCTTCGAGATCCCTGAAGATGGCGTCGCCAACGTCACCGACCTCGATACCGGCGAAGTGCTGATGTCGCAGAACGTGGAAACCGGCGACCTGTGGCGCATGTGCCAGGTCAAGGACGCGCCGATCCGCGACTGGGTCAAGCTGGCCGTGACCCGCGCGCGCAATTCGGGCATGCCGGCAGTGTTCTGGCTCGACCCGTACCGTCCGCACGAGAATGAGCTGATCAAGAAGGTCACGACCTACCTGAAGGATCACGACACCTCGGGCCTGGACATCCAGATCATGTCGCAGGTGCGTGCGATGCGTTACACCCTGGAGCGCGTGAAGCGCGGCCTGGACACCATTTCCGTCACCGGCAACATCCTGCGCGACTACCTGACCGACCTGTTCCCGATCATGGAACTGGGCACCAGCGCGAAGATGCTGTCGATCGTTCCGCTGATGGCGGGCGGCGGCATGTACGAGACTGGCGCGGGCGGTTCGGCGCCGAAGCACGTGCAGCAGCTGGTGGAAGAGAACCACCTGCGCTGGGACTCGCTGGGCGAATTCCTGGCGCTGGCGGTGAGCCTGGAAGACCTGGGCCTCAAGACCGGCAACGCCAAGGCGAAAGTCCTGGCCAAGACGCTGGATGCAGCAACCGGCCGCCTGCTGGACAACCGCAAGTCGCCATCGCCGAAGACCGGTGAGCTCGACAACAGCGGCAGCCAGTTCTACCTGTCCATGTACTGGGCGGAAGAACTCGCGGCGCAGAAGGACGACGCCGAGCTGGCAGCAGCCTTCGCACCGCTGGCCAAGAGCCTGGCCGACAACGAGCAGAAGATCGTTGCGGAACTGCTCGAAGTGCAGGGCAAGGCAGTGGACATCGGCGGCTACTATAAGCTGGACGAAGCCAAGGTCAGCGCCGTGATGCGTCCAAGCGCGACCTTCAACGCCGCCCTCGAAACCGTCTGATGTAACGGGGACTGTCCCCACCGGGGACCGTCCCCTGCTCTTTACGTAGCACCGCAAAGAAAACCGTCGCAAAAGAAAAACCCGTCATCCCCGCGAAAGCGGGGACCCATACTGAACATCCACTTCGGTAACTCAGCATGGGCCCCCGCCTTCGCGGCGATGACGGTTTTACGTTTATCGGCTAAAGCGCGATTCGAGTCTCAAACTTGCTCCTGAACGTAGAGAAGTAAGTCTTCACATTCCGCACATTCCTGTGCCCGGCGAACAGCCGATGCGCCAGCGCGTGATACGCCGGCATATCCGCCACCTGCACCACCAGCACGAAATCCGGACCCGGCGACACCCGATAGCACTGCATCACCGCCCCATCCGCCGCCACGTGCCGCTCGAACTCCTCCATCCGCTCCGCCGCCTGGACGTCCAGCGTAATCTCGACGATCGCCGTCAGCCGCGCCCCCACCTTCTCCGGCGACACCAGCGTCACCTGCCGCTCGATCACCCCGTCCTCGGTCAATTGCTTCACCCTGCGCAAACAGGTCGGCGGCGACACATGCACGAGTTCCGCCAACTCCGCGTTGGTATGCGATGCGTCAACCTGCAGCACTTCAAGAATGCGACGATCAAGCTCGTCTAGCCCAGAAGAATCACTCATGGAATTTAATTTCACAGACAGTCATAAAACGAAAGGATATTTCACGGTTCGTATTCAATGAAAGAATATAACGTTTTCTATTGAATTCTGAAAGCATATTTCACGAAGGGTGAACTAGTATCTTCTCATCAATTACATTTCATCGAGGTTCCCATGTGCGGCATCGTCGGAGCAGTAGCGCAACGTAACATCACTCCCATCCTGATCGAGGGCCTGAAGCGCCTGGAATACCGCGGCTATGACTCCTGCGGCGTGGCGCTGCACGTGGACGGCAGCCTGCAACGCTCGCGCAGCACCTCGCGCGTCGCTGAACTCGAAGCGCAGGTCGACAACGCGCGCCTGCAGGGCTTCACCGGCATCGCCCACACGCGCTGGGCCACCCACGGCGCGCCGGCGACCAACAACGCCCACCCGCACTTCTCGCCGAGCGACGCGGCCGCGCGCATCGCGCTGGTCCACAACGGCATCATCGAGAACCACGACGAGCTGCGCGCCGAACTGATCGCGCTCGGCTACGAGTTCCAGAGCCAGACCGACACCGAAGTGATCGCCCACCTGGTCGACCACATGTACAACGGCGACCTGTTCGACACCGTCCAGCAGGCCGTCAAGCGCCTGCATGGCGCCTACGCGATCGCCGTATTCTGCCGCGAAGAGCCGCACCGCGTGGTCGCCGCGCGCCAGGGCTCCCCGCTGATCGTCGGCATCGGCAAGGGCGAGAACTTCGTCGCCTCCGACGCCATGGCGCTGGCCGGCACCACCGACCAGATCATTTACCTGGAAGAAGGCGACGTGGTCGACCTGCAGCTGGCGCGCGTATGGATCGTCGACTCCGATGGCCGCCCTGCCGACCGCGAAGTCAAGACCGTGCACGCCCACACCGGCGCCGCCGAACTGGGCCCATACCGCCACTACATGCAGAAAGAGATCTTCGAGCAGCCGCGCGTGATCGGTGACACGCTCGAAGGCGTCACCGGCATCATGCCCGAGCTGTTCGGAGACGGCGCCTACAAGGTGTTCAAGGAAATCGACCGCGTGCTGATCCTGGCCTGCGGCACCAGCTACTACGCCGGCCTCACCGCCAAGTACTGGATCGAATCGGTGGCCAAGGTGCCGGTCAGCGTGGAAATCGCCAGCGAATACCGCTACCGCGACAGCGTGCCGCATCCATCGACGCTGGTGGTCACCATCTCGCAGTCCGGCGAAACCGCCGACACGCTGGCCGCGCTCAAGCACGCTCGCTCGCTCGGCATGGACAAGACCCTCACCATTTGCAACGTCGCCACCAGCGCCATGGTGCGCGAGTGCATGCTCTCGTACATCACGCGCGCCGGCGTGGAAGTGGGCGTCGCCTCGACCAAGGCCTTCACCACGCAGCTGACCGCCCTGTTCCTGCTCACGCTCACGCTGGCCCAGGTCAACGGCCGCCTGAGCGATGACGAGGAAGCCGAGTACCTGAAGCGCATGCGTCACCTGCCGGTCGCTATCGCATCGGTGCTGGCGCTCGAGCCGCAGATCATCGCCTGGGCCGAAGAATTCGCGCGCAAGGAAAACGCGCTGTTCCTGGGCCGCGGCATCCATTACCCGATCGCGCTGGAAGGCGCGCTCAAGCTCAAGGAAATCTCGTACATCCACGCGGAAGCTTATCCTGCGGGCGAACTGAAACACGGCCCGCTTGCGCTGGTGACCAACGAGATGCCCGTGGTGACGATCGCGCCGAACGACCAGCTGCTGGAGAAGCTCAAGTCGAACATGCAGGAAGTGCGCGCGCGCGGCGGCGAGCTGTTCGTGTTTGCGGACGTCGACTCGCGCATCAGCTCCGGTGATGGCGTGCACGTGATCCGCCTGCCCGAGCACTACGGCCTGCTGTCGCCGATCCTGCACGTGGCTGCGCTACAGCTGCTGGCGTATCACACTGCGCTGGCCCGCGGCACCGACGTCGACAAGCCGCGTAACCTCGCCAAATCGGTCACCGTCGAGTAACTCCATCGCTTTGCAGGAGCTTTCCTTAGGCGCCGCCAGATTCAACCATGGACCCATTTCTTGAATCGAAAGCCATCTGGATTGTCTTAGGCATGGCGGTGGCTGCCGGTCTATCGCGAGTGTTTGCGAAACAGGTGATCAACCTGTTTGCGGCTTTTCTGCGCTTTGGACGCTGGCAGCACTATCGCAAATGGCAAGGACGTTATTTTGCGTTTCAAGATCGGCAGGTACGGATATGTCTTAGCGACGGAGTGGTGTGGTTCTCCGAGTTGGACATCAATGCACTCATCGAACCGCCACCTACGCGGTTGGAGCTGGTGGCGCTCGCCGCGGAGCGCGGAACCATTCCCGGCCACTCGCTCCGCGGAATTACGGAAGTGGGCGCGCTGCGCCTCCTGGAACTGCGCACAAACCATCGCCGCACGAGCCGAAACATGCTCTTGTTACGCAGTTGGCTTTCGAACGAGGTAATTCCAAACATACGTCGTAATCCCGGCGGTTCCATGTGAGCTATTCTGAGTAACGAACCCAGAGGTAGAGCCGGCCAAGTCAGTTACTGGCGAATGAGAGTCGGAAGAACAATAGTTGGATGAATTCGGTAACGCCAAGTGGTCCCTGCTGTCGCCGATGACCGAGCTGGAATGCTGACTTGGCCATGTTTTCGTGCGATAGTTGCTCGTTTTGTCAACAGCTTCCTGGTCAATGTTCGTCAGGTATGCATGTCGAAACAAGTTTCTGTCTACGTTAACAGCACCTTCCAAGTTCATGAAAAAACTCATCATTCTTTTGCTTCTTGCTGCCCAGCCTTTTGTAGCTCATGCCCAGTCCGCCCGCGCCAATCTCGCGGATAAAATCGATACCAGGAATCTGAATCTGAAGGTGTTGGGCGAGCAGATTACCGCGAACGACGACACCGATTACAAGAAGGCGAGGACCTTGCTGAACTGGGTCAGCAATCGGCTGGAGTGGGTGGCCACCGACTACAAACGCAGAACCGTCAGCGAGATACTGGAACGCGGTGCCGGTAATTGCTACGACCTGGCCCAGGTATATGTGGAAATAGTGAAGGCCATGGATATCAAGACCCGTTCCATTGCCGAGGTCAACCTGTCCAGGCTCCACCCCGAGCGCCAGGGACAGGCCGAACAGTTGGTGAAAGAAAAAGGCCCCCGTTATTCCGTCTTTGGGGCGCGCCATAACGACCACCGCTGGCTGGAGGTGTATGACGATACCTCGGGCAAGTGGTTGCCCGTCGATCCGACCATGAATGTGATCGGGGTCGAACAATGGGTTAAGGCGCGGCTCGGATTCGGCAAACGCATCACCATCGACCCCACGATTTCCGACGACATGATCGCGCCTTTTGCGGTCTTCGTCACCGGTGCCCGAAGCGACAGCATGGTCGAGGACCGCTCCAAGTATTACATGGTGGAACAATTCGACAAGGTATACAACAACGAATTGTCCAAGCTTCCTTCATGGAACAAATGGGTTGCCTCAATTGGCCTGCTCTCCGCACACGCGAAACTGGCCATGGAGAGCAAGGAGAATTTCCATCTCTATACCAATCAGATCGCGGAACTGGACTTGATTTACCGGGATTTAAAGAATGAGTATCTGGATTCGCACGATACAAAAAAGTGAATGCGTGAATCGCACCAACCGGCCAGCGGCCAGTGGACTCTGCACTTTGCAAACCTGGCCAATAGCTTGATGACCGATCCGATGCACGGATCGTTTAGCCAGGGCAAGGGAACATTCTATAGCCAGGACACGCTGAACGGACGAGCGGTTTTTCGTCCGCTTCCTGATCCTCCCGACAGGAAAAGACCGGTTGCGCTTCGAGCAGGCCTACAGCGCGAACGGCGGGGCGACGTGGGAAGACAACTGGATCGCGGTTGATACTCACCGCGTGACGCTTCCATGCCAGTAGGCCGATCCGAACAGGGACCTTCCCTGTTTGTCCGCGCTACTTCAGCGTAGCAATGTCCCGTCGGGATTAATCGCCTCTTCGTCTTTTCTAGTTGGGTAGTAGATGCTTTTAGCATCCAACTCGTAAAAAACGATCCCGTGAATACCATTCGCGTCACGTTTCTTAATTCTTCGCCCCCAAATATTATTGAACGCCACATCAAGCGTAGCTTTGTCCCCCCGGGCATAGACTTCGTTGATAAACGCTATATCGGTATCGCCTGGGAAAATCAACGCGAACTCTTCGTCCGTCGCTGAAAAGATATCGTAGACGGCGTTAACAGCACCATCAATAATTTGAATATTTTTCATGGCCAGTCCGCCGGACATAAGGGGTATTAGACTTCCGCCTGCGCATTTCTTGCGCTCAGCTTCCAGCCCAGCCACGCCATCGGGATGTATGCGCCGATCAGGTCAACGGCGTCGAACCACATCGGCGACGGCAGCATCACAACCGCCGCAATCCCGCCAGCCAGGAACACACCACCAATGGTCATCGCCATTTGAAGCTTGTAGCTCGCAGCGAGGCACGCTGCGACCGCGGCACCGGCAAACGTGCCGAGCGCGTGCGCCAGGAACGGGAACAGGAAGTGCTTCGGCTCGAACAGGTGCATCGACGCCTTCAGGCCTTCCATCGTGGTGACGTCGGCACCGGCCGGCGGCGGGATCGCGCTGGCGCTGAAGCTGATGAGTCCCATGTTGACGGTGCTGCCGATGAGGAGGCCGGCGATGACGGCCAGAATATTGCGTACTGCTGGATGCATGTGTGACTCCTGTGGGCCTGGTTAGGGAGGCTTGGGGCTGAGCGAAGGAAGGCGGGGGACAGTACTGCCGCCTTGGCGCGGAGGGACAGTCCCCTAGGGCTGCTTCTTCTGGATTTTATTGTGGACGTCGTTGACCATCATCAGGGCGGCGGAACCGTAGAGCTTGTGGTACTCGGCCACCATTTCGCCGTTGACGATGACGGGGTCGGTGGCGACCCAGATCTTCGCGGTCTCGATGTCGGGCGTCGCCAGGATGAAGATGCCGCGGCGTCCCTCGACGCCATCCAGCGGACCGGCAAATGCGAGCTTCTTCTCGGCGGCCAGGCGCTCCATGTTAGCGAAGTGGCCGGCAAACATGGCCTTGCGCGCCTCGCCCGCCGGAACCTTGGTCGGCCCCGTTTTCAGGATCACCAGCACGTATGCGCGCATGCCATGGCCGTCGCCGCCGAGCGAGGCCGCAAGCGTGCCGTCATATTGTGATGCGGGTTTCATCGGTTCGCCCTGCGCATGTGCCGCGTTCACAGCCAAGCTGGCAAGCCCGAGGATAATGATCAAGCCCTTCTTCCACATGCTGTTCTCCTATGTTGTGATGTTCTTAGCGGGAATTCGGCCAGTGTAGCAGCGGCAAACCATTCAATCATGGGATATTTTTGAAAGCAAGATTCGGGTATCGGAAGGGGGGCGGGCGGGCGATGATGCCATCTCCGAAAACCATACCGACGAGGTGCCCGATGTCGACCCAAACTGTTCAATGCAGCTACAAACTCGTTCCTTTGAAATCTGGTTTTATCGCCAGAGCCAGGCAAGCGGGCCTCGATGACCGGGACCAGCCGGTCGAACGACTCGTCGCGGAAGGTGGCGAACCATGCCGCGACGTTTTGCGTCGTGCGCGCCCCGGCGAGGAACTGATACTCGCCAGTTATTGCCCGTTCGAGGTCGAGGGGCCCTACAAGGAATACGGTCCCATATTCATCCTCGCCAACGGCGGCGGACAGGAACCCGAGTCGCATCGGCTCCCGATCGATGGACCCAACCCGTATTTTGGGTCACCCTTCGTATTGCGCGCGTACTCGCGCCAGGAGCGGATTCTCGATGCAGTCATCACTTCGCCGGAAGAAGCGGAGGGCCGGTTGGAGGACTTCCTGATGCGTGAGGACGTCGCCTTCGTCATGGCCCGCTTCGGGGCCTACGGCTGCTACGCATGCCGCATTGAACGCGCTGCGTGAACTGATGGTTAAAGATTGATAACAACCACACAACGTTTCAAAGTAGAATGAAATAGCGGCCATCGGGCCGCTTTATTCGCTACGGCGACGATGAAGGGACGTACGCAATGGATCAGACCGGGCGGCTACATGCATTCGATAACCTTCGGGCGGTAATGATGTGGCTGGGGATCGTTCTCCACGTGGCGGTCAACCACACGACCGGGATTTCCCTGCTCCCCTGGCACGACTGGCAGGACTCGCCGGTCGCCGACCTTCTCCTCGCGTTCATCCACGCGTTCCGCATGCCCACGTTCTTCATCCTGGCGGGATTCTTTGTCGCGCTGCTCGTGGCGAGCCGCGGCTACAAGGAAATGCTCAGGCACCGGATGCGCCGGCTGGCGCTGCCGTTTGCGATTTTCTGGCCGGTGCTGATCGTCAGCATGTCGGTGCTGATGCTGGTCTACTTGCACATGATGGTGTACCGCACGGCCGGAATCGACCTGTCCCTGTTGGCGCAAAAGACCGACAAGAAGTCGCCGTTCACCACCATGCACATGTGGTTCCTGTACTACCTGATCTGGTTCAGCCTGCTGACAGCGGTTCTGGCGCCGGCGGCCGCGCGTCTCCCGGAAAAGGTACGCAGCTACGCCCACACGGTTTACCGCGCGCTGGCCGGCAAGTGGTGGGGAGTTCTGGTACTCACCGTTCCTCTGGCGGCGGCCGGTTCGTTCTATCCTATGGGGCAGGTCACGCCGAACGGCTCCTTCATTCCGAATGCTGCGGAACTGCTGCATAACGGACTATTCTTCACATTCGGCTTTTTCCTGCACCGTCATCAGGACGTGCTGTTCCCTCGCTATACCAGCAAGGGCTGGTGGTACGCGGCCGTAGGCCTGGTGGGATTTGTCCTCGCGGGCGCCGCCATGAGGACCGCCAAAGCCGATCCGGGGAGCGTTCCCCACATCATCCTGTGGTTTGGGTTCCTGTACAACCTGACGTCCTGGCTGTGGTCGCTCGCCCTGATCGGGCTGTTCCTGCGCTACGTCTCGACCCAGAACAGCGTGCTGCGTTATGTGTCGGAGAGTTCGTACTGGGCCTTCCTGGTGCACATGCTGGGCACGGTCGGATTCGGCATACTCATCTACAACCTGGAAATCGGTGCGGTGGCCAAGATGGCGCTGAACATCCTGTTGACGACGATCGCTTGCCTGGTCACATACCAGCTGTTTGTCCGGCACACGGTGATCGGCACGCTGTTGAATGGCAAGCGCCGGCCGAAAGCCGTGACGGCGCCCGCCGCGATTGACGCGGTCGAAGCCCAAACTTGAGCAAGGAGTGGACATGCATCACGAGGAACAACTAAGCCTGATCAACCGGTACATGGATGCGTATAACGCTTTCGACATCGACGGCATGCTGGCGACCCTCTCGCCGGGAATCCGGTTTGAAAACTATTCCGGCGACGCTATGACCGCATCCGCCACCGGCGTGGAGGAGTTCCGTGAACTGGCCGAGCATGCGAAGCAGATCTTTGCTGAGCGCGAGCAGCGCATCGTCGAACTGCAAACGGGCGATGACGCCATCGTCGCCACCATCGCATGGAGAGGGACACTGGCTGACGGCATTCCTGACGGCCCGCCCGCCGGAACCGTGCTCGAAATGCAGGGCACGTCGGAGTTCGCGTTCGACGGCGCGCTGATCTCAAGAATCATCGACCGCAGTTAGAAGAGGAAGACTTTGGAAGATTCGTTCACCATCCGTCCTTTCGAGCCGCAAGAGTGGCCGACCTACCGTGATGTGCGCCTGCGCTCGCTGGCCGAGTCGCCGCAAGCGTTCTGCAGCACGTACGCGTCGGAACAGCAGCGCACGTCCGAAGAGTGGGCTGCGCGGCTGGCTGCTGCGGCGGTGTCCGGCAAGGACTATCCGCTGGTCGCGGAACTCGATGGCGTGGCGGTGGGACTGCTCTATGCAAAGGTCGATGCCGACGACGACTCGGTGGTAAACATTTTCCAGGTGTGGGTGGCGCCGGAAGGGCGCGGACGGGGAATCGCCGCGGCGCTGGTGCGCGAGGCTGTCCGCTGGGCACGGGCGCGGCATGCACGCGTGGTGCGGCTGGCGGTCATCGGGGAGACCGCAGCAAGGCGGCTATACCTGCGTGAAGGGTTTCGCGACTACGGCACGCCGGAACCGCGGCCCGATTCGCCTTTGCTCGAACAGTCCATGGAGCTGCAGCTGTCCTAACGCCGTCGTCCCAGCGAAGGCTGGGACCCATACTGAGCTCGCGTCACGGCGCAGCGTGTGCAACTTCCGGATGCGACGTATGGGTCCCAGCCTTCGCTGGGACGACAGGGGGCTATTCGACGAACTTGGCGAGGTTTTGCAGGATGGTCGCCCAACCCTCCTCGGTGCGGCTCTTGTACTCGGCCAGCGAAGGGTTCATCTCCTGCGTCAGCGTCAGCTCGCAGCCGACTTCCGATGGCCTGAAGTCGATCGCGACCACCGCTTGGTCTTTCGAATATTTCGGCACGCCGAACGAAAACACCAGCCTGCGCGGCCGGTCGACCTCGAGGTATTTGCCCACGTGCGCAACGTCCTCCCCGTCCCGGCGGTCGACGATCGTGAAGCCGCCGCCGGCGCGCCCGTCGATATCGACCTGAACCATCGTCCCGGCCGGTGTCGCAAACAGCCAGCGCCCGGCGGACGCCGGATCGAGCCACGCGCCGAATACGCGCGCCGGCTTCGCTTTGAAATGACGTTTCACCGTGATCCTGATGTTTGCCCCAGCGTCCATTGGTTCACCCTCCACGTAAGCTCGCTAGATTTCGCCGGCCATATTGACCAATTCCGCGTGGTCAGGGCGTCCCGTTGCAACCGAATTCGCGGAAGCCGGCCCGCCCGCGCAGCCGTTCGTAATAGGCCGCCAGTGCCGGGCAATCCGGCCGTTCCATCGGCGTCATGAGCCAGCGGTTCAGGGACAGCCCGAGCACTACGTCCGCCAGCGAAAACTCATTCCCCGCCACATACGGCCCGCCCGCCGCGAGATGCCGGTCCAGCAGGGAGATGTGGCGGTTCCAGCTGTCCACGCTCGCAGTGATGCTGCCGGGGTCCTGGTGCGCGGGACTGCGGCGCACCAGCGCCATGAAGGCGTAGCGCCACGCGTTATTCAGCTCCGTTGCCTGCCAGTCCATCCACTGCTCGACCATCGCCCGCTCAGGTGCTGCGCGGGGCAGCAGCAAGCCGCCGCCGTATTGCGTGGCCAGGTAGCGGCAGATCGTGTTCGACTCCCACAGCACGAAGTCGCCGTCGACGATCACAGGTACCTGCGCATTCGGATTGAGCGCGAGGAACCCTGCCTCGCGCGTGGAGCGGAAGCCGTCCCCCCAGTTCTCGCGTTCGAATACCACGCCCAGCTCCGCGCAGGTCCACAGGACTTTGCGTACATTGATGGAGGATGCCTTGCCCAGTATTCGTAACATCGCGATTCCTTGATAGTAGAACAGCATCCTAATGCACGCCGATCATGCGGGGCAAGATCAATGGCCAGAAGCCGCCAAGGTAGCGCCCCGCGCGCCCGTGCCGCCATAAAATTGCCGCATCCGCTCAACCGGGGAGTTCGTCATGAAACGACTGTTCCTGCTGGCCGCCCTCGTGGCCACCTCCGCTTCCGCCCACCATGGCTGGAGCAATTACGTCGCCAACAACCCGCAGCAGTTGAGCGGCACCATCGAACAGGCCAGCTACGAGCATCCCCACGGATCGGTCGTGCTCAAGACCGCCGACAAGACCTGGCATGTCGTGCTGGCGCCGCCTTCGCGCATGGAAGCGCGCGGCCTCCTGCGCGACAAGCTGGTGGCCGGCCAGCGCGCCACAGTCTACGGCTATCCGCACCGGAGCAAGGCCGACGAACTGCGCGCCGAGCGCATCACCATCGACGGCAAGACCACGGAGCTGCGCTGATGGCGTTGGCCGACGCAGCCGCCTGGCTGGCGTCGACTCCTGTTTCCGCGCACATGCGCAGCAACCTGTGGCTGTATCCGGTCGTAGAGATATTCCATATCCTCGGCTTCGCTGTGCTGGTGGGGGGCGTGTCGCTGTTCGACCTGCGCGTGCTCGGCTTCGCGCGCGCCCTGCCGGTCGATACGCTTGGCCGCCACCTGCTGCCGTGGTCCGTCGCCAGCCTTGGACTGGTGGTGCCGGCAGGCCTTCTGATGCTGTCCGCGGACCCGCACGGACTGCTCGGCAACCCGGTCTTCCAGCTCAAACTCTCGCTGATCGCGCTGGCCGGCGTCAATGCGCTGATCTTCCACGCCGGTGTCTATCGCGGCGTCGCGGCTTGGAACATCGGTGCGACGGCCCCGCCGGCGGCGCGCCTGCAGGCAATTGTGTCGCTTTTGCTGTGGGTGGCGATCATTTCCTGCGGACGCCTGCTCGCCTACGTCTGAATGGCTAGTGGCCTGCCCGCTTCACGAGCGCTTTCAGGGTGGTGTCGAACAGGGGCCGCTGTCCCGGCGCAAGGCCGGCGCGGGCGAAGTCGCGGTAGTCGTCGAATTCGCAGTGGCCACCCACCGCGCAGAAAAATTTCAGGCGCCAGTTGTCCCGGCAATCGCCGACGATTTCGCACGCGGCCGCGCCGGCCGCGGTGAACAGCACCTCGCGGTTGCGTCCTTCCGCGTAGGCGGGATCGATGCTTTCCGCGACCTGTTCTACATTGACTTCCAGCGTCGCCGCCAGCAGGTAGGGGTCACCGAGTTCCTGCGCGCGGCGCAAATCTTCGCCGCCACTCTGGCTCGATGCCATGAGGGGAATCATCAGCAGCTGGTCCGGCGTCCCCCTGGCGTTGGAGTGCTTCAGGGCGCGCCAGAAGGTCGCAGTGTCCGGAAACTGTTCGGCGACCCCGGCGCATCGCTCCTGGAGGGCCGCGGCGAACCTGAGCGCCTCCGCCTGGCGCGCGGGATGTGCAACGCTGGGAACGGCGGCGTCCAGCTTTGCGCTGCCGGCCTCCATGCATCGGATATGCGCCAGCTGCGCATAGAAGCGCCCGCCTTCGGAGGGGCGCGACATCGCATCGTGGATGAAGGCGGCGTAGTTGCTTGCCGTTTCGAACCGGGCGCGCATCTCCGCTGTTTGTGGCTGGGCGGCGCGCTCGCCAGTTACCGGGTTAATTTGCTGAGGTGCGAACGGCTGGGCAAGCGCGGCAGCGGGCTGCGGCCCGTGCGCATCTTCGACGTCGGTCCGCCCCAGCAGGAACCACGCGGTGACCGCGATCGGTAGGCCTGCAAGCAGCAGCGTAAGCGGGCGTGGGCGCAATTCGTATTCTTTCGACAGGTCTGCTGTAGAGCGAAGGCAACGCTGCTGGGGACCTCGCAATTGTTCGGTATACTAGACCCGTACTGTCCCGTTTCCCATTGAAAATTTTAACCATGACGCACCTGTCTCCCCTCGCCGTAGTCCAAGCCCAACTCGACGCCTTTAACGCCAAGGATATTGACGCCCTGATGCAGGCCTATGCCGAGGATGCCGAACAATTCACCCTGCACGGCGAACGCATGGCCAAAGGACACGCCGAATTGCGCCCACGATATATCGCGCGCTTCGCCGAGCCCGGCCTGCACGCACGGCTGCTGTCGCGCACGGTGGTCGGCAACATCGTTACCGACACCGAGGTGGTCAGCAGGGTGTTTCCCGAAGGTCCGGGAACGATCGAGATGCTGTGCATCTACGAGGTCATCGACGGACGCATCCAGCGTGCGTCGTTCGCGCTCGGAGAAAAGCGCCTGGCCGCCTAGGGGAGTGTCCCTGTGGGACTGTCCCCCGCCTTTTGAATAAACGGGACGCAGAACCGCGAGGAGCCCATGCACGCAACCGACTACCCCGAGCGCACGCGCCCGCCAGGCACCGCACAGTCCGCCCCTCCGCCCGGCAGGGTCACCGTGGATGTTGAAGCCGCCGCAGTCGCTCCCACCATCACCGGCACCGAAGGCCCCGACAACCTTGCAGGCAGCTCCAGCGACGACAACATCCTCGGCGCCGGCGGCAACGACTTCATCACCGGCGGCGGCGGCGACGACACCTTGTCCGGCGACGCCGGCGACGACTGGATCGACGGCGGCATCGGCGCCGACATCATCAAGGGCGGCTTCGGCAACGACCGCCTGGACGGCTCCGACGGCGACGATGAGCTGAGCGACGAATACGGCGACAACACCCTGATCGGCGGCGCCGGCAGCGACACCATCAACAGCCTTGGCCTGGGCCGCAACCGCCTCGAAGGTGGGGCCGACGACGACACGCTGCGCGGCGGCGCCGGCAACGACACGATGATCGGCGGGGCCGGCAACGACCGCATCATCGTCACCGGCGACTTCGAATACACCAATCCCATCGCCCCGGTCACAGTGCAGGGCGACGACGGCAATGACCGCTTCGAGCTCGAATACAAGGGCCCCGGCAACATCGTCACCGCCCACGGCGGCCTGGGGGTAGACACCTACAAGATCAATACGGTGTTTGCCGGCCGCCTCGACATCACCGACTTCCGCGCCGGCGCCGGCGGCGACGTGATCGACCTTCTGGCGCTGTCCACGCTGTGGCAGTCGCAGGGCGTCAATCCCTTCGGCCCTTCCGGCTTCCTGCGCGCGGTGCAGCAGGGCGCCGATACCGTGATCGAGTACGACATCGACGGCGCCGCCGCCGGCACCTATTCCTTCCGCGCGCTGGTGATCCTGCGCGGCGTCTCGCAAAGCTGGCTCACCGCCGAGAACTTCGTCAGCGGCATGACCGTGGGCGGCTCCCAGACCGGCATCGTCCGCAGCGGCACCGCACTGGCCGACGTGATGGACGGCGGCTTCCTCGACGACCAGCTGAACGGGCTGGAAGGCGACGACACCATCTCCGGCGACCTTGGCAACGACCGCCTGGACGGCGGCCCCGGCGTGGACACGCTGATGGGCGAGCGCGGCAACGACCTGCTGATCGGCGGCCTCGATAACGACACCATGGACGGCGGCGCCGGCGACGACAACCTGGTGGGCGGCGACGGCAACGACATCCTGTACGACGAGAGCGGCAACAACCGCCTCGAAGGCGGTGCCGGCAACGACTCCCTCAGCACCGCCGACGTGGGCACCAATGTGCTCGACGGCGGCATCGGCGACGACCAGCTGAGCGCCGGCTACGGCACCGATACCCTGATCGGCGGCACTGGCAACGACCGCATCACGATCGTCGCCTTCAACCAGTACTTCGGCGCGCCGGGCGGCGACGTGCGCGCATCGGGCGGCGACGGCAACGACGAATTCACCACCTACCTCGCGCCCGGGCGCAGCGCCACTATCGTCGCCACCGGCGGCGCGGGCATCGACGTGTTCCGTCCGGCCGTGGTCGGGGTCGAGCTGTTCCCTCTGATCGTGACCGACTTCGCCACCGGCGCCGGCGGCGACCTGATCGACCTGTCGCTGACCGGGCAGGCCAACCCGCTCACCAGCGGCTTCGCGCGCATCGTCCAGCGCGGCGCCGACGCGGTGCTGCAGTTCGATATCGACGGCGCCGCCGGGGCAGCAGCCTTTGCCGACCTGATGGTGCTGCAAAACGTGAATGCGGCGCTGGTCGGCCCGGCCAATTTCGGCGGCGCGGCGCCGCCGGCCGAAGCAACCGAGGGCGTGGTCACGACCGGCACCGCCTCGGCCGACGTGCTGGAAGGCACGCGCTTCAACGACACCCTGATCGGCATCGGCGGCAACGACGCGCTGAGCGGCGATTCGGGCCCGGACCGGCTGGACGGCGGCACCGGCAACGACCGCCTGACCGGCGGCGCCGGCGACGACCAGCTGGTCGGCGGGGCCGGCACCGACATCGCCTTCTTCGGTGGACCGCGCAGCGCCTTCTCGGTGATCGGCAACGTCGACAGCGCGACGGTGCGCGGACTGTCCGGCAGCGCCGGCACCGACACGCTCAGCGGCGTGGAGCGGCTGGTGTTCACCGACATCGGCATTGCGCTCGATACCGGCGGCATCGGTGGGCAGGTGTACCGGCTGTACCAGGCCGCCTTCAACCGCACGCCGGACGCGGGTGGGGTCGGGTTCTGGCTCGCCAACGGCGACGCCGGCGTGTCGCTGGAGGCGATGGGCGCGGAGTTCATGAAGTCGGCCGAATTCGCGTCGCTGTACGGCGCCGCGCCGACCAACGAAGCGCTGGTGCGGTTGCTGTACGTGAACGCCCTGCACCGCCAGCCGGACGCGCCGGGCGTGGCCTACTGGGTGCGCGTGCTCGACACCGGCGCCGCCACAGCCGCCGAGGTGCTGGTCGGTTTCAGCGAGAGTGCCGAAAACATGGAAGCTGTGGCACCATCGATTGCGCAGGGCTTCCCATTCCAGCCCTTTTTCTTCTGAGAGGAGCGCCCCGTGACGGACGAAACCAGCCACCCGCATGAACTGCCGCCGGACAGCGTCCTGGAAACGCTGGTCATCCCGCGCACGCACGACCTGGGCGACAACTTCCACGTGCGGCGCGCACTGCCGTCGACGCAGCGCCGCATGGTCGGCCCCTTCGTGTTCCTCGACCAGATGGGTCCCCACGTGTTCGAACAGGGCCGCGGGATCGACGTGCGGCCGCATCCGCACATCGGCCTGGCCACCGTCACCTACCTGTATTCGGGCGAGATCGTGCACCGCGACAGCCTTGGCGTGGTGCAGCCGATCCGGCCGGGCGACGTCAACTGGATGACGGCGGGACGCGGCATCGTGCATTCCGAGCGCACCGCGCCGGAGTTGCGCCAGCAGCCGTCGCCGCTGTTCGGGCTCCAGTGCTGGGTGGCGCTGCCGCGCGACAAGGAAGAGTGCGAGCCGGATTTCCGCCACATCGGCGTGGCCGACCTGCCGATGGAGGAGGCCGAGGGCGTAATGGCGCGGATCGTCGCCGGCAGCATGTTCGGCGTCAGTTCGCCTGCGCCCACGCTATCCGACATGTTCTACGTGGATCTGCGCCTGCAGCCCGGCGCGCGCGCCCAGGTGCCCGCCGAATTCAGCGAACGCGCCATCTACGTTACCGAGGGCGCGCTGGACCTGGGCCGCGACGGCGTGTTCGAAGCTGGCCAGCTCTTGGTGCTCAAGCCGGGACAGCCGGTGGTGGTCCAGGGCGGACCCGCCGGCGCCAGCGCCATGCTGCTGGGCGGCGAGCCGATGGACGGCCCGCGCTACCTGACCTGGAACTTCGTCTCCAGCTCATCCGACCGCATCGAGCAGGCCAAGGAAGACTGGCGCGCCCAGCGCTTCGCGCCGGTGCCTGGCGAAACTGAATTCATCCCCCTCCCCGACTTCCCCGGCCGCCCCGTCCGCTACCCGTAGGGGACTTTCCCGCCTGGGACTGTCCCCCGCTTTTCGACGTGTGTGCCCTTACATACCGTTACGAAACATTTCTCGCGACTGCGAGCTCAGCTGGTAGAGTCTTGGTTACATGCTGACCCTGCCCACCTGCTCACAATGACAACCGAACACATCGGCGAAGCGTTGCCTCCGAACATAAATTCCGTGGTCCTGACCGGCACCCCGGCCAGCGACCGCATCGACGGCACCAGCGAGGCCGACACCCTGCGCGGCGGCGATGGCGACGACCAGATCGACGGCCGTGAAGGTCCCGACCTGCTCTACGGCGAGCTCGGAGACGACTACCTGACTGGCGGCTCGGGCGACGACACCATCGAGGGCGGCGACGGCAACGACCGCATCGATGGAGGTCCGGGCGCCAACCGCCTGTACGGCCAGGGGGGCAACGACGAACTCACCGCCTACAACTTCCAGGTACTGTACGGCAGCAGCCTGCTCGACGGCGGCGACGGCAACGACGTGCTGTCGTCCAACGCCGGCGACACGGTGGTAGGCGGCGCGGGCGCGGATACATTCCACTTCCTGATGACCGAGATGCCGGACCTGGCGCCCACCGTGGTGGACGGCGGAACCGGCGACGACCGCTTCATCCTGCCGATGTGGGAAACCAGGATCGAGGTGCGCGGCGGCGAGGGGCGCGACACCTACGAGCTTGGCACCGCGGGCCGGACCGGCCTGGTCGACGTGTTCGACTTCAAGGCCGGCGCGGGCGGCGACATCATCGATGTGTACGGACTCGAATTCCAGTCCCCGTTCGACCCGATCAACCCGTTTGGCGCCGCCGGCTACCTGCGCGCCGTGCAGGACGGCGCCGACCTGCTGCTGCAGTACGACCGCGATGGCGCTGCCGGGACCGAGTACCAGTTCCGCACGGTGGTGCGCCTGCACGGCGTCGACCTGGACGACATCACCGGCGACAACCTCACGCGCGGCCTGCGTATCGACGGTACCACTGCCGGGGTCGTGATCGAAGGCACGGCCGGTGACGACACCCTGAATGGCCAGCTCTGGAACGACCGGATCAGCGGCAAGGGCGGCAACGACCGCATCGACGGTGAAACCGGCGACGACTGGATCGACGGCGGCGATGGCGACGATACGCTCGAAGGCGGGGCCGGGTCCGACAGCGTGTTCGGCGGCGCCGGCGCCGACCTCCTGGCCGCGCGCGAAGGCAACGACACGCTCGACGGCGGCCTCGGAAACGACATCCTGTACGGCGACGGACCAGGCACGCACCTCATCCGCGGCGGCGAAGGCGACGACATGCTCACCGGGCGCGACAGCGGCATGACCCTCGACGGCGGCGCCGGCAACGACAGGATCTGGTTCACGGCCGATCGCAACCAGCCGATGGAGTCGGGCACGGCCTTCATCAATGGCGGCGACGGCAACGACCGGATCGAGATCACCCGCCTGTCCACGCCGACCCTGGTCAACGCCGCGGGCGGGGCCGGCTCGGATACCTTCGTCCTGGTCCGCACCGCCGAGGTATTTACGATTACCGATTTTGCGGCGGGCGGCGGGGGCGACGAAATCGATCTCAGCCAGCTGCTGTGGAGCCTGGATCCGGACAAGAACGAAAATCCGTTCGCCAGCCCGCGCCTGCTGAAACTCGAGCAGCGCGGCGCCGATACGGTGCTCCAGTTCAGCCATGACGGCGGGCCATCGGGCTACGTCGATGTAGTGGTCCTCAAGAACACGCTCGCCGGGTCGCTCACACGCGCCAATTTCTTCGGCGGCATCTCCCCGGACGGCTCGCTGACCGGGATCGAGCGGGACGGCACGGCGGCGGCGGACACCATGACGGGCTACCACCTGGCGGACACGCTGCGCGGCCTGGGCGGAAACGACCATCTTTCGGGCTATGGCGGCCATGACCTGCTGTATGGGGGCGACGGGGCCGACTATCTCACGGGCGGCGCCGGCGACGACACGATGCATGGCGGGGACGGCGACGACCAGATCAGCGATGGAAGGGGAATCGATTTTGCCGATGGCGGCGCGGGCAACGACCGCATTTCGCTGAATACGGATTTCGGCGGCAGCGGCACGCTGAACGGCGGCGACGGCAACGACATCCTCATCGGCGGTTTCGGGAGCGAGACGATGACGGGCGGTGCCGGCGACGACCGTCTCACCGGAGGGTCCGGGCTGGATTTCGCGGTGTACGCACAGCCGAGGGCTGCCTACACCGTCGAACGGGTCGACGGGGTGCGGCAGATCGTGGACACGGGTGGAACGGACGGCACCGACCAGCTGTCGGGCATCGAACGTGCGCTGTTCGCGGACGGCGCAGTCGCATTCGACGTGAGCGGTGTCGGCGGAAAGGTCTACCGCCTGTACCAGGCCGCCTTCGCACGCACGCCGGACAGCGGCGGGGTCGGTTTCTGGGTCGAGATGGGCGACCGCGGCGTGGGCATGAACACAATGGCCATGCATTTCATGTCCTCGCCCGAATTCGCCGCGCTGTACGGCGGCGCGCCGACCAACGAGGCGCTGGTGCGCCTGTTCTACCTCAATGCGCTGCATCGGCCGGCGGACGACGCTGGCCTCGCGTTCTGGACCAATGTGCTCGATACCGGCCAGTCGACGGCCGCGGCGGTGCTCAATGGTTTCAGCGAAAGCGAAGAAAACATCGCCGCGGTGGCGCCGGCCGTCGCCAACGGCTTCCAATACGACCCGTGGTTCTAGCGCCTCCAGCACGATTACAAAACTTTACGAAACCAAAACATACCGTTCAAGCTCTGCTGGTAGAGTTAGGGTCATCATCCCCACCGACTGACCCACATGACGCAACGGATCCTGATGATCGAAGACGACCAGCGCCTGTCCGCCATGGTCGCCGCCTACCTCACCCAGAATGGCTACGAGGTCGAGCAGGCCGCAACGGGCGCCGCCGGCATGTCTGCGTTGACCGGGTCGCAGCCCGGCCATTTCTCGCTGGTGCTGCTCGACCTGATGTTGCCCGATGCCAATGGCCTGGAGCTGTGCAGCCGGATCCGCTCGCTCGATTCGGCGCTGTCGTCGCTGCCGGTGATCATGCTGACCGCCAAGGGCGATCCCTTCGACCGCATCGTCGGCCTCGAGATGGGCGCCGACGACTACCTTCCCAAACCGTTCGAGCCGCGCGAGCTGCTTGCGCGCCTGCGCGCCGTGCTGCGCCGCCCGGCCATGCACGAGACGGCGGCGCCGAACACCTCGGTGCTGCGCTTCGGCCGCCTGGAGATCGACCCCGCCGCGCGCGTGGTGCGCGTCGACGGCCAGGAACGCCCGCTGACCGCCTACCAGTTCGACCTGCTGGTGGCGCTGGCCGAGCGCGCCGGGCGCGTGCTGTCGCGCGAGCAGCTGGTGGACGCGGTGCGCGGCGAGGCGGGCGATCCCTTCGACCGCTCGATCGACGTGCATGTGGGCCGCCTGCGCGCCGCAATCGAAGACGATCCCAAGCAGCCGCAGCGCATCGTGACCGTGCGCGGCGCCGGCTATGTATTCGCAAAGGTGCAGGATGCGTAGCGCCGCGCCGCGCCTGTACCTGCGCATCTTCCTCACGCTGCTGGCGTCGCTGGTGGCGGCCGCCGCCCTGTTCGGCGCGGTGCACCTGTGGTTCAGCCCCGGCGAGCGCCAGGCCGCCGAAGCGATGGCGCAGGTGGCCGCGCAGGCGCTGCCGCCCGCCACCGCCGCACCCGAAGAGCAGCGTGCGGCCCTGCAGCGCTGGCGGCAACGCACGCGCGGGCCGCTGGCGCTGTACAGCGCCGACCGCCAGCTGCTGGCCTCCGTGGGCCGGCCGCTTCCGCCGCTTGACGCGCGCCAGTCCGAAACCGGCCCGATGAGGGGCAGCCGCGCCGTGTACGCGCTGCGGCTCGACGACGGCCGCTGGCTATTGATCCGCCGGCCGCAGTCACGCCGCCTGCCATCCGCGCTGTTCCCGGTGCTGCTGCTCACGGCGCTGATCGTTGCGGTGGCGGCCTACCCGGTGGTGCGCCGCATAACTGCGCGGCTGGAACGCCTGCAGGGCAGCGTGCAGTCATGGGGGCGCGGGGACCTGTCGGCGCGCGTCGCGGTGGAAGGCAACGACGAGGTGGCGAGCCTGGCCACCAGTTTCAACGAAGCGGCCGACCACATCGAAGCGCTGGTCGGCTCGCAAAAGACGCTGCTCGCCAACGCCTCGCACGAATTGCGCTCGCCGCTGGCGCGCATCCGCATGGCGGTGGAGCTGATGCATGACGGCGCTGCGCCCGCGCTGCGCGAGGAACTGGTGCGCAACATCGGTGAACTGGACCAGCTGATCGACGAGGTGCTGCTGGCCAGCCGCCTGGATGCACCGGCCGGCGAAGCGCTGATGCAGGAAACGCTGGACCTGGGGACCATCGTCGCCGACGAATGTGCGCGCGCTGGTGCGAATCTCGAAGCGGAACCGGCGATGGTGCGCGGCGATCCGCGCCTGCTGCGCCGCATGGTGCGCAACCTGCTCGAAAACGCGCAGCGCTATGGCGAGGGCACGCCAGTCACGGTGACGCTCGGGGCGGCCGGCGGGCGCGTGCTGCTGGACGTGTGCGACCGCGGGCCGGGCGTGCCGGAAGAAGAGCGCGAGCATATCTTCACCGCGTTCTACCGCCTGCCGGGCGCCTCGGAACGCGAGGGCGGCGTGGGACTGGGGCTGGCGCTGGTGCGCCAGATCGCGCAGCGCCATGGGGGCGATGCGCATTGCCTGGGCCGCGACGGCGGCGGCTCGTGCTTCCGCGTCACAATGCCCTCCGCCTGATCGCTACCCCAAAAACCGTCATCCCAGCCTTCGCTGGGACGACGGTTTTGCGTTTATCGGTGCTAAGCCGGCTTGGCCACCATCAGCCAGAACACGATCATCAGTGCCACGAACGCCGGAATCCCGAGCAGCGTCCAGATCCGCATATAGCGCCAGTACAGCGCCGGCAGCGTGGTGCCGTGCCGCGCCGCATCGTTTGCCATGTCCCTCAGCCTGATCTGCAGCCACACCACCGGCAGCCAGCACGCCAGCGCGAGCAGGTACAGCGCTATCGACCACACGATCCAGCGGCTGGTCATCGGAAAGCCGGCCAGGTGGATCAGGTAGAAGCCGGTGAGCGGCTGCACCACGCCCGAGGTGGCGGTGAACAGCCAGTCGCCGCGCACCACCCAGCGGCTGACCACGGCGATCGCGCGGATGTCCTGCGACACGTTCGCCACCAGCATGTAGAACGCGGTGCCGATACCGGTCCCGAACAGGATGGTGGACGACAGGATGTGCAGCCATTTCACGGTCACGTAGTCCATCATCGTTCCTCGCATTCGTAGAGCAGCCAGATCGCGGCCAGCATGGGCAGGTTCTTGGTCAGCGGGCCATAAGGATGCAGCAGGAACTCGGGCAGCCTCACGGCGATGACCACCGTGTAGAACGCGATCAGCGCCGCCTGCGCCAACCACAGCGCCCTGCGCCGCCGCAGCACCAGAATCCCGATGCCGAACGCGAGGTCGAGCGCCGCGGCGCCAAACAGCATCAACGGATGCAGCGCGGCCGCGATGCCGGTCGCCGCCAGCAGCGCGTAGCTTTGTTCGGCCGGGTACAGCCCGGCGGAGACGATCGCCGTGGCGATCCAGACCGCAGCGACCGACAGGCGCAAGATGGGAAGCAGCCAGTCCAGTTTCGCCCGCGCGCTTTCGGCTGCTGGCTCGATGATGAAGGTATCGACACCGCGCGGCGGCCGGCCGAGCAGGCTCGCGGTCAATGCCGGATCGGCGGTGTTGCCGCGATCGAGCATGCGCAGGGCGGCGTCGTCGAAGAAGCTGCCCGGCATGAAGCGTGCGGCCTTCGCGGCAATGCGTGCGACGGCGTCCGGCAAGGCCAGTACACGCAGCCTTCCCATGCCGAGCGCACGGCGCAGCGCCGCGAGGTAGTCGACGAAGGGCATGGACACTGGGCCCGTCAGCGGCACCTTGCGCGACGTCGCGCCGTCGAATGGCAGCTGTTCGCGCACCAGCGCGCAGATGGCGGCAACCACGTCGTCCACGTGCACCGGCTGTACCAGCTGCGGCGCGGTTCCGAACCTGAAGGTGAACGGCATGCTGGCGATCATCTTGAAGAAGCGCGCGCTCGCGCCGCTGCCGTAGATGAGCGAAGGCTGCACGATGTAGCTGCGCAGCGGCAGCTGCGCCAGGTAATCGTCCGCGGCTTTTTTGCTGAGGTGGTAGGCGGTACTGGCATGCCCGTCTGCGCCGAGCGCTGACATTTGGATCACCAGGCGCACCCCGCTTTCTGCACAGGCCGAGAACAGCGCACGGGGCGCGTCGACGTGCAAGGCCTGGAAAGTATTCGGCCCCCGCTCGCGGAAAATCCCGACCGTGTTGATGACTATTTCCACGCCGCCAAGGCGCGCCAGCCATGTGGATTTGTCGATATCCTTTGTGAAGTCAGCTGCGATCCACGCGAGGCGCGGATCGTTGCCCGCACGCGGCGAGCGCACCGCGCAGACCAGGTCATGCCCCTGCGCGAGCAAAGCCTGCGCGAGGCGCGTGCCGACAAAACCGCTTGCCCCCGTCAACAGGATCCGCATGGATTGGAAAGGCGTATATGAATAATTGGAACGATTCTATCAGGCGCGGTACGGTGTCCGGATCGCTGGCCGGCGTGCTGTCGGCGCTCACGCTCGGTGCGCTCGGCAAACACGATTCGGGCAGCGCCATCGCACCCATCAACTCGGTAAGCCACTGGCTGTATGGCGAAAAAGCGAAGTTTCAGGACAAGGCCAGTGCGCGCTTCACCATTCCCGGCTACCTGACGCATCACATCAGCGCGATATTCTGGGCGGTGCTGTTCGAGCGCTTCGCCGGGCGGCTGCTTGACCGCAAGGACACCGTCACCACGCTCGAAGCGGCTGCCGCGACAACGGCGATCGCCTGCTTCGTGGACTACAAGCTCACGCCGCATCGACTGCAGCCCGGTTTCGAGGCGCGGCTTACCCGTACCTCGATGGTGGGCGTGTACGCCGCCATCGGGATTGGCCTGGCGCTGGGCGCCATGCTGGTGCGCCGTGACTGACACCCTGCCAGCGTTCGTCGTGGCGCTGATGGTGCACGGGGCGATCGGCGGGACCGACGTCGTCGTGAACCACGAGCTGCTGGCCAGGCTGCCACGCCAGCCGTGGGCGACCACCGAGCAGTACTTCCACACGCTGCGGGAGCTGGTGTTTGCGGCTATCTTCGCCTCGCTGGCCTGGTACGAGTGGCATGGCGGGTACGCGGGCGTGATCGTGGTGCTGTTCGCGCTCGAGCTGTGGATTTCGACCATGGACACCAACCTCGAATGGAATACGCGCGTGCTGCCGTGGACGGAGCGGGTGATGCACGTGGCGCTGTTCGTCAATTTCGGGATCGTGGTGGCGCTGCTGGGCGGCCGGATCCTGGAGTGGGCGCGTGCGCCGGCTGGGCTGGTGCTGGTCGATTATGGGTGGGCCAGCTGGGTGCTGAGCGCGCTGGCGGCGGGATCCCTGGCGTGGTCGCTCCGCGACGCCATCAGTATCATCCGCCACCGCCGCGAACCCTCCCCCTGAACCCGTCGCTCTCCGCACCGCCGTCATCCCCGCGAACGCGGGGACCCATACTGAGCTACCGAAGCTGGATACTCAGCTTGGGGTCCCAGCCTTCGCTGGGATGACGGTCTCGGTGTGCGGTATGCTCGCGCCTGCGGCATGTGCCGCGACGGAGGAACGATGGGATCAAGCCAGTCGACGGTCGACTTCATGCTGGACCAGGTGTCGCAGGCCGGAACGGTCATAGCACGCAAGATGTTCGGCGAGTACGGCCTGTACTTCGAGGGCAAGATGGTCGCGGTGGTGTGCGACGACCAGCTCTTCATCAAGCCCACGCCGGGCGGGCGCAGCTACATCGGAACGCCCAATGAGCAGCAGCCCTTCCCGCAGGCAAAGCCCTGGTTCCTGATCGACGGCGAAGAGCTGGAAGACCGCGGCTGGCTGGCGCAGCTGGTGCGCATCACCGCCACCGAACTTCCCCAGCCCGCGCCGAAAACGAAAAAGGCGAAAACCGCCGCCTAGTGTGAAGTCGCGGCGTCCTTGCGCCCGAACATGCGCTTGCCCAGGGTGACCACGCCCACCACGATGCCGCCTGCGATGATGCCGATGACCGCGTCGGCCAGGGTAGTGCCCAGGAAGCCCATCACCGGCCCGGTATGGGCGTCGATCCATTCGGTCAGGTGGTGCCCCACCGGGAAACCGTGCAGCAGGATGCTGCCGCCGACCATGAACATCGCGGCCGTGCCGACTACTGTCAGCAGTTTCATCAGCTTGGGCGCGGTCAGCACCAGCATGCGGCCGATGCCGCGCGCGGCGCCGTTTTCGCGCTCGCTCATGTGCAGGCCCAGGTCGTCCATCTTGACGATCGCCGCCACGAAGCCGTACACGCCCACCGTCATGATCAGCGAGATCGCGACCAGCACGCCCACCTGCTTCATGAAGTCCTCGCCGGCCACCGTGCCCAGCGAAATCACGATGATCTCGGCCGAGAGGATGAAGTCGGTGCGGATCGCGCCCTTGATCTTCTCCTTCTCGAGCGCCACGATGTCCTGCTCGGTGTGGCGGTTCGCTTCGATCAGCTCCTGGTGGTGCTTGTCGTCCTCGGACTTCGAATGCAGGAACTTGTGCGCCAGCTTCTCGAAGCCCTCGTAGCACAGGAAGGCGCCGCCGATCATCAGCAGCGGCGTCACCGCCCACGGCGCGAAGGAACTGATCGCCAGCGCGGCCGGCACCAGGATCGCCTTGTTCTTGAGCGAACCGAGCGCCACCGCCCATACCACCGGCAACTCGCGTTCGGCCGACACGCCCGATACCTGCTGCGCGTTGAGCGCCAGGTCGTCGCCGAGCACGCCGGCGGTTTTCTTGGCCGCCACTTTGCTCATGACCGCTACGTCGTCGAGGATGGTCGCGATGTCGTCCAGTAATGCAAGCAGGCTGCCAGCCATGGTGTGCTCCGGTTCAGTAAAAGAGTGTCCATCTTAGCAAAAGCGCAATCGAATGGCCGAGACTGCTGACCAGACGGCTTTTTTGCAGTTCAGTCACCGAAAACTGCAACTCGTCGCTTTGGCGAGGTCGGCCGGGATGCAGATACGTATAGTTCAAGCTGTCGTTCCGCAGATAAACGCAACACGGAACTCTGCGGTGCCTGAAAGGTCCAAGCAGTACAGGCCGTCCCGGTCGCCGCGCAATTCGAATGATCGACGAGTAGCACTGGAGGAGGACACATGAATACCGAACAAAATTTCGCCGCCGCAGCGGTTCGTCCCTCGCGCCCGCCAAAGCGCAAGACCCGCATCACCATCTACCTCGATGACGAAGTGCTGGCGCAGTTCCGCACCGAGTCCGAGCAGAGCGGCACCGGCTACCAGACGCTGATCAACGCTGCGCTGCGCACCCGCATTGCGGCCCAGCGCGCCGAAATGGCCGCCAGCGTCGACTGAGCAATAGCGCGTCCTGCGCGCATCGCCTTGCATTGCCCTGTCTGGTTTTTTGAGGGAAACCGCGTGACGCCAGTCACAGCGGGGCCTACTTTCACGGCCACCCCCACAGAAATTATTACACAGAGCAATATTTATGCTAATCTTCCCGCTCTTTTAACCCCGGAGGAAAGTATGAAAAAAGGCGAACTGGTTGCAGAATTTGCGAAGCGCACCGAAATGTCGGGCGCAGCAGCTAACGGCGCAGTGAACACCCTGATCGACATCATCACCGAGCGCCTCAAGAAGGGCGACACGGTTGGTATCACCGGTTTCGGTACGTTCTCCGTAGCTAAGCGCGCTGCACGCAAGGGCCGCAACCCATCGACCGGCGAAGCTATCAAGATCGCTGCATCGAAGACCCCTAAGTTCTCGGCTGGCGCGACCCTGAAGTCGGCAGTGAACCCGTCGAAGAAGAAGTAATCAGCCTTCCTCCACACGCGCCGCGCCTTCATGGTGCGGCGCGGGTGGCGCCCCCACGCAGTACCGCAGCACCCTCTTCCGCAAGCCTTCCCGCATGACCTTCACCACCTGGTTCACCTACGCGATCGCCGCGATCCTGATTGCCATTTCGCCCGGCTCCGGCGCGGTCCTGTCGATGTCGCACGGCCTCGCCTACGGCGTGCGCAAGGCGTCCGGCACCGTGCTCGGCCTGCAGCTTGGACTGGTGCTGGTGCTGGTGGTGGCCGGCGCCGGCGTCGGCACTTTGCTGATCGCCTCCGAAACCGCGTTCTCGATCGTCAAGATCGTCGGCGCGCGGTACCTGATCTGGCTCGGCCTGTCGCAATGGCGCGCGCGCGTCGACCCGGCCGCCGTCGCGAACGGCCCGGTGCAGGCCGAAGCGCCGCCCCTGCGCAAGCGCATCCTGACCGGCTTCCTGACCAACGCCACCAATCCCAAGGGCATCCTGTTCATGGTCGCGGTGCTGCCGCAGTTCATCGACAACACCCGCCCGCTGCTGCCGCAACTGGCGATCCTTGGCGCCACCATGGTCGTCATCGACGTCACCGTCATGCACGGCTACGCCTGGCTGGCGCAATCGATGCAGCGCTTCTTCCGCGACGCCCGCTCCGTCAAAGCCCAGAACCGCTTCTTCGGCGGCATGCTGATGCTCATGGGCGGCGCCCTCTTCTTCGTCAAACGAACGTAAGCGAAGCCAGGGGACTGTCCCCGCAGGGACCGTCCCCCGCTGTTAGATATCCGCCACGAGCGCGTCCAGATCGTGTACCACATGTAACCCATGTGAAACCGTTTGTAATCCCGATTGTCCCGCCGTCCCGCGCGCGATGTAATCCTATCCAAGCTAACAGGAGACCCTCGATGAGCGCACCCTTCATGAAATCCGCAGCCCTGGCAGTAGTCCTGGCGCTGTCCACGCTGGCCCACGCCGCCGACGACGCCCCCGGCGTGGCCGGCCGCGTCTCGCTGGCGCAGGGCGACGTCACGCTGGAGTCGGCCGAGGGCGGCCGCGGCGCGGCGACCGTCAACTGGCCGGTCACCAGCGGCGACGTGCTGGCCACCGAGCGTGGTGCGCGCGCCGAGGTGCGCATCGGTTCCACCGCGGTGCGCCTCGACGGCGACTCCTCGATGGAAGTGGTGCGCCTCGACGACGACACGCTGCGCCTGCGCCTCTACTACGGCAGCGTGAACGTGCGCGTGATGAACCGCGAACTCCTGCAAGGCTTCGAGCTCTCCACCCCGCACGGCGCCGTGCGCATGCTGG
Organism: Telluria sp.; assembly: GCA_035759315.1. GTDB lineage: Bacteria > Pseudomonadota > Gammaproteobacteria > Burkholderiales > Burkholderiaceae_D > Telluria. The sequence continues at coordinate 1,469 of DASTVB010000141.1, read as the reverse complement.
AACCTGGCCGCTTCCGTGTCGACGCCGAACGCGCCCCCGACACCACCGCCCTGCACGTATTCGAAGGCGTGGCGCAGCTGACCGTGCCGGGCTCCTCGCTGACCGTGCGCGAAACCCGCAGCGCCCTGGTGCAGGCCGGCGACGTGCGCACCGGCGCCGCCGTGCGCGACGGCTTCGACGACTGGGCCTGGCTGCGCGACCTGCGCGACGACCGCTCGCTGTCGGCGCGCTACGTCCCGCGCGAAATGACCGGTTACGAAGAACTGGACCAGTACGGCACCTGGCGCGAGAGCGCCGAATACGGCCCGCTGTGGATCCCGCGCGCCGTTCCGGTGGGTTGGGTGCCATACCGCGACGGCCGCTGGACCTACGTCCATCCATGGGGCTGGACCTGGGTCGACAACGCGCCGTGGGGCTATGCGCCGTCGCACTATGGCCGCTGGGTGATGGTGGACAGCCGCTGGTGCTGGACGCCGGGCCGCCGCGTCACGCGCCCGGTGTGGGCGCCGGCGCTGGTCGGATGGATCGGCGGCTCCAACTGGAGCCTCACCTTCACCACCTTCGGCAACCGCCACATGCCTGCGCAGGGCTGGTATCCGCTCACGCCGCACGACGTGTTCGTGCCGCACTACCGCCCTGGCCGCGATCACCTGAGCCGCATCAACCACGGCGTGCGTCCGCCGCGCGACCGCGACCGCTGGCGCGGCCGCCATCCGCACGGCCTGACCGTGGTGCCGCAGGAGCACTTCGGCCGCGGCGGCATCATCAATGTGCGCGACATGCCGCGCGCCGCGGTGCCGACTGCGTCGCTGCCGGTAGCCCGTGTCGCCCCGCCGCCAGCACCGCTGCGCCGGCATGCCGACCGCGACCAGCGTGACCGCTCGTTCGAGGACCGCCGCGGCGGCCGCTACGCGCAGGGCGCGGTTCCGGTGCAACCGAACCCGCAGCCGCAGCTACAGCCGCAGGCGCAGCCAACTCCCCAGCCCGGCCAGCCCGACCGCGACGAACGCCGTAACCGCCGCATCGACCGCTTCGGCGACGACGATGGACGCTTCTCGCGTCGTGGCGTAACGCCGCCGCCGTTCGCGGCGCAGCGCCCGGCGACGCCGCCGGTGGTCCAGGCGCCCGCCCCGGCCGTGCAGCAGCCGCAGGCGGCCGAAGAACCTCCGGCACGTCCCGGACGCGGCTTCGGCCGCCGTGACGACGACGACCGTGGCGAACGCCCTGCGTTCGGCGATCGTGGCGGACGCGGCGACCGCGGTGAGCGTGACGGCCCGCCACGCCAGCGCCAGGACTACGTGCCGCAGCAGCAGCCCGCGCCGGCCCCGGTGGCCGCGCCGGTGGTGCAGCATCGCCCGCCGCCGCAGCCACAGGTGGTGCACCAGGCCCCGCCATCGCCGCCACCGGTCGCGATGCCGCCGCCACCGCGCGCCGCCGAGCCGCAGGGCCAGCCGGACCAGGTGCGCGGA
>DASTVB010000140.1:0-2472 GCA_035759315.1 Telluria sp. | reverse complement strand
GCTTGTGCACCTGCTGGAAGAGTCATTCCAGAAGTACGCGCAGAACAACGCGTACGTTTGCATGGACAAGTTCCTCACCTACGCCGAGCTCGACGAGTGCTCGAAGCGCCTGGCCGCCTGGCTGCAAAGCCGCGGCATGGCCAAGGGCGCCCGCGTGGCGGTGATGATGCCGAACGTCCTCCAGTACCCGATCGCGATCGCGGCCATCCTGCGTGCCGGCTACACCGTCGTCAACGTCAATCCACTCTATACCCCTCGCGAACTCGAGCACCAGCTGAAGGACTCGGGCGCGGAAGCGATCATCGTGCTCGAGAACTTCGCGCACACGGTCGAGCAGGTGCTGAAGAACACGCAAGTGCGTCACGTTGTCGTGGCCAGCATGGGCGAGCTGCTCGGCGGCGCCAAGGGCATGCTGGTCAACTTCGTCGTGCGCAACGTAAAAAAGATGGTGCCCGACTTCGCGCTGCCGAACATGGTGCGCTTCAAGGATGCGCTGGCGCAGGGCGGCAAGATGCCGTTCACGAAGCCAACCTTGACCTCGTCGGACGTCGCCTTCCTGCAGTACACCGGCGGCACCACGGGCGTCTCGAAGGGCGCCACGCTCACCCACCGCAACGTGATCGCCAACGTGCTGCAGGCCGAAGCCTGGGCCGAACCGGCCAACTCGCAGCCGCCGCACGTCGAGTTCCAGACCATCGTCTGCGCGCTGCCGCTGTACCACATCTTCGCGCTGACGGCCTGCGCCCTGTGGGGCATGCGCGCCGGCGCCCTGAACATCCTGATCCCGAACCCGCGCGACATCCCCGGCTTCATCAAGGAGCTGGGCAAGTACAAGGTCACCATGCTGCCGGCGGTGAACACGCTGTACAACGCGCTGGTCAACCATCCCGATTTCGCCAAGCTCGATTTCTCGCACCTGAAAACGGCCAACGGCGGCGGCATGGCCGTGCAGCAGGCGGTCAACGACAAATGGCGCCAGATCACCGGCAAGAGCATCATCGAGGGTTACGGCCTGTCGGAAACCTCGCCGGTCGCGACCTGCAACCGCTCGGACGAAACCGGTTTTACCGGCAGCATCGGCCTGCCGGTGCCGTCGACCGACATCGCCATCCTGGACGACGACGGCAAGCCGGTCGCGCTCGGACAGCCCGGAGAAATCGCGATCCGCGGCCCGCAGGTGATGGCCGGCTACTGGAACCGTCCGGACGAAACGGCCAAGGTCATGACCGCCGACGGCTTCTTCAAGTCGGGCGACATCGGCACCATGGACGAACGCGGCTACGTGAAAATCGTCGACCGCAAGAAGGACATGATCCTGGTGTCGGGCTTTAACGTCTACCCGAACGAACTCGAAGGCGTGATCGCCGGCCACCCGGGCGTGCTCGAATGCGCGGTCGTCGGCGTGCCGGACGAGCACTCGGGCGAGGCGGTGAAGGTGTTCGTGGTGCGCAAGGACCCGTCCCTGACCGAAAGCGCGCTGATGGACTACTGCAAGCAGCAGTTCACCGGCTACAAGAAACCGAAATACATCGAATTCCGCGACGAACTGCCGAAGACCAACGTCGGCAAGATCCTGCGGCGCGCACTGCGCGACGAACAGCAGCAGACACAAAAGCAAGCAGCCTGACGCCAGATAGTTAAATAGAGCGCGTCCGGCTCGCAAAGCCGCCCGTAAGTCGGGCGGCTTTGCATTTTATTGGACATACCGTTTTCAGAAGGCGAGGCATAGATGGACAAGTTTTGGCTCAAGTCGTACCAGGCCGGCGTAGCGTCGGAGATCGACCCGACACAGTACCGCTCCCTCACCCATTTGCTGGAAGAGTCCTTCCGCAAGTATGCGGACCAGGACGCGTTTGCCTGCATGGACAAGGCCATCACCTATGCCGACCTCGATCGCATGTCGCAGCAGATGGCCGCCTGGTTCCAGAGCCGCGGCCTGCAGCCGGGCGCGCGCGTGGCGATCATGCTGCCGAACGTGCTGCAATATCCGGTCGCGATGGCCGCCGCCCTGCGTGGCGGCTACACCATCGTCAACGTGAATCCCTTGTACACGCCGCGCGAACTGCAGCACCAGTTGAAGGACTCCGGCGCCGAGGCGCTGGTGGTGCTGGAAAACTTCGCGCACACGGTGGAGCAGGTGATCGCGAATACCGACGTCAAACACGTCATCGTCGGCGCCATGGGCGACCTGCTGGGCGCGCTCAAGGGCACCATCGTCAACTTCGTCGTGCGCAAGGTGAAAAAGATGGTGCCGGGCTGGTCGCTGCCGGGCTCGACTTCGTTCAACCGCGTGCTGGCCGAGGGCGCGCGCCTGGCCTTCAAGCCGGTCAAGCTTGGCCATGACGACATCGCCTTCCTGCAGTACACGGGCGGCACCACGGGCGTGTCGAAAGGCGCGGTACTGCTGCACAAGAACGTGCTGGCCAACGTGCTGCAAAACGAAGCCTGGTTCGCGCCCTCGCTGGGCCGCGC
>DASTVB010000139.1:0-11105 GCA_035759315.1 Telluria sp. | reverse complement strand
GCTCGAAGGCCTGTTCGGCCAGCTCCCGCCCTCCCCCAACACCAAGGTCGAGCATGCGCTCGGCACCCTGATCCGCCTGCCGGACAGCATGGGCGCGCCGCGCTTCATGTGGCTGGCCGCGCCGGGCGCCGGCGAACAGGCCTGGCCCGCGCTGTCCGCGCTCGCGCTGGGAGGGCCGGCCAGCTGGGAGCTGGCATCGATCCACGCCGGTGTACCGAACGTCACCGCGCGCACGCAGGAGCAGTTCGTTCCGCAAATGGTTAACCTGGAACTGCTGGGCGGCGTGAACTTCAAGAAGGGCTGCTATCCGGGCCAGGAGATCGTGGCGCGCAGCCAGTACCTCGGCAAGCTGAAACGGCGCACCGCGCTGGCCAGCATCGAGGGCCAGGCGGCGGCCGGCGACGAAGTCTATTCGCTGGCCGACCCGGGCCAGCCCTGCGGCATGGTGGTGAACGCGGCCGCCAACGGCAAAGGCGGCGTCGACGCGCTGGTGGAAATGAAGCTCGGGTCGATTGGCGAAGACGTGCGCCTTGGTTCGGCCGACGGACCGAAGCTGCATTTCCTGCCGATGCCCTACGCGCTCGACGCGCTGGAAGTATGAACGACCTGTACGTCTACTACCGCGTCCGCAGTGCGGACGGGCCGGCGCTGGAGGCCCTCGTCAGGGCCATGCAGCAGGCGCTCGGCGCGGGGCAGCTCAAGCGGCGCCCCGGCGAAAAGGACGGCAAGCAGACCTGGATGGAAGTCTATCCTTCGGCTGCGGACGACTTTGCCGCGCGGCTTTCCGCCGCGGCGGACCAGGCGGGCCTGGCCCGCTACATCGACGGCGAACGCCACACCGAAGTTTTTACGGACCTGATGTAAATGTGCCTGATTGTCTTTGCCTGGCAGGTGCTGCCCGGCGTACCCCTGATTGCCGCCGCCAACCGCGACGAGTTTTATGACCGCCCGGCCTCGCAGGCCGCGCCCTGGCCGGAGAATCCGCGCATCTTCGGCGGCCGCGACCTGCAAGGCGGCGGCACCTGGATGGGCGTGACGCAGAATGGCCCGAACGGCTCGCGCTTCGCCGCCATCACCAACGTGCGCGCGCCGCAGGACTTCCGCAGCGATGCGCCCACCCGCGGCGCTTTGGTGGCCGACTACCTGGGCGGCGACATGTCGCCGGCCGAGTTCATCGCCGGCATCGGCGAGCGCGCCAGCGAGTACAACGGCTTCAACCTGGTGATCGGCGACCGCGACAGCCTGCTGTGGTTCTCCAACCGCGCCGGCGGCGACCCGCGCAATGGCAAACAGCTGGAACCGGGCATTTACGGGATTTCCAACGGCCTGCTGGACGATCCGTGGCCGAAGGTGGTGCGCACCAAGGCGCAGTTCGCGAGCCTGCTGTGCCAGGGCGCGCCGGAAGAAGCGTATTTTGAAATGCTGGCCGATACCACGCGCGCTCCGGACCGGCGCCTGCCGGAGACCGGCGTGCCGATCGACCTCGAGCGCGTGCTGTCGGCCGTGTGCATCGAGACGCCGGGCTACGGAACCCGTACCTCGACCGTGGTGACCCTGCACGCGGACGCACCCGCCACCCTCAGCGAACGCATCCTGCGCTAGGGGGGACTGTCCCGCCGGGACCGTCCCCTGCCGTTCTTCGGCCCCCAAAGGCCGGGGACAGTCCCGAAGGGACAGTCCCCTTACAACCGGACCAGCTGCTTGCCGAAATTGCGGCCCTCCAGAAGGCCGATGAAGGCCTCCGGCGCCGAGGCCAGCCCGTCCGAAACCGTCTCGCGATACTTGAGCGTGCCCTGGCCCACCATGTCGGCCAGCTCGGCAAGCGCTTCCGGCCACACTTCCATATGCTCGGTGATGATAAATCCGCGCATCGACAGCCGGTTCACCAGCACCGATCCGATGTTGTACACCGGCGCCGGCTTGCCGCCGTAGCTGGCAATCATGCCGCACAGGGCGATGCGCCCGAACGCCTTCATGCGCGCGAGCGACGCGTCGAACACCTCGCCGCCCACGTTTTCGAACAGCCCGTCGATGCCGTCCGGTGTCGCCGCAGCGAGATCCTCGGCCACCTTGCCAAGCTTGTAGTCGACGCAGGCATCGAAGCCCAGCTCGTCGACCACGTAAGCGCATTTCTCCGGACCGCCCGCGATGCCGACCGCGCGGCAGCCCAGCTGCTTGGCCAGCTGTCCCACGACGCTGCCCACCGCGCCGCTGGCCGCCGACACCGCGATCGTGTCGCCCGGCTTGGGCATGATGATGTGGTTGATGCCGTACCAGGCGGTCACGCCCGGCATGCCGACCACGCCCAGGTAGGCGGACAGCGGCACCTGCGAAGCGTCGACCTTGCGCAGCAGCGTGCCGTCGGCGACGCCCATTTCGGCCCAGCCCAGCATGCCGGTCACGCTGTCGCCGGGGGCGAAGCGCGGGTGGCGCGACGCCACCACCTCGCCCGCGGTCGCGCCGATCATCGTTTCGTCCAGCGCCTGCGATGCCGCGTAGCTCTTCCCCGCGCTCATGCGCCCGCGCATGTAGGGATCGAGCGACAGGAAACGGTTGCGCACCAGTACCTCGCCGTCCTTCAGCTCCGGCACAGGCACCGTCTCGAGCCGGAAATTGTCGGGCACGACCTGGCCGCGCGGACGCGATGCCAGGACCATGCGCGAATAACTGCCGTTCATTTCTATACCTCGTAATCCATGCACTGGCGCGCTTCGCGGACCGCGCCGATGAAGGGCTTGAGCGCAACGTGGTCCGGATGGTCCGCGTATGCGTCGAGCGCCGCCTTGTCAGCGAACTCCGAGTACAGCACCACGTCGTAGGTCGCTTCCAGGCCCGGCTGCGCCAGCACCACTTCGAACTTGAGCGTGCCCGGCACCAGGTTGGCGCAGGCATCGAGTTTTTCTTTCATCTTCGCCGCGTTGGCGGCCTTGTCGGCGCCTTCCGCGAAGTCCTTCAACTTCCACATCACGATATGCTTGATCATTCGCTTCCCGTTATCCGATTAGAGCACTTCGAACAGGCCGGCGGCGCCCTGTCCGCCACCGATGCACATGGTCACGACCACGTACTTCACGCCCCGGCGCCTGCCCTCGATCAGCGCATGGCCGACCAGGCGCGCGCCCGAGACGCCGTATGGATGCCCTACCGCGATTGCGCCGCCGTTGACGTTCAGCCGGTCCATCGGGATGCCGAGGCGGTCGGCGCAATACAGCACCTGTACCGCGAACGCCTCGTTCAGTTCCCACAGGCCGATGTCGGCCACGGTGAGGCCGGCGCGCGACAGCAGCTTGGGCACCGCGAACACCGGGCCGATGCCCATCTCGTCCGGTTCGCAGCCGGCCACCGCGAAGCCGCGGAAGATGCCCAGCGGTGCCAGGCCGCGTTCCTGCGCCATGCGCGAGCTCATGACCACCGACACCGAAGCGCCGTCCGAGAACTGGCTGGCGTTACCGGCGGTGATGACGCCGCCCGGCAGCGCGGTGCGGATCTTCGATACGCCTTCGATCGTGGTGTCGGCGCGGATCCCTTCGTCGGCCGAGATGGTCACCTCCCGCGTGGTCAGCAGGCCAGATTCCTTGTCGGCGATGCCCATCACCGTGGTCATCGGCACGATCTCGTCGTCGAACTTGCCGGCCGACTGCGCATAGGCCGCGCGCTGCTGGCTCTGCACGCCGTATTCGTCCTGGCGGTCCTTGCCGATGTTGTAGCGCTTGGCCACCGTCTCGGCGGTCTGCAGCATCGGCCAGTAGATCTCAGGCTTGTGCTGGCTGAGCCAGGTTTCCTTGTACATGTGGGTGTTCATCTCCTGCTGCACGCAGGAGATCGACTCGACGCCGCCGGCCGCGTAGATTTCGCCTTCGCCCGCCATGATGCGCTGCGATGCTAGCGCGATGGTCTGCAGGCCGCTGGAGCAGAAGCGGTTGACCGTCATGCCGGCCGTGGTCACCGGGCAGCCGCCGCGCAGCGCGATCTGGCGCGCGATGTTGCCGCCGGTCGCACCCTCCGGATTGGCGCAGCCGATCAGCACGTCCTCGACCTCGCCCGGCTCGATGCCGGCGCGCGCGATCGCGGCGGCCAGCACATGCCCGCCCAGGGTCGCGCCATGCGTCATGTTGAAAGCGCCTTTCCAGGACTTTGCCAGGCCCGTGCGGGCCGTCGAAACGATGACTGCGTCAACCATGTTGCCTCCTTGAGTGAAGTGGCGAGAATAGCATATTTAAGAACGGTCGTTCGCAAACTGATTGGCGCTCTGGCATGTAAGTTTGACGTCAGTTTGAAGCAAGCATGATGTAAGTTTGGTCATCCACACTCCGTAGCAGCCGAACCAGAATCGGCTATCCGACAAACCGGATTTCAATAACACGGAGACATAACATGGCTAATTCCAGCACCACGGCCGGCATGGGCAGCGTCGCGCCGGCATCGGGCGCGATCACCAAGGAGGAGCGCAAGGTCATCTTCGCATCCTCGCTCGGCACGGTTTTCGAGTGGTACGACTTCTACCTGTATGGCGCCCTCGCGGCCACCATCGGCAAGCACTTCTTCATGGGTGACCCCACCACCAGCTTCATCTTCGCCCTGCTGACCTTCGCGGCCGGCTTCATCGTGCGCCCGTTCGGGGCGCTGGTGTTCGGACGCCTGGGCGACATGATCGGCCGCAAATACACCTTCCTGGTGACGATCCTGATCATGGGCGCGTCGACCTTCGTGGTCGGCCTGCTGCCGGGCTACGCCACCATCGGCATCGCCGCCCCGATCCTGCTGGTGACCATGCGTGTGCTGCAGGGCCTCGCGCTCGGCGGCGAATACGGCGGCGCCGCGACCTACGTGGCCGAACATGCGCCGCACGGCAAGCGCGGCCTGTTCACCTCCTTCATCCAGACCACCGCGACGCTTGGCCTGTTCCTGTCCCTGCTGGTGATCCTGGGCGTGCGCACCTCGATGAGCACCGAAGACTTCGACGCGTGGGGCTGGCGCATTCCGTTCCTGGTCTCCGTGATCCTGCTGGGCGTGTCGGTCTGGATCCGCCTGTCGATGAACGAGTCGCCTGCCTTCGCCAAGATGAAGGCCGAGGGCAAGACCTCCAAGGCGCCGCTGTCGGAATCCTTCCTCAAGGCGAAGAACGCCAAGATCGTATTCCTGGCGCTGGTCGGCCTGACCATGGGACAGGCGGTAGTCTGGTACACCGGCCAGTTCTATGCGCTGTACTTCCTGACGCAGACGCTCAAGATCGATGCGGCCACCGCGCAGATCCTGACCGCGGTCGCGCTGCTGCTGGCGACCCCGTTCTTCATCGTGTTCGGCGCGCTGTCGGACCGCATCGGGCGCAAGTTCATCATCCTGGGCGGCTGCGTGATCGCGGCGGCGACCTACTTCCCGATCTTCCAGGGCATCACCCACTTCGGGAACCCGCAGCTGGAAGCGGCGATCAAGAGCTCGCCGGTGACCGTGATCGCGGATCCGGAAACCTGCCACTTCCAGTTCAACATGACCGGCACGGCCAAGTATCCGGCTTCGTGCGACATGGTGACCAGCCTGCTGGCCGGCGCATCGGTCGCCTACACGATCGAACCGGCCGCACCTGGCACCGTGGCCAAGGTCAAGGTCGGCGAAAAGGAGTTCACCTCGTTTAACGCCGCCATGACGGCGGACGGCCTCGATTTCGACGCCGACTCCAAGGCGAAACAGGCCGCGCTCAAGACCGAGCTGGGCGCCGCGATCAAGGAAGCGGGCTATCCGGCCAAGGCCGATCCGGACCAGATCAACAAGCCGATGGTGGTGGCGCTACTGTTCATCCTGGTGCTGTACGTGACCATGGTGTACGGGCCAATTGCGGCGATGCTGGTCGAGATGTTCCCGACCAAGATCCGCTACACCTCGATGTCCCTGCCCTACCACATCGGTAACGGCTGGTTCGGCGGCCTGCTGCCGACGATCAGTTTCTCGCTGGTGGCGATGAAGGGCGACATCTACTACGGGCTGTGGTATCCGATCGTGATCGCGCTGATCACGGCGGTGGTGGGTTTCCTGTTTGTCCGCGAAACCAAGGACAACGACATCTACGCCGCCGACTGAAGTTCGGGGACTGTCCCTCCGGGACTGTCCCCTGCCTTTGCCTTGGAAGTAAAAAAGCCGCCATCACTGGCGGCTTTTTGCTATCGGCTCAACGTCCGCAGCTGTCATCCCCGCGCATGCGGGGACCCATACCGAGCCAGCTGGAGCGCCAACTGTGCCATGACCTCCACCTCAGCATGGGTCCCCGCGTTCGCGGGGATGACGGGGGCTAGTTGAAGGTTTTGCCTTCGGCGGCGAGTTTCGCCAGCAGCGGAGCCGGCTTCCACGCATCGGCGTTCGGCCCGACCGCGTATTTTTCCATCGCCATCATCACGTTCAGCAGGCCGACCGTATCGGCATAGAACATCGGACCGCCCCGGTACAGCGGGAAGCCGTAACCGGTCAGGTACACCATGTCGATGTCCGACGCCCGCATCGCGATCCCCTCTTCCAGGATCTTCGCGCCTTCGTTCACCAGCGCGTACACCAGCCGCTCGACGATCTCCTGGTCACTGATCTTGCGCCTCGTGACGCCGATGTCGGCGGAATGCCTGACGATCATCTGGTCCACCACCTCCGACGGATAGGCCTTGCGGTCACCCGGCTTGTAGTCATACCACCCGGCGCCGGTTTTCTGGCCGAAGCGGCCCATCTCGCACAGCAGGTCCGCAGTTTTGGAGAAGGTGACCTCCGGGGCCTCGACCGCGCGGCGTTTGCGGACCGCCCAGCTGATGTCGTTGCCGGCCATGTCGATCATGCGGAACGGTCCCATCGCGAAGCCGAACTTCTCGATGGCCTTGTCCACCTGTTCCGGCGTCGCGCCTTCGTCCAGCAGGAAGCCGGCCTGCCGGCTGTACTGCTCGATCATCCGGTTGCCGATGAAGCCGTCGCACACACCCGAGACCACGCCGGTCTTCTTGAGCTTCTTGGCCAGCGCGAGCGCGGTGGCCAGCACGTCCTTGCCAGTCTTTTCGCCGCGCACGATCTCCAGCAGCTTCATGACATTGGCCGGGCTGAAGAAATGCAGGCCCACCACGTCCTGCGGACGGCTGGTGAACCCCGCGATGCGGTTCAGGTCCAGCGTGGAGGTGTTCGACGCCAGGATCGCGCCCTGCTTCATGGTTGCGTCGAGCTGGCGGAACACCGCTTCCTTCACGCCCATGTCCTCGAACACCGCCTCGATCACGATGTCGGCGTCCGCCACGTCCGCATATGACAGCGTTCCCTTGATCAGGGCGATGCGCTGGTCGAACTTCTCCTGCGTCAGCTTGCCCTTCTTAAGCGTGCTCTCGTAGTTCTTGCGGATGGTGGCCAGGCCGCGATCGAGCGCGTCCTGCTTCGTTTCCACAATCGTCACCGGGATGCCCGCATTCGCAAACGCCATGGCGATGCCGCCCCCCATGGTGCCGGCGCCGATCACGGCAGCCGTAGCGATCGGCCGCACCGGCGTATCGGCCGGCACGTCCGGGACCTTGCCGGCGGCGCGCTCGGAGACGAAGGCATGGCGCAGCGATTTCGATTCCGGCGTCTGCATCAGGTGCAGGAAACGCTGGCGCTCGAACTTCAGGCCGTCCTCGAACTTCTTCGTTACCGACGCGGCAACCGTTTCGACGCATTCAAGCGGCGCCGGGAACGGGCCTGCGACCGCTTTGACGGTATTGCGCGAGAACTGCAGGAAGGCTTCGTGGTTCGGGTAGTCCACGCTGCGGTCGCGCACGCGCGGCAGCGGGCGCACATCGGCGACCTTGCCCGCGAAGGCGATCGCCGATGCCAGCAGGTCCGAGCCGGCCGGGAATACTTCATCGAACAGCGCGGTGCCGGCCAGCTTTTCGGACATCACCGGGGTCCCGGAGACGATCATGTTGAGCGCCATCTCCAGGCCCAGCACGCGCGGCAGGCGCTGGGTGCCGCCGGCGCCCGGCAGCAGGCCGAGTTTCACTTCCGGCAGCGCGATCTGCGCACCCGGCAGCGCGACCCGGTAATTACATCCGAGCGCTAGTTCAAGGCCGCCGCCCATGCACACCGAGTGGATCGCGGCGACCACCGGCTTGTTCGAGCCTTCGACCACGTTGATCAGCGTGTGCAGCGTCGGTTCGGTCAGCGCCTTCGGGGAATTGAATTCCTTGATGTCGGCGCCGCCGGAAAACGCCTTGCCGGCGCCGGTCAGCACGATCGCCTTGACCGCGTCGTCCGCCTGGGCGCGGCGCAGGCCCTCAACCGCGGCGCTGCGCGTGGCCAGGCCAAGGCCGTTGACGGGCGGGTTGTTTAGGGTGATGACGGCAACGCTGCCATGAACCTGGTATTCGGCGGTCATGCTGTTCCTCGCAATAGTTGAAATGGCAATCGTGCCACTATACCGCAAATAAAAGTACGGTCGTATTATTTGGAGGGGACTGTCCCGCCGGGACTGTCCCCTGCCTTTGGGGTGCTGCATGAACAGCCAAGGCATGTGACAGTCCCACAGGGACAGTCCCCGACGTCAAACGAAGCGCTGCGGTAGAATCATCCGGGCAAAGAACTTACCTGGAAATCATTATCAAAGCTGAACAACTGAACCTGGCAAACGGGTTCGCGGAGCTGCCGCCCGCCTTCTACACCCGCCTGATGCCGACGCCGCTGCCCGATCCCTACTTCGTGGCGGCCAGCACCCGCGCGGCGTCCCTGATCGGCCTGTCGCCCGAACTGTTGCGCAACGAGGACTTCGTCGCTGCGTTCACCGGTAACGAGGTGCCGGAAGGCGCCCAGCCGCTGGCTGCGGTCTATTCCGGCCACCAGTTCGGGGTCTGGGCGGGCCAGCTGGGCGATGGCCGCGCCATCGTGCTGGGCAGCGTGCCGTCCGCGACTGGCGGACATCCGATGGAGCTGCAGTTGAAGGGCGCGGGCATGACGCCCTACTCCCGCCACGCAGACGGGCGCGCCGTGCTGCGATCGTCGATCCGCGAATTCCTCTGCTCCGAAGCGATGGCCGCGCTGGGCATCCCGACCACCCGCGCGCTGATGATCACCGGGTCGGACAAGCCGGTGATCCGCGAGACGATGGAGACGTCGGCGGTCGTGACGCGCATGGCGCCCAGCTTCGTGCGCTTCGGCTCCTTCGAGCACTGGTTCTACCGCAACCAGTTCGACGAACTGCGCGTGCTGGCCGACTACGTGATCGACACCTTCTACAAGGAACTGCGCGAGACGCCCAACCCGTACGCGGCGCTGCTGAAGGAAGTCACCCGCCGCACCGCGCACCTGGTGGCGCAGTGGCAGGCGGTCGGCTTCATGCACGGGGTGCTCAACACCGACAATATGTCGATCCTGGGCCTGACGCTCGATTACGGCCCGTTCGGCTTCATGGAAGCTTTCGATTCCGGCCACATCTGCAACCACACCGACCAGCAGGGGCGCTATTCCTACGCCAACCAGCCGCAGATCGGCCACTGGAACTGCTACGCGCTGGGCCAGGCGCTGCTGCCGCTGGTTGGCAGCGTCGAGGAGACCGAAGCGGCGCTGGGCGACTACCAGGCCGAGTTCGCGATGAAGATCGACGAACTGCTGCACGCGAAAACGGGCCTGGCCACCTTGGAGGACGGTGACCGCGACCTGCTCGACGGCCTGTTCGGCGTACTGCAGAACAGCCATGTGGACTTTACCCAGTTCTTCCGCAAGCTCGGCAACCTGCAGCTGGACCAGCCCGAACACGACGAGCCGTTGCGCGACCTGGTCCTGCACCGCGACGAGTTCGACGCCTGGGCGGTGCGCTACCGCGAGCGCCTGCGCCGCGAGCACAGCGTCGATTCGGTGCGCAAGGCGGCCATGGACGAGGTCAATCCCAAGTACGTGCTGCGCAACTACCTGGCGCAGGTCGCGATCCAGAAGGCCCAGCAGAAGGACTTTTCCGAAGTCGCGCGGCTGCTCGCGGTGCTGGAAAACCCGTTCGACGAGCAGCCGGAAAACGAACAATACGCTGCGCTGCCGCCCGACTGGGCCAGCGGGCTTGAAGTAAGCTGTTCTTCGTAAGGAGCCTCGAAATGAACGAAAAAGTCACCAAGAGCGACGCCGAATGGCGCGCGCAGCTCGACCCGATGGAATACCAGGTTACCCGCCACGCCGCCACCGAGCGCGCGTTCACCGGCAAGTACTGGGACCATCACGAGCATGGCATCTACCATTGCGTGTGCTGCGATACGCCCCTGTTCGAGTCGGACGCCAAGTTCGAGTCGGGCTGCGGCTGGCCGAGCTATTTCCGCGCGCTCGACCCGCACAATGTGATCGAAAAGGTTGATCGCAGTCATGGTATGCTCCGCACCGAAATTATCTGCGGGGTGTGCGATGCGCACCTCGGGCACGTGTTCCCGGATGGCCCACCGCCGACCGGACTTCGTTACTGCATCAATTCGGCCGCCCTGCGGTTCGAACCAACCTGACACTCTATGAAATTCCTGTTCGACCTGTTCCCGGTCCTGCTGTTCTTCGCGGTCTACAAGATCGCCGGCATGTATCCGACGGAGTCTTTCGCCTTCGTCCAGCAATACGTTTCAGGTTTCGTCGCCGACGGCGCCATCGCTCCGGACCAGGGCCCGATCATGGTCGCCACGCTGGTGGCGATGCTCGCTTCGCTGGTCCAGCTTACCTATGTCAAGGCGCGCGGACGCAAGATCGACGTGATGCTGTGGCTGTCGGTGATCGTGATCGTCGTGTTCGGCGGCGCCACCATCTACCTGCACGACGATACCTTCATCAAGTGGAAGCCGACCATCCTGCACTGGCTGTACGCGCTGGTGCTGCTGGGTGGCCAGTTCATCTTCCGCAAGAACCTGGTGCGCGAAGTGATGGGCGCGGCCGTGACCCTGCCCGACCAGGTGTGGAACCGGCTGTCGATGGGCTGGATCGCCTATTTCTTCCTGGTCGGCCTGGTCAACCTGGTGGTGGCTTTCTTTGTGTTCAAGGGCGACACCGACGCCTGGGTCAATTTCAAGACCTTCGGCCTGCCCGGCATGACCTTCGCGTTCCTGATCGGCCAGAGCTTCTACCTTTCCAAATACCTGCAGGACGAGGAGCCGGTG
>DASTVB010000138.1:0-6584 GCA_035759315.1 Telluria sp. | reverse complement strand
ACCGTCGACAGGCGGTGTGCGATGACCAGCGTGGTGCGGCCAGCCATCAGCGTGTCGAGCGCCGCCTGCACGGCGCGCTCGGACTCGTTGTCGAGCGCCGATGTCGCCTCGTCCAGGATCAGGATCGGGGCGTCCTTGTAGATGGCGCGGGCGATCGCGACACGCTGGCGCTGGCCGCCCGACAGCCGCATGCCGTTTTCGCCGATGCGGGTGGCAGCGCCTTCCGGCAGCGCGGCGACGACATCGCCAAGGTGCGCAGCGTCGATCGCGGCGGCCAGGCGCGCTTCGTCGATGGGCGCGGCGCCGTAGGCGATATTGGCGGCCAGCGTGTCGTCGAACAGGACCACGTTCTGGCTGACCATCGCCAGCTGCGCCCGCAGGCTGGCCAGCTTGATGTCGTCGTACGGCACCCCGTCGAGCAGCAGGCGCCCGGAGGTCGGCGCGTAGAAGCGCGTGACCAGGTTGACGAAGGTCGATTTGCCGCCGCCGGAAGTCCCCACCAGCGCAACCGTTTTGCCCGCCGGGATGTCGAGGCTGACGTTGTCCAGCGCCAGCGGACTGTCTTCGTTGTAGCGGAACGAGACGTTCTCGAAGCGCACGTTGCCGGTCGAGCGCCCCAGGTCGACGCTGCCCGTATCCGCCTCGGCCGGCGCGTCGATCATTTCGAACACGGTCTCCGCCGCCGCCAGCCCGCGCTGGATCGGGCCGTTCACTTCCACCAGCGCCTTGAGCGGCGCGAGCAGCATCAGCATCAGGGTGATGAAGTTGGTGAATTCGCCGGACGTCATGTCGGAGCGGATGGCGAGGACGATGATCACGGAAACCGCCATCGCGGTGGCGATCTGGGTGATCGGCACGGTGGCGGCCGCCGCGACCGTCATGCGCTGCGAGAAGGCGCGCAGCGCTTCGCTGCGCTGTTCGAAGCGCCGCCGCTCGTAGTCGCGGCCGGAAAAGACGCGGATCACCTGGTGCCCGCGCGCCGCTTCGTCCACCACCTGGGTCATTTCGGCGGTCACGCGCTGGGTGTCGCGGTTCAGGCGGCGCAGGCGCTTGGTGGTGGTGCGCACGATGACCGCGGTCAGCGGCACCACGACCAGCGCGATCAGGGTCAGCTTCCAGTTGATGAGCATCAGGCCGATCAGCAGGCCGATCACCACCAGCACGTCGCGCACCACGGCGAGGAACACGGAGTTGACCATGTCGACCACCTGCCGCACGTCGCCGACCACGGTGTTGATGATCTTGCCCGCCGAGTCCTTGTAGAAGCGCGCGACCGGCAGCGCCAGCACCTTGTCGAAGGCGGCGCGGCGGATGTCGTTGAGCACGCGCGAGATGACCCAGTTGTTCAGGTAGGCGGTGGCGAAGGTGCACAGGCCGCGTACAAGGAAGATGCCGAGCAGGACTCCCGGCACCAGCCACAGGTTGAAGTCGGTCTTGGCGTTGAAGCCGTGGTCGATCAGCCATTCCAGCGCCGCGCCCAGCACCGGCTGGGTGGCGGCGGTGCCCGCCATTGCGAGCAGCGACAGCAGCGCGCGGCCGCGGTACGGTCTGACGTAGCCAAGCAGTCGTTTGACGATGCCGCTAGATTTCATGGTTGTCTTTCGCGTTGAGGCTGAAGCCGATGAGCAGGAACACGGTCAGTGAGTAGAACAGGCTACCACCGGCCGACCAGAAGATCACTTCCGACAGGCCGAAGCTGGCGTAGCTGGTCACTACCACCAGGCCGGCCAGCGCCAGCGCGAAGCGCTGCCTGCTGGTGCACGCCGCTTCGCGCAGCTGGCGCACGAAGAAGACCAGCGGCGCGGCCAGCACCATCAGCCAGATCGCCAGCCCGAACACGCCGCCGGTCGCCATCACCTGCAGCGAGTCGTTGTGCAGGTGCTCGAGCGGCAGCACGGCATCGTCCAGCTTCCCCTCTTTCACCAGTTCGGCCATGCGGCTTCGCACTTCGGCGTCCTGCCGGCCGAACCACGGACGCTCTTCGATCAGTATGCCGGCCGCCTTCCACAGTTCGAGGCGGGTGCCGACCCGGGTGTTGACTTCGCCGCCGGCGCGGTACTCGCGCACGTCCAGCAGGCCTTCTTCGATCCGCGCGCGCACGCCGGTCTCGGGCACCGCGTAGGCGACGCCGAACATCACCACCGCCGCCGATGCGAGCGCGATCACCATCCGGTTGCGCACGACCACGCTGTAACGCAGGAACACCAGCACCGCCACCGCCAGCGCGATCCAGCCGCCGCGGGAACCGGTCAGCATGGAGCCGGCCAGGCCTGCGATCGCGCCGGTGACCAGCACCGCCGCGTGCCGCTTGCTGCGCAGTTCCGTGGCGGCGGCGATCGCCACCAGGCCAAGGGTCAGCGCGATGTCGCCGAATGTGATGGCGTTGAGCAGTCCGCCGGGACGGTCGATGCCGAGCGCGAGGCGCTGGTAGGCGACGAAGATGGCGCCGGCCACGGCGCCGGCCGCGACGCCGGCCAGGAAGGTGCGGTGGCTCGGATGGGCGACCAGCACCACCAGCATCGCGGCGCACGAGAAGAACATCCGGGTCGGGTATTCGACGTCGGACAGGCGTCGGTCGGAGCCCAGCAGGTAGAGCGCGGCGTTGTAGAGGAACCATGCGCCAAACGCGAGCACCACCCAGCGCACTTCCGGCCACGCGCGCACGAACGCGTCACGCGCCGGGCGCCACCAGGCCAGTGCGGTGAGCAGGAATGCAAAGCTGGCAATGCTGACGCCACTGCGGGCAATCAGGCAGATGAAAGGGAACAGGAAGACCAGGAACCCGGCGATGAGCTGTTTTGCGTCCGATTTTTGTATCGCTTTATTTTCCATTCAGTCTTATGTGGGATATTCTTGCTACCCTGAGCAATCGAACGCACTGGAAGGCCATGCAACAACCCTCGATCATTTCCCTCGTTGTGACCACCTATAACCGCCCGGACGCGCTGGCGGCAGTGATTGAGGCGTGCTTCGCCCAGGACGATAAGCGTTTTGAAATCATTATCGCTGATGACGGCTCCACTAACAACACGCGGGAGCTCATCGACCGCCTGCGCGAACACTCGCCGGTGCCCCTGCTGCACGTGTGGCAGCCCGACCAGGGCTTCCGCGCGGCGATGGCGCGCAACCGCGGCACGCTGGCCGCGTCCGGCGACTACATCGTGTTCCTGGACGGCGACTGCATCCCGCAGCGCGATTTCGTCAGCCGCCACCGTGCGCTGGCGCGGCCGGGCTACCTGGTGTCGGGCAGCCGGGTGCTGCTGTCGCAGGAATTCACGCAGCGCGTGCTGGCGCAGCAGCTGGACCTGCACCAGCTGGGCGCGGCGGAGCTGCTGCGGCTGCGCTCGCAGGGCCACATCAACAAGGTGCTGCAGCTGTTCGCCAAGTGGCCGGACAAGGGGCGCGAGAGCCGCCGCTTCAGCTGGCGCCGGATCAAGAGCTGCAACCTGGCGGTGTGGCGCTCGGACCTGGACACCGTCAACGGCTTCGACGAGAGCTTCACCGGCTGGGGCCATGAGGATTCGGACCTGGTCGTGCGGCTGTTCAATGCGGGGGTGATGCGCAAGGACGGGGCGTTTGCGACCGAGGTGTTTCATTTGTGGCATCGGGAGGCGCAGCGCGACCTGGAGTCGAGCAATCGCAAGGTGGTGCTGCAGCGTGCCGAGGACGGTACCGTCGTCGCGGCGCAGGGACTGGCGCAGCACTAAAGAAGGGGACTGTCCCCCCGGGACTGTCCCCGGGATTTCTTGTACGGTATCGAAGCTGCTCAAAAGGCAGGGGACAGTCCCGAAGGGACAGTCCCCACCTTGCGAAGCTCGGCGGCGTGGTCCAGCACGCGCTGCACGTCGAAGCCGCGAATCGATTGCGGGCACTCCGACAGCACCACGCCCGCAGCCTTGCTGCGCGGCCCCCACTGCACGCATTTGACGCCGTTGTTCTGGTAGATGCCGATCACTGGCGTGTCGAACGCCGAGGCGACGTGGATCACCGCGGTATCGGGACTGATCACGAGGTCGGCGCGCTCGCACAGGCGGAACAGGCGGTTCAGGTCCCCCTCGCAGTTGACCAGCTGCCCGGCGCCGGCTTCCCTCACAGTCGCCGCGGCCGCATCGGCGGTGTGGTCGGTGCAGAGCAGGCACAGCGCCGCGTCCGGTGCGATTTCCTTCAGGCCCTGCAGCATCGCGATCCCGTCCTCGCGCGCGACATTGCGCTCGGCGTCGGCGGCGAACAGGTTGACGACGATGACTTCCTGACCGGCCGGGAACTGCGCGTCCAGGCGCTCGCAGCGCGGCGCGATGCGCACATCGTATTCGAGTTCGCACTGCTGCAGCACGCCGGCCTGGCCCAGCGCTTCGGCGCAGCTTTCAATCTTGTGGACCACGCCGGCGCGGTTGAATTCGTGCAGGTCGATCACGCGGCGCGGCCGCGCCAGCCACAGCATGGCGCGGTTCTTTTCGCTGCGCATGCGCTGCCAGGTGACGATGCAGTCGAAGCCTTCGCGCCGCAGCGCCAGCCCGGTGCTGATCGCTTCGCCCCAGCTGCTGCCCAGTTTCCAGAGACGGGTGATGCGGGGATCCTGCGCCCAGAAGGCGGCGGTGATGCCGGCGACCGTCGCGTGGATCTCGCAGGACGGATCGTGGCGCGCCAGCCCGGCGACGAAAGCAGTATTGACGATCGCGTCGCCCAGCTTTCCGTCGTGGGAGAAGAACAGGATCTTGCGCGGCTTGCGCGCACCGGCATCAATACTCAACCGCGACCTCCTTCGCGCCCAGCACCTGTTCGAGCGAGAGTTTGAGTGCATCGGACGGCGCCACGCACCATTCTTCGCCCAGCTGGATCATGCAGTCGACGCCCTGCGGCTGGTAGCGGAACGCCAGCGGCATGCCATCGGCCATGCGGTGCGGCTGCAGCACTTCGGCCAGTTTGGCCGACGGCACCGGCGACGGCAGCAGCATGCTGAGGCGATGGCCATAATGGATGCGCGCCAGCGCCAGGTCGAACACCTTTTCGGCGGTGATCCGCAGGCCGCCGTTGAAGCGGTCTTCCGACACCTTGCCCACCACCGCCAGGAATTCGTCTTCCTTGAAGATGTTCTTGTGCTGCTCCAGGATCTCGCTGTAGATGGTCACTTCGACCACCGCGGTCTTGTCGTCCAGCGTGACGATCAGGATCTTGCCGCGCTGGGTCATCTGCGTACGCAGGCCGCTGATCACGCCGCCCAGCATGCGCGGTTCGCGCGACGGCTCAAGGTCGCCCAGCTTGGTCTTCATGAAGCGCCGCACTTCGCCCGCATAGGAATCGAACATGTGGCCGGACAGGTAGAAGCCGAGCGCGATCTTCTCTTCCGCCAGCTTCTGCTTGTCGGTGAACGGCGTCGCCTTGACGTACTCCGGTGGCGCCACCAGGTCCGAGTCGTCGCCGCCAAACAGGCTGACCTGGTTGGCAGACGCCGCGGCCTGCTCCGCGCATTCCATTGCGAAGCCGACCGACGCCAGCAGCACCGCGCGGTCCACCTTGAAGCAGTCCATCGCGCCGGCGCGGATCAGCGATTCGATCGTGCGGCGGTTGATCTGCTTGCGGTCCACGCGCTTGCAGAAGTCGAACAGGTCCTTGAACGGGCCGCCTTCAGTGCGCGCCGCTACGATCGCCTCGATCGCGCCCTGGCCGGAGCCCTTGACCGCGCCCAGGCCATAGCGGATTTCCCTGACCTTCTTCTTGGTGACGCTGGGCGGCTCGCCGACCGGCATGAAGCGGTAGTCAGACTGGTTGATATCGGGCGGCAGCAGCGTCAGTCCGCAGATATCCACCGCGTCTTCCACCAGGATCTTGATCTTGTCGGTGTCCTCCATCGCCAGCGACATGTTGGCTGCCATGAACGCTGCGGTGTGGTGCACTTTGAGGTAGGCGGTGTGATACGACAGCAGCGCGTACGCGGCCGCGTGCGACTTGTTGAAGCCGTAGCCCGCGAACTTCTCCATCAGGTCGAAGATCTCGTCGGCCTTTTCGGTCGACAGCCCGCGCTCGCCCGCGCCCTTGCGGAAGATCTCGCGGTGCTCGGCCATCTCCTCGGCCTTCTTCTTGCCCATCGCGCGGCGCAGCATGTCCGCGCCGCCCAGCGAGTAGCCGCCGATGATCTGCGCCATCTGCATCACCTGCTCCTGGTAGACCATGATGCCGTAGGTCTCGGACAGGATGCCCTCGGTGCGCGGGTCCGGATAGTCGAACTTCTCGCCGTGCTTGCGTTTGCAGAAGTCGGGGATCAGGTCCATCGGGCCCGGACGGTACAGCGCCACCAGCGCGATGATGTCCTCGAAGCGGTCGGGACGCGCGTCTTTCAGCATGCCCTGCATGCCGCGCGACTCCAGCTGGAAGATCGCGACGGTCTTGGCCTTGGTCAGCAGCTCGTACGAGGCCTTGTCGTTGAGCGGCAGCCGCGCCAGGTCGAACCCGGACTCCTTGGGGTCGAGCTGCTTGATGTAGTTGACCGCGCGGTCGAGGATGGTGAGCGTGGTCAGGCCCAAAAAGTCGAACTTGACCAGGCCGACCGCTTCCACGTCGTCCTTGTCGTACTGCGACACCACGCC
>DASTVB010000137.1:0-42642 GCA_035759315.1 Telluria sp. | reverse complement strand
CATCGCGCAGCCCGTTGGCCTTGACCTGCTTCGGCAGCAGGTAGCGCTGGGCGATGTTGGTCTTTTCGTCTTCGGTGTAACCCGACAGGCGAATGACTTCCATCCGGTCCAGCAGTGCCGGCGGGATGTTGAACGAGTTCGAGGTCGCCACGAACATCACGTCGGACAGGTCGAAGTCGACTTCGATGTAGTGGTCCGAGAACGTGTGGTTCTGTTCCGGATCCAGCACCTCGAGCAGCGCCGACGACGGGTCGCCGCGGAAGTCCGCGCCCATCTTGTCGATCTCGTCGAGCAGGAACAGCGGGTTGCGCACGCCGACTTTCGACAGCGACTGCAGCACCTTGCCCGGCATCGAGCCGATGTAGGTGCGGCGGTGGCCGCGGATCTCGGCTTCGTCACGCACGCCGCCGAGCGCCATGCGCACGAACTTGCGGTTGGTCGCTTTCGCGATCGACTGGCCGAGCGAGGTCTTGCCGACGCCCGGAGGGCCGACGAAGCACAGGATCGGGGCTTTCAGCTTATCGACGCGCTGTTGCACCGCGAGGTACTCCAGGATGCGTTCCTTGACCTTGTCCAGGCCGTAGTGGTCCTGCTCCAGCACCTTCTCGGCGTTGGACAGGTCGTTGTTGACCTTGGACTTCTTCTTCCACGGCAGCGACACCAGGGTGTCGATGTAGTTGCGCACCACGGTCGCTTCGGCCGACATCGGCGACATCAGCTTGAGCTTCTTGATTTCGGCCTGGGCTTTTTCCAGCGCTTCCTTCGGCTTCTTGGCGGCGACGATCTTCTTTTCCAGCTCGTCGATGTCGGCGCCGTCTTCGCCTTCGCCCAGTTCCTTCTGGATCGCCTTGACCTGCTCGTTCAGGTAGTACTCGCGCTGCGATTTCTCCATCTGGCGCTTGACGCGGCCGCGGATGCGCTTTTCCACCTGCAGGATGTCGAGTTCGCCTTCCAGCTGGCCGAGCAGGTGCTCGAGGCGCTTGGCGACGTCGAAGATTTCAAGGATGACCTGCTTCTGCTCGAGCTTGAGCGGCAGGTGGGCCGCCACGGTGTCGGCCAGGCGGCCGGCGTCGTCGATGCCGGCCAGCGAAGCCAGGATCTCGGGCGGGATTTTCTTGTTGAGTTTGACGTACTGGTCGAACTGCTGGACGATCGCGCGGCGCATCGCCTCGACTTCGGAGTCGTCGCCGACTTCCGATTCCAGCGGGGTCAGGTCGGCCACGAAATGGGTCGGTGAATCGCTGATGTGGTTGATACGCGCACGCTGGGCGCCTTCGACCAGCACCTTCACGGTGCCGTCCGGCAGCTTGAGCATTTGCAGGATATTGGCCACGCAACCGATCTCATAGATATCGGACGCGGACGGCTCGTCCTTGGCGGCGGCCTTCTGTGCGGCAAGCATGATGCTCTTGCCCTGCTCCATTGCCGCTTCGAGTGCCTTGATGGACTTCGGGCGGCCAACGAACAGCGGGATCACCATATGCGGGAACACGACTACGTCCCTCAACGGCAACAGTGGCAGCGTCGTTTGCTCGGTTAATTTAGAAGTTGTCATGGCGTACCTTATAGAAAACGTAGTTCAGATGTTGGCGCAAAGCGGCGAAACACAAGACCGCAGGCAAGGAATATTTCCTAGTGTCTATTGGGCTACATCAACGAACCAAAATGATCTAAAAGAAAACAAAACGAAGTTCAAATAAAAAAGCCACCACACGGACTTACGACCGCGAGTGGCTTTTCGATTGAAGCCGTCTTTTCTTCTCTTATTGCGTTTGATTGTACCTGCGCGCACCACCGGCACAAGCCGATTGTTGTGTGCGTGCGGCAAATTTTTTAGTTTTCCCCGGAAGCTTTTGGCGTTTCGCTGTAAATCAGCAAAGGTTTTGCCCCATTCGTGATCGTATTTTCATCGATTACGACTTTTTGAACGTTTTGCTGGTTTGGCAATTCATACATTACGTCGAGCAGCGCGTGCTCGAGGATCGAGCGCAGGCCGCGCGCGCCGGTCTTGCGCGCCAGTGCCTTGCGGGCAATGGCGTGCAGCGCCGCCGGGCGGATCTCCAGTTCGGTGCCTTCCATCTCGAGCAGCTTGGAATACTGCTTGATCAGTGCATTCTTCGGCTCGACCAGGATCTGGATCAGCGCTTCCTCGGTCAGTTCCGACAGCGTCGCCACCACCGGCAGGCGGCCGACCAGCTCGGGAATCAGGCCGAACTTGATCAGGTCTTCCGGCTCGGCGTCGTGCAGGATTTCCGAATTGCTGCGCTCGGCGGTGCTCTTGACGCTGGCCGAGAAGCCGATGCCGGATTTCTCGGAGCGGTTCTGGATGATCTTGGCCAGGCCGTCGAACGCGCCGCCGCAGATGAACATGATGTTGGTCGTGTCGATCTGGACGAAGTCCTGGTTCGGATGCTTGCGCCCGCCCTGCGGCGGCACCGATGCCATGGTGCCTTCGATCAGCTTGAGCAGCGCCTGCTGCACGCCTTCGCCGGACACGTCGCGGGTGATCGACGGATTGTCCGACTTGCGGGAAATCTTGTCGATCTCGTCGATGTAGACGATGCCGCGCTGGGCCTTTTCCACTTCGTAGTTGCAGCTTTGCAGCAGCTTCTGGATGATGTTCTCGACGTCCTCGCCGACATAGCCGGCTTCGGTCAGCGTGGTCGCGTCGGCGATCACAAACGGCACGTTCAGCATGCGCGCCAGCGTTTGCGCCAGCAGGGTCTTGCCGGAGCCGGTCGGGCCGACCAGCAGGATGTTCGACTTGGCCAGCTCGACGTCATCCTTCTTGCCCAGGTGCTTGAGGCGCTTGTAGTGGTTGTATACAGCCACCGACAGGATGCGCTTGGCGGTCTGCTGGCCAATCACGTACTGGTTCAGCAGCTCGGCGATTTCCTGCGGCGTCGGCAGGTCCGACTTGGCGCCGCCCACCGCTTCCACGTTCGAGGTCTCGTCGCGGATGATGTCGTTGCACAGGTCGATGCATTCGTCGCAGATGAATACGGACGGTCCCGCGATGAGTTTCTTCACCTCGTGCTGGCTCTTTCCACAGAACGAGCAGTACAGGAGTTTTTCACCGCTGGAGGATTTTTTGTCTGGCATAGAAGCTGGAATTCGATTTAGTTGCAATAATAATACTGCATGTGGGAGCGCAACGGTGGCTCCGCGGCAAGCCTTCATGGAAGTGCATGCGTGCGAACGCCCGATAGGTTCACATCCTACCCGAAATAAAAACGAAACGCCCGAACGTGTCGCGTCCGGGCGTCGTTTCGTCGGGCTAGAGCCCCGGCTTAGCCGCGGTGGGTCAGGACCTTGTCGATCAGGCCATAATCCACGGCTTCTTCGCCGGACATGAAGCGGTCGCGCTCCGTATCCAGGTGGATCTGCTCGGTGGACTTGCCGGTACGCTCGGCCAGCAGCTTGTTCAGGCGCTGGCGCAGGTACAGGATTTCCTTGGCCTGGATTTCGATGTCCGATGCCTGGCCCTGCGATCCGCCGGACGGCTGGTGGATCATGATGCGGGACTCAGGCAGCGAGAATCGCTTGCCCTTGGTGCCGGCGGCCAGCAGGAAGGCGCCCATCGAGGCGGCCATGCCGGTGCACAGCGTGGAGACGTCCGGCTTGATGAAATTCATCGTGTCGAAGATCGCCAGGCCCGCCGAGACGGAACCGCCCGGCGAGTTGATGTAGAGCGAAATATCCTTGTCCGGATTCTCGCTCTCCAGGAACAGCAGCTGCGCGACGATCAGGTTGGCCATCTGGTCGTTGACCGGACCAACCAGGAACACCACGCGCTCCTTGAGCAGGCGCGAATAGATGTCATAGGCGCGTTCGCCCCGGCCGCTCTGTTCGACGACCATCGGCACGAGGCCGAGGGCCTGGGTATCCAATGCTGGGTTACGGTTCATGCGTGTCTCTTTCCTTATCCAGGGCAAGACGGACAATTACGCCTGCGCGTTGCTGCCCATCAGTTCGTCGAACGGGATGTCCTTGACGCTCACTTTAGCCTTGCCGAGCACATAGTTAACGACGTTTTCTTCCAAAACAAGTGCTTCGATGTCGGCCAGGCGGCGACGATCTGCATAGTAATACTTCAGCACTTCTTTCGGGTCTTCGTAACTTTGAGCAAAGTCTTCAATCTGCGACTTGACCTGCTCGGCGGTAGCCTGCAGCTTGTTCTGCTCGACCAGTTCCGCGAGGATCAGGCCCAGGCGAACGCGGCGCTCAGCCTTGGTGGCGAACAGTTCCGGCGGGAACGGCATGTTCTTAACGTCCATGCCGCGCTGCGCCATGTCCTGGCGGGTCATCTCGGCAAGGCGCTGGGAATCCTGCTCCACCAGTGCTTTCGGCACCTGCATGTCGGTGTTTTTGACCAGCGCGTCCATCACGGCGTCCTTGTTGCGCGCCTTGATGCGGCCCTTGACTTCGCGCTCGAGGTTCAGCTTGATGTCGTCGCGCATCTTGGCCAGGTCGCCGTCGGCCATGCCCAGCGACTTCGCGAATTCCGCGTCGACCGGAGGCAGGTGCGCCCATTCCAGCTTCTTCAGGGTGATGGTGAACTCCGCGGTTTTGCCGGCCACGTCCTTGCCGTGGTAGTCCTCAGGGAAAGCCAGCGGGAAGGTCTTGGCCTCGCCCACTTTCAGGCCGATGGTTGCCGCTTCGAATTCCGGCAGCATGCGGCCTTCGCCCAGCACGAAGGTGTAGTCGTCGGCTTTGCCGCCCGGGAATTCAACGCCGTCGATGGTGCCGACGAAGTCGACCGTCACGCGGTCGCCGCTCTCGGCGATCGGTGCGCCGCCGGTGCCGTGCTCGCCCGCCTCACCCTTGGTGTGGTAGTGCACGCGCTGCTTGCGCAGGATTTCGATGGTCTTTTCGATCTCGGCGTCGGTGACGTCGGTCTTAACGGTTTCCAGTTCCATCGCGGACAGGTCGCCCAGCTTGACTTCCGGATAGATTTCAAAGGTCGCGTCGAAGGACAGCATGCCTTCCGGCGCATCCTGCTTTGGTTCGATTTTCGGGAAGCCCGCAACTTTCAGCTGCTGCTGGGTGGCGGCCTGGTTGAACGCGCGGCCGACGAGGTCGTTCAGCACGTCCGATTCAATCTGGTAGCCGTACTGGGCTGCAACCATCTTGAGCGGCACTTTGCCTGGACGGAAACCAGGAGCGCGGGCGGTTTTCGCCTGCGCCTTCAGGCGCTTTTCAACTTCCTTGCTGACTTCAGTTGCCGGAAAAGAGAGCGTCAAGCGACGTTCGAGATTAGCCTGGGTATCGACTGCAGTTGCCATTATAAAAATCGTCCAAAAAAATAGTCGGTTCGTGGTGCGAGGAGGGGGACTCGAACCCCCACACCATTGCTGGCGTCAGGACCTAAACCTGGTGCGTCTACCAATTTCGCCATCCTCGCGGGAAAACGCGCTATTTTAGCGGAAAACTTTGCCCGTTTGGACTTTTTTGAAACATCCGGTGTGCGCCTCGCCTCTATAAACAGTACCCCTGCGCGGTACTTATGTCATTCCCCGCGACGCGGGGACCCATACTGCGGCGGAATCGGACCCGCCGCCGGAAGTGCATTCGCCGCATGGGTCACCGCTTGCGCGGTGATGACGTGCATCAAATCCTGAAACGCTTGCTCAGCCGCTTGCCAAGGCCCCTGCCCTTCAGGCTGAAGCCCCCGCTGCGCGGATAATTCGGCGTGCCCGGCTTGCGCACCCTGAACCAGGCCGCGTACAGCGCCGGCAGGAACAGCAGCGTTAGCGCCGTGGCCACGATCAGCCCGCCCATGATGGCCACCGCCATCGGCCCCCAGAACACCGAGCGCGACAGCGGAATCATCGCCAGCGCCGCGGCCGCCGCGGTCAGCACGATCGGGCGCACGCGGCGCACCGCCGACTCGACCACAGCGGTCCAGGCATCGGAGCCGTTGCGGATGTCCTGCTCAATCTGGTCGACCAGGATCACCGAATTGCGGATGATCATACCGAACAATGCGATCACCCCCAGGTTCGCCACGAATCCGAACGGCCGTCCCAGGATCAGCAGCGCCAGCGCGGCGCCGGCGATGCCCAGCGGGCCGGTCAGGAACACCATCAGCGCGCGCTGGAAGCTGTGCAGCTGCAGCATCAGCAGCGTGAACACGATGAAAATCACCAGCGGCACGTTGGCGGCGATCGACGCTTCGGCCGCCTTGCTGTCGGCCGCCGCGCCGGCCAGCCGGATCGAATAGCCCGGCGGCAGTTTGGCCACCAGCGGCTCGAGCTTTTCGCCAACCTGGGTCGACACGGTCGGGCCCTGGATGCCGTCCACCACGTCCGACTGCACCGTCACCGCCCACTCCCGGCCCTCGCGCCACACAACGCCAGGCTCCCACGCGAAGTGCGGCCGCGCCACCTGCGACAGCGTGATCCAGCGACCGGAAGCGGTCGGGATGTTCACGTCCTGCAGCAGCGAGATGGTGGAACGCTCGTCCACCGGCTGGCGGATCACGATGTCGACCAGCTTGTTGTCTTCCCTGAACTGGCCCACGCGGGTGCCGGACAGCACCGTGTTCACCGCCCGCATCACGCTTTGCGTGGTCACGCCCAGCGCCCGCAGCTTGTCCTGGTCCAGCTCGAGGCGCAGCACCTTGACCGACTCGTTCCAGTTGTCGTTGACGCCGACCGCGTTCGGGTTGGCGCGCATGATGTCCTTGACCTGGTCGGCCAGCAGGCGTACCTGCGCGATGTCCGGTCCCTGCACGCGGAACTGCACCGGGTACGGCACCGGTGGCCCGTTCGGCAGCAGCTTGACGCGGCCGCGCACTTCCGGGAAGTCGTTCTTGAACAGCGCAATCAGCTTCTTGCGCAGCGCCTCGCGCGCCTTCAGGTCTTTGGGCAGCACCACCAGCTGCGCCACGTTCGACTGCGGGAAGATCTGGTCCAGCGGCAGGTAGAAGCGCGGGCTGCCAGTACCGACGTAGCTGGTCACGCTTTCGACGCCCTCTTCTTTCGCCAGGATGCGTTCGAGCTTGATCGCCTGGGCCTCGGTGGCGTGGTAGCTCGAACCCTCGGGCAGCCACATCTCGACCATCAGCTCGCGCCGGCTGGAGTCGGGGAAGAACTGCTTCTCGATGAAGTTGAAGCCGAAGATACCGAGCGCGAACACGCCCAGCGACAGCGCGATGGTGGTCTTGCGCCATTCCACGCACCAGTTCACCAGCGCGCGGAAGCGCTGGTAGGCGCGGGTGTTGAACACGTCATGCTCGGATTCCCCGCCCTCGTGGTGCTTGACCTTGAGCAGCAGGAAGCCGATGTAGGGCGTGAAGATCACCGCCGCCAGCCACGACACCAGCAGCGCGATGCAGTTCACCGAGAACATCGAGAAGGTGTATTCGCCGGCCGCCGACTTGGCCAGGCCAATCGGCAGGAAGCCGGCGGCCGTGATCAGGGTACCGGTCAGCATCGGCATCGCGGTGGAGGTGTAGGCGAAGGTGGCCGCCTCGAAGCGCGACAGGCCCTCCTCCATCTTCCGCACCATCATTTCGACCGCGATGATGGCGTCGTCGACCAGCAGGCCGAGCGCGATGATCAGCGCACCGAGCGAGATCTTGTGCAGATCGATGTCGAGCATGCGCATGAACAGGAAGGTAATCGCCAGCACCAGCGGGATCGTAAGCGCCACCACCAGGCCGGGACGCACGTCCAGCCGCAGCGGCTTGGTGTGCAGGCCGAGCGCGACGAAGCTCACCGCCAGCACGATCACCACCGCTTCGGTCAGCACCTGCATGAATTCGCCGACCGATTCGCGCACCACCCTGGGCTGGTTGGATACCCGGTGCAGCTCCAGGCCGACCGGCAGCTTGGACTTGATCTCCTCGACCTTCTTCTCCAGCGCCTCGCCCATCACGATGATGTTGCCGCCCTTTTCCATCGAGATGCCAAGGCCGATCACTTCCTTGCCGTTGAAGCGCATCTTGTCCTGCGGCGGGTCCTGGTAAATACGCTTGATCTCGGCGAAGTCGCCCAGGCGGAAAGTCGAACCACCGGCGCGCAGCACCATGTTCTCGATGTCCTTGAGGGCGTCGAGCGCGCCGGTCACGCGCACCTGCAGGTTCTCGGCCGGGGCCACGAACACGCCGGCCGCTTCGACGCTGTTCTGGGTCGAAATCTGCGAAACGATCTGCTCGAACGGCACGCCCAGCTGGGCGAACTTCTTGTGCGAGAACTGGATCTCGATCTTCTCGGGCTGCACGCCGAACTGCTCGACCTTTGACACCGACGGCACCTGCAGGAACTGCTGGCGCACGTAGTCGGCGTAGTCCTTGGTTTCGGCGTAAGTGAAACCGTCGGACGACAACGCGAAGATGGAGCCGTAGGTGTCGCCGAATTCGTCATTGAAGAACGGGCCGATCACGCCTTGCGGCAGGGTGCCGGCGATGTCGCCGATCTTCTTGCGCACCTGGTACCAGGACGCCGCGGTCTCGCGCGGCGGCGTCGATTCGCGCAGCTGCAGGATGATCAGCGTCTCGCCCGGCTTGGAATAGCTGCGGATCTTGTCGATGTACGGCGTTTCCTGCAGCTTGCGTTCGAGCTTGTCGGTGACCTGCTCGGCCATCTGCACCGCCGTGGCGCCCGGCCACACGGCGCGCACCACCATCGCGCGGAAGGTGAACGGCGGATCTTCATCCTGTCCCAGGTTGGTGAAGCTCAGGATGCCACCGATCAGCAGCGCGGCGATCAGGTAGCGGGTGAGCGGGATGTGATCGAGCGCCCACCGTGACAGGTTGAATCCCCTCATTTACCGGCTCCCGGCAGCAGCGTGCGCGACGCGCTCGAGGACACCGGCGCCGGAACGTCGACGCCGAGCACCTTGACCTTCTGGCCGGGGCTGAGCTGGTGGACGCCGGCCGTGACCACGGTCTGGCCGGGCTGCAGGCCGGAAGTGACCACCAGTTCGTTGCCATTGGCGCCGGCCAGCTGCACGGGAACGAGCCGCACCACGCCCTTTTCCACCACCCAGACCGCGGTCTTGTCGCGGTCCTGGAACAGCGCGGTGAGCGGCAGGCGGATCTGGTTCGAGTCGGCGCGGTCGAAGAACTGCACGCTGGCCGTCATGCCCAGCTGGACCGAGGGCGGCGCATCCGGGATCGCCACGCGCACCGCGTAGGTACGGGTCATCGGGTCGGCCACCGGCGAGATTTCGCGGATGCGCCCCGGGATCTGCTGGCCCGGCTGCGACCACAGGCGCACCGCGACGCGGTCGACCTTGCGCAGCATGCCGACCCGGTTTTCCGGAACCGCGATCAGCACTTCCTTCTCGCCCGCCTTGGCCACCCGCACCACCGGGGTGCCGGGCGACACCACCTGCCCGGCTTCCGCTTCCACGGCGGTCACCACGCCGTCAATGTCGGATACCAGCGAAGCGTAGCCGGCCTGGTTGGACTGGCCGCGGAACGCCGCCTGCGCCGCGTTCATGCTGGCCTGCGCCGCCTCGTAGGCGGTGCGCTTTGCGTCCAGCACCGCCTGGCTGACGAAATTCTGGCTGCGCAGCTCGTTGTAGCGCTTCAGTTCAGCCTGGGCCAGGTCGCGGTTGGTGCGCGCCGCCTGCAGGGCCGCATTGGCCTGGCTCGCCGCCAGCCGCAGGTCCTGCGGATCGAGCTGCATCAGCACCTGGCCGCGCCGCACCACCGTGCCGACGTCGACCTTGCGCTCGGTGATCTTGCCTCCCACCCGGAAGCCGAGCCGCGATTCGACCCGCGCGCGCACCTCGCCCGAGAACTCACTCGCGTTGGCAATGTCGCCGCTTGCGACCTGGATCGCGCGCACCGGCCGGATGTCTTCGGTTTTGGGAGCTTGCTTGGAGCACGCGGCCAGGAGCGCGGCGGCGACCAGCGCGAGCAAGGCGCCGGGGCGCAGGTTTTTGAGGGCGGACACGGTGTTTTCCTTTACTATGCGTGGGCCCGAAATAGCAACTGGACAATATGCCGTTTCGAGGGTTACTGACTTGCTGGTTAGTAATTATATCGAATAAACCTTGTCGTCACTGATTTCCAAGTCACTAATTTTCATGCCGGTTGAACATTACGAAAACTTCCCTGTCGCGTCCTTCCTGTTGCCCCGGCGGCTGGTGCCGGCGGTCGAGGCGATTTACGCCTTCGCGCGCAGTGCGGACGACATCGCCGACGAGGGCGACGCCACGCCGCAGCAGCGCCTGGCCGGCCTGGAGGCCTACCGCAGCCAGCTGGACGCCATCGCCGCCGGCGAGGTTCCGGCCGACCCGCTGTTCGCACGGCTGGCGCGCACCGTGGCCGAGCACCGCCTGCCGCTGCAGCCGATGCGCGACCTGTTGTCGGCATTCTCGCAGGATGTGGCCACCACGCGTTACCAGACCTATCAAGAGCTGTGCGGGTATTGCGCGCGTTCCGCCAACCCCGTGGGCCTGCTCATGCTGAATCTGTACGGCGCCGGCGGCGCGCGCAACGAGCGCGATTCGGACGCGATCTGCACCGCGCTCCAGCTGATCAACTTCTGGCAGGACGTGGAAGTCGACTGGCGCAAGCAGCGTATCTATATACCGCTGGAGGACCTGGCGGCGTTCGGCGTCAGCGAGGACGACATCGCGCAGGCCCGCGCCGGCGAGGCCTGGCGCGCGCTGATGGCATTCGAAGTCGAGCGTGCTCGCGCGCTGATGCTGTCGGGCGCGCCGCTGGCCACGCGATTGCCGGGTCGGATCGGCTGGGAGCTGCGGCTGGTGGTCCAGGGCGGCCTGCGCATCCTGGAACGCATCGAACGGGCCGGCTACGACGTGTTCCGCCGCCGCCCGGTGCTCGGCGTGCGCGACTGGGCGGCCATCGGCTGGCGCGCCCTGCGCATGTAGAATAGCGCCTTTGACCGCTTCGACAACACCAGGTTTTCATGTCCCCCGACGAATACTGCCAGCAGAAGACCGCGCAAAGCGGCTCCAGTTTCTATTACAGCTTCCTGTTCCTGCCCCCGGAACGCCGGCGCGCGATAACCGCGCTGTATGCGTTCTGCCGCGAGGTGGACGACACCGTCGACGAGTGCACCGACCAGGGCGTGGCGCGGATCAAGCTGGCCTGGTGGCGCAGCGAGATCTCCAACATGTACAAGGGCAGCCCGGCGCACCCGGTGACCCAGGCCCTGCAGCCGCACATCGCGCCGTACGCGCTGGAAGAACGCCATTTGCAGGCGATCGTGGATGGCATGGAGATGGACCTGGACCAGACCCGCTACCTCGATTTCCCGGCCCTGCAGAAGTATTGCTGGCACGTGGCCTCGGTGGTCGGCATCCTGTCGGCCAGCATCTTCGGCGTGACCAACCCGAAGACGCTGGAATACGCGGAGAAGCTGGGACTGGCTTTCCAGCTCACCAACATCATCCGCGACGTCGGCGAAGATGCGCGCAAGGGCCGCATCTACCTGCCGGTCAGTGAACTGCAGCAGTTCGACGTGAAGGCGGCCGAAGTGCTCAATGCGCGCCACAGCGAGAAATTCGAAAAGCTGATGAAATTCCAGGCCGACCGCGCACAGCGCCTGTACGACGAAGCGCTCGCCCTGCTGCCGAAGGAAGACCGCCGCGCGCAGCGCCCGGGCCTGATGATGGCGGCCATCTACCGCACCGTGCTCGACGAGATCGAGCGCGACGGCTTCAAGGTCCTTACCCAGCGCACGTCGCTCACGCCGATCCGCAAGCTGTGGCTCGCGTGGAAGACCTATGTCCGCAACTGACGTTGCCGTCGTCGGCGGCGGCTGGGCCGGCTGCGCGGCGGCGCTGACGCTGGCGCAGGCCGGCGCCAGGGTCACCCTGTTTGAAGCGCAGCGCACGCCCGGCGGCCGCGCCCGTGCGGTCGAGGTCAATGGCCACACGCTCGACAACGGCCAGCACATCATGCTGGGCGCCTACAGCGAAACGCTGCGCCTGATGCGCGCGGCCGGCCTGGACGCGGCGCGCGCGCTGCTGCGGCTTCCGCTGCAGATGCGCTACCCGCCCGGACAGGGCATGGACTTCGTCGCCCCGCGACTGCCGGCGCCGCTGCACCTGCTGGCCGCGCTGCTGCGCGCACGGGGCCTTGACCGCGATGACAAGCTCGCGCTGGCGCGCTTTTCCACCAGCGCGCGCTGGATGGGCTGGACGCTGCACCAGGACTGCAGCGTGGCCGAGCTGCTGCACCGCTTCGACCAGACCGAGCGCCTGAACCGCCTGATGTGGGCGCCGCTGTGCCTCGCCGCGCTCAACACGCCGCCACAGCGCGCCTCGGCACAGGTGTTCCTCAACGTGCTGCGCGACAGCCTTGGCGCGCGCCGCGCTGCGTCCGACATGCTGCTGCCGAGGACCGACCTGACCGGCGCTTTCCCGGCCGCCGCGCTGCGCGTGGTTGAATCGCGCGGCGGCACGGTGCACACCGCGACCCGCGTCGAGCGGATTTCGCAGCTCGCCGCAGGCGGCTGGCAGCTGGAAGCCAGCGGCAGCGCGGTCGGGGGCGCCCTGTCGGAGCGTTTCGACCGCGTTGTGCTGGCCGGCGCGCCGAATTCGGCGGCGGCGCTGCTCGAATCGATGCCGCAAGCGGCGCCCGCCGGCGTCCTGGTGGCGCAGCTGCGCGCCTTCGAATACGAGCCGATCACGACCTGCTACCTGCAATACGCGCCCGAAACCCGCCTCGATCTGCCGTTCTACGCGCTGGAAGATGCTCCCGGCGACAGCCGCCACGGCCAGTTCGTGTTCGACCGCGGCCACCTGGAAGCGGCGCACGGGGGCCTGTTCGCGGTGGTGGTCAGCAGTTCCGGCGCCGCGGCCGGAATGGCGCAGGAAGCGCTGGCCGGCAGCGTGGCGCAGCAGCTGGCGCACGCATTCGGCCGCCCCGGGCTCGCCAGCCCGCAGTGGACCCGCGTGATTACCGAAAAGCGCGCCACTTTCGCCTGCACGCCGGGCCTGGTCCGGCCCGGGAACGATACCGGAATCGCCGGGCTCGCACTGGCCGGCGACTACACGGCGGGAAGCTATCCGGCAACGCTGGAAGCGGCGGTTCGCAGCGGCGTGGCCGCCGCGCACCTGCTGGAGCCATCCCGGTGATCGCCCCGATGTGTCGCCTGCCCCCGCAAAAATGCAGCCTGTCGCATTCCCGTGGTGAGCGCGGCGGCGCGCCGGTACAGTTCCATCATCGACACTGGCCCTTCATGGACGACATGGAAATGAACATCAAGCAATCGCTCAAACTGCTCGCACTGCTGGCATTGATTGCCGGGTGCACAGTTGTCATTATCAATACGCTAACGACCGAGGCGCTCGAACTGCGCGCGCTTTCGCAGGTCGGGCTGTACCGCGGCTGACGCAATACGGAGCAAGAATGGGCAGACTGGAATACATCGACGCGCTCAAGCGGGCCCTGGCCGGGCTGCCGCCGGACACGGTGGCGCGCACCCTCGCCTACTATGAGCAGCGCTTTATCGACGGGCTGGCCGCCGGCCGCACCGAAGAAGAAATCAGCGAAGACCTGGGCGAGCCGAAAAAGATCGCGGTGACGCTGCGCACCAGCACCCACCGCGAGGCGCTGGAACTGGAGCCGGAACCGAAGAAGCGCCCCGCCAGCGCGTTGCGGATGGCGGCGTCGGGCCTCGGCCTGGCCGTCTTCAACATGTTCATGGTGGTGCCGTTCGCGGTGTTCGCCGCGCTGGTCGCCTCGATTTACGCGATCGCCTTCGCGCTGTACGTGGGCGGCGTCGCGGTGACCGCGAGCGGACTGGCCGGCGCCAACGAAATCGTGTTCAGCGACCCGGGCGTCCGTTACGAGGACGGCGTCGAAGTGAAAAGCGGCGGCGTCACGCGCCTGACCATCGGCCACTCCGGGGTCCAGATCCACAAGGAGCCGGCCGCCGAGCCGAACGGCGGCGAAACCGGAGCGTCGAAGGTGATCCGCCACGAAGAAACCGTGG
The DNA here is from genome assembly GCA_035759315.1 of Telluria sp. GTDB lineage: Bacteria > Pseudomonadota > Gammaproteobacteria > Burkholderiales > Burkholderiaceae_D > Telluria. The sequence continues at coordinate 28,717 of DASTVB010000137.1, read as the reverse complement.
CCGGGCGCGGCATCCGCGTGTACACCGACCTCGATACCCACTCGCGCACCACCCAGTCGCTGGTCGGGCTGGCGATGGTCGCCGGCGGCATCATCGTGTTCCTGCTCAGCCTGGTGGTGACGAACTACTCCTTCGTCGGCCTCAGGCGCTATTTCGAAATGAACGTATCCCTGGTCAGGGGCGGTTGATAAAAGGGAGTACAAAGTGCGGGCATTGATCAAGACTGGATTCACGCTGCTGTTGCTGGCCTTCGTGCTGATCTCGGCGGCTTACGCGGCCCTGCGCGTGCACGGCATCAGCGCGCCGGCCAATTCCGAAGGCCGCGTGGTCGTCACCGAGAAGCGCCCGGTGACGCGCGACGTCACCAACGTGGAGCTGAGCGGACCGATCAACCTGACGGTGAGGCGCGGCGACACGCCGTCACTGACGGTGCGCGGCGAGCAGCGCCTGCTGGCGAACATCGCCACCGAACAGGAAGGCTCCAGCCTGCAGATCGGCGTTTCGGGCATGCTGCTGTACCACCGCCACAAGACCGAGGTGGAACTGGTGCTGCCGGCGCTGGAAAACATCGAAGTGGCAGGCAGCGGTGTCCACACCGTCAACGGTTTCAGCGGCGACCGCATCGAAATCACCAAGCGCGGTTCGGGCAGGCTGGTGTTCAACGGCCGCTTCCGCCAGGTGGTCGCCAGCGCCACCGGCAGCGGCGAGACCGAGATCAACGGCGGCAATTCGGAGAAGGTCGCGATCGAGATGATCGGTTCCGGGGAAATGACGGTGGTGGGCAGCTGCAAGGACCTGCGCGCCGAACATTCCGGCACGGGCGAACTGAATGCGCAGCACCTGGCCGCGGACCACGCGGTACTGGAGCAGCACGGCTCCGGCAGCTCCAGCATCTTCGCCCGGCGCGGCGCGGTGCTGACCCTCGCCGGCAGCGGCGACGCCGAAATCCACGGCAATCCGGCCCAGCGCAGCGTGACCCGCAGCGGCGCCGGCGAAGTCAACTTCCGTAACTAGCCGTCATCCCAGCGAAGGCTGGGATCCATACTGAGCATCCAGACGCGCTATCGTTTGCCACCTCAGCATGGGTTCCAGCCGAATACATCCTTGGCCCCGGGATAACGGTAGTGCTCAGGACTTCTCCATCCAGTCCAGCGCCGCGCGCCCTGCCGCGCGGCCGCTGGCGAAGCAGGCGGTAAGCAGGTAGCCGCCAGTCGGCGCCTCCCAGTCGATCATCTCGCCGGCCACGAACACGCCGGGCGCCGCACGCAGCATCTGCCCCTGCATCGCTTCAAACCGCACGCCACCGCCGCTGCTGATGGCTTCGGCCACCGGCCGCGGACGTTCGAGCACCAGCGGCAGGCGCTTGATCGCGCGCGCCAGTGTCCCCGAATCCGCAAATTCATCCTTCGACAGGCATTCGTGCAGCAGCCCGGCCTTGACGCCGGAAATCCCGAGCCGGCTCTTGAGGTGGCTGGACATGGAACGCGAACCGCGCGGCCGTTCGACTTCTTCCAGCACCCGCTCGGCGCTGTGATCCGGGCACAGGTCGAGCCAGATCGTGGCCGAACCTTCTTTCGCGATCTGGTCGCGCAAGGGCGCCGACAGCGCATACACCAGGCTGCCCTCGATGCCGGTCTCGGTCACCACGAACTGGCCACGGCGGTAGCCGCAGCCTTGCGCCTCGATCGCCACCGTGATCAGCGGCTCGCCTGCGTGGCGCGATCTGAAATGCTCGCTCCAGGCGTGCTCGAAACCGCAGTTGGACGGCACCAGCGGCGCGGCATCCACTCCACGCCGCTCCAGCAGCGGCATCCATGCGCCGTCCGAGCCGAGGCGCGGCCAGCTGGCGCCGCCCAGCGCGAGCACCAGGGCACCGGTTTCGACGGCGATCGTCCCTTCCGGCGTGTCGATCGTCGGCCTGCCGTCCGCGTCCCATCCGGTCCAGCGATGCCGCATGTGGAACTGCACCCCCGCCTCGCGCAGCCGGTGCAGCCAGGCGCGCAGCAAAGGCGCCGCTTTCATATCGGTCGGGAACACGCGCCCCGAGCTGCCGACAAAGGTGTCGATCCCGAGCGCGTGGATCCAATCGCGCAGCGCATCCGGGCCGAAGCTGTCGAGCCACTGCCGCACTTCGCCGCTGCGCGCGCCATAGCGCCCGACGAATGCCGCGAAGTCCTCGGAATGGGTGATGTTCATGCCGCCCTTCCCCGCCAGCAGGAACTTGCGTCCGACCGACGGCATCGCGTCGTACAGGTCGACCCGCACGCCGGCATTCGCAAGCACCTCGGCCGCCATCAGGCCGGCCGGGCCGCCGCCGATCACCACGGCGTGGCGCGCTTTGTTCTGGGAAGTCATCGGGGTTCGAAACGTGGAGCGAAAAGGAGCAGCATTGTAGTCGAAAAATTCGATGTAAAGTTTGCTTGACATCGCCAATTTGATTGACTACGATGTCAAGCATACTTTACACACATGGAGGTTGCAATGCGGGAGAAAGATGCGGCAAGGATGTACATGCGCGAGCTGTGGGGCTCGATCTTCCTGTACGCGCTGATCCTGGTGCTGGCGATCCGTTTTGGCCGCGCGATGCCCGAAGGCGCACTGCGTACCGCTATCCTGCTCAGCCCGATGGTCGGCTTCGGCCTCGCGATCTGGGCGATGGTGCGCCAGTTCGGCCGGATGGACGAATACATCCGCCGCGTGCAGCTCGAGAACCTGGGCATCGCCACCGCGATCACGGCGGGCCTGTCCTTCACCTACGGTTTTCTTGAAACCGCCGGCTTTCCGAAGCTGTCGATGTTCTGGGTCTGGATCGTGCTCGGTGCCTCGCTGCTGGCGACCAACCTGCTGCGGGCATACCTGAAGCGATGAAGAATATCGTGCGTGAGCTGCGCGCCGAGCGTGGCTGGAGCCAGGCGCACCTCGCGGACGTGCTCGAGGTGTCGCGCCAGACCATCAATGCCATTGAAACGGGACGTTACGACCCGAGCCTGCCGCTTGCTTTCGCGCTGGCGCGGCTGTTCGAACAACCGATCGAAACCATTTTTACCGACGAGGAGCAAGCATGAAAGCTTTACTTACACTGGCTGCGGTACTTTCCCTGGCGGCGGCGCCGGCCTTCGCCGCCGATCCGCTCCCGCACCGCTTCGCAGCAAGCCCGGCGCCGGCCGAGAAGTTCGAAGTCGGCGGCATGCTGGTCGAGCGTCACGGCGAGCGCGGCAGGCCGATGATCTTCGTCCCGGGCCTGGCCGGCGGCGCCTGGGCATGGCAGGGCATGGTCCGGGAGTTCATGGGGGATCACGTGGTCTACGTCGTCACGCCGGCCGGCTTCAACGGGCGCAGCCCGGTGGTCGGCGAGCCCGTCGCAGCAACCCGCCAGGCACTCAGGGACCTGATCGTCACGCGTTCGATCAAGGCGCCGGTGCTGGTCGGGCACAGCATGGGCGCCACGCTGTCGCTCGCGCTGGCCGAGGACGAGCCTGGCCTGGTCGGCGGCGTCGTCGCGATCGACGGCCTGCCGGTATTCCCAGGCACCGAACTTGTGCCGGCGGAGCAGCGCCCGCAGATGGCGGCGGGAATTAAGGCGCAGATGGGCGGCGTGACCAGGCCGGTGTTCGAGGCGCAGCAGAAGAACTACATGCGCACCATCGGCTCGATCGACATGGCGCGCGCGGACGACATGGCGCTGATGACGTCCACCAGCGACCCGGCTGCGGTGACCGGATACATGGCCGGCGTGCTGGCGCTCGACCTGCGCGAGCGGCTGCCGTCGATCAAGGCGCCGGTGCTGGTGATCGCCCCCTGGTTCGAACCGGATGCGGCCCAGACGAACGTCAGCCAGGCGCAGAAGGTCGAGTACTACCAGTCCCTGATGGCCGGGACGCCGAAACTGAAGGTGGTACCGGTATCGCCGGCGCGCCACTTTGCGATGCTCGACCAGCCGGAGCAGGTCACCGGCGCAATCCGCGAATTCCTGAAAACGCTGTGAGTCCTAGCCGCCCGTGACGGGCGGGAAGAACGCCACTTCGGCGCCGCTTGCGAGCGGCGTCGACTCGTTGCACATCACCTGGTTGCAAGCCATGCGCAGCGCGCGTTCGCCGCCCAGCGCTTCCTCCCACACGCCGCCGCGCCGCACCAGCATGGCGCGCAGCGCGCCGACGGTCGCGACGTCCGCCGGCAGTTCGAGACGCTCTTCGCCGACGCCCAGCTTTTCCCGCACGCTCGCGAAGAATTTCAATGTAATGCTCATGCCAGCAGCTCCGAAAACGGGATGAAACGTACCAGGTCGCCGCGCGCGATGGGCGTGGCGGGCGGATTGTCGACCAGGCCGTCGGCCCAGGCGGTGGAGGTCAGCACGCCCGAGCCCTGGTTGGGGAACAGCTCCAGCGCGCCGTCGTCGTTGACGCGCGCGCGCAGGAATTCGTTGCGGCGGTCCGGGCGGGGCCAGTCGAACGCAGCCGGCAGCATGAAGGCGCGCGGCGCCCGCCCGGCGGCGCCCTGCATGCGCAGGATGAACGGGCGCACGAACACCAGAAAGGTCACGAAGCTCGAGACCGGGTTGCCCGGAAGGCCCAGGAAGAAGGCGCCACCGACTTCGCCAAAGGCGAGCGGCTTGCCGGGCTTGACGGCGATTTGCCACATGTCCAGCCGCCCTTCCGCCTCGACCGCCGGCTTGACGTGGTCTTCCTCGCCCACCGATACCCCGCCCGAGGTGATGATCAGGTCCGATCCCGCGGCCGCCTTGCGCAAGGTGTCGCGCGTGGCCTCCAGCGTGTCCGGGACGTTGCCGAAATCGGCGATCTCGCAGCCCAGGTTTTCCAGCAAGGCGCGCAGCGTGAAGCGGTTCGAGTTATAGATGGAGCCTTCGGCCAGCGGTTCGCCCGGCATCGTCAGCTCGTCGCCCGTGAAGAACAGCGCGACGCGCAGGCGCCGCCTGACGGAGACCTCGGCCACGCCCACCGACGCGGCGAGGCCCAGCTCCTGGCTGCGCAGGCGCGTCCCTGGCTCGATCACCACAGCGCCGGCGCTGATATCCTCGCCCCTGCGCCGGATCCACTCGCCGCTTGCCGGTACGTGGCGCACGGTCACCGATTGCCCGTCCGCGGAAGCCTCGCACTGTTCCTGCATCACGACTGCGTCTGCGCCATCGGGAATCAGCGCGCCTGTGAAGATGCGCGCCGCGGTCCCCGGCTCGAGATAGGCGCCGACCTGGCCGGCCGGAATGCGCTGCGCGACCCGCAGCGTGGCGTTGCCGGAGGCGCAGTCGGCGGCGCGCACCGCGTAGCCGTCCATCTGGGTATTGTCGGCGGCCGGCACGTCGATGGTCGAATGCAGCGCCCGCGCCAGCACGCGGCCGTTCGCTTCCAGGGTGGGAATGGTCTCGACTTCGGCGACCGGCCGGGCGGCCGCAAGCATCGCATCGAGCGCTTCGCGGACCGGTTTCAACGGCTTTGGTGTGTAGCCCATGCTTACAGCCCCGTCGTGGTGGCGATCAGTTCCTTCACCTTGTGGACGTCGGTCGGCAGCACGACGAAGCGCTGCGGCAGCGCCTCGATGCCCTCGAAGCCGGCCGGGCGCTCCGCGTCCATGCCCAGCGCCTCGAGGATGGTCTCGTTGAATTTGGCCGGCAGCGCGGTCTCCAGCACGATCATCGGCACGTCGATGTCGATGTGTTCGCGCGCCACCTTGATGCCGTCCGCCGTGTGCGGGTCCACGGTGAGGTCGTAATCGTCGAACACGTCGCGGATGGTGGCGACCCGGTCGGCGTGGGTCGAGCTGCCCGATTCGAAGCCGTACTGCGCCACGCGCGCGAACTCGTCACCGTCGCTGCCCGGGCGGCCGGACAGGTCGAAGCCGCCATCGGTTTCCACCTTGGCGAACAGCGCACGCACGCGCGCGGTATCGCGGCCCACCAGGTCGAATACGAAGCGTTCGAAATTGGAGGCTTTCGAGATGTCCATCGACGGGCTGCTGGTGTGGAAGGTCTCCGAGGGCTTGCGCACCCGGTACACGCCGGTGCGGAAGAATTCGTCGAGCACGTCGTTCTCGTTGGTGGCCGCCACCAGCTTGTCGATCGGCAGTCCCATCATGCGGGCGATGTGGCCGGCGCAGATGTTCCCGAAGTTCCCGGAGGGGACCGTGAACGACACCTTCTGCGCATTGTCCGTGGTCGCGGCCAGATAGCCGCGGAAGTAGTACACCACCTGCGCCACCACGCGCGCCCAGTTGATCGAGTTGACGGTGCCGATCTTGTAGCGCGCCTTGAATTCGAGGTCGTTGGACACGGCCTTGACCATGTCCTGGCAGTCGTCGAACACGCCTTCGACGGCGATGTTGTGGATGTTCGGATCCTGCAGGCTGAACATCTGCGCGGTCTGGAACGCGCTCATCTTTTTATGCGGCGAGAGCATGAACACGCTGATGCCGGCCTTGCCGCGCATCGCGTACTCGGCGGCGCTGCCGGTGTCGCCCGAAGTCGCGCCGAAAATATTCAGCTGTCCATGCTGCCTGGCCAGCGTGTACTCGAACAGGTTGCCCAGCAGCTGCATCGCCATGTCCTTGAACGCCAGCGTCGGGCCGTTCGACAGCGCCTGCAGGATCAGCGTGCGGCCGCCCTCTTCCTCCAGGATCCGCAAAGGCGTGATGTCGGCCGCCGATTCGCCGGGCCGCGCATTGCGATACACCTCGGCGGTATAGGTCTTTTCGGTGAGCGCGCGCAGGTCTGCATCCGGGATATCGGTCGCGAATTTGCGGAGGATTTCATACGCCAGGCTGGCGTATGGCAGCGCGCGCCAGGCATCGAGTTCGGCGCCGCTGACCTGGGGGTACTCGACCGGCATATACAACCCGCCGTCGGGCGCCAGCCCGGCAAGCAGGATGTCGGAGAAGCCCTTCAGGGATTGCGGATCGGCCGGGTTGGCGGCGCGCGTGGAGACGTATTGCATGGGCGTTGGTCCGGTGGCTGCTGTCGAACAGCTATTGTAGCGCGACCGGACCGCCGCTTGCGTCAGCAGGCCGGCTGGTTCACCGTCATGACGTGGATCGCGAGGCCGCCGAGCGACGTTTCCTTGTACTGGACCTTCATGTCGGCGCCGGTCTGGCGCATGGTTTCGATCACGTTGTCGAGGCTGACGAAGTGGGTGCCGTCGCCCTTGAGCGCGAGCGACGCCGCGGTGATCGCCTTGACCGCGCCCATGCCGTTGCGCTCGATGCAGGGAATCTGCACCAGCCCGCCGATCGGGTCGCAGGTCATGCCGAGGTGGTGCTCGATGCCGATTTCGGCCGCATTCTCGATCTGCTCGTTGCTGCCTCCGAGCGCCGCGACCAGGCCGGCGGCGGCCATGGCCGAGGCCACGCCCACTTCGCCCTGGCAGCCCACTTCGGCGCCGGAAATCGACGCGTTGCGCTTGCACAGCATGCCGATCGCGGACGCGGTCAGCATGAAGTTGCGCAGGCCCTCGGTCGGGTTGGTCGGGTTGCAGTCTTCGGCGTAGTAGCGCAGGACGGCCGGGATGATGCCGGCGGCACCATTGGTCGGCGCGGTGACCACGCGGCCGCCGGCGGCGTTTTCTTCGTTCACGGCCATCGCGTACAGCGTGATGTGGTCGAGCGCATCGTGCGGCAGGCGATTGGCGCGGTCCGACGCCTTGCTGGTCAGCGCCTGCGTCCACAGGTCCGCCGCGCGCCGTTTCACGTTGAGGCCACCCGGCAGCCTGCCAGGGGTGACCAGGCCGTGCGAAATACAGTCGTTCATCACCTGCCAGATGCGGTCCAGGCCGGCGTCCAGCTGTTCGCGGCTCATGCGCGCTTCTTCGTTGGCGCGCATCATTTGCGGAATGCTCAGGCCAGTGCGGCGGCCGTGCGCCAGCAGCTGTTCCATCGTATCGAAGCCGAACGGAATCGGCACGCCGGGCGCGGCTTCCGACTGCGTTTCGCCTGCCGCGCGGATGAAGCCGCCGCCGATGGAGTAGAAGGTCTTTTCGAAGATCGAGCCGTCGCCACGCTTCAGCGCGAAGCGCATGCCGTTCGGGTGTTCGGGCAGCGATTCGGCCTTGTGGAAGGCCAGGATGAACGGCACTTCCTTCGTGCCCAGCAGCCTGATGCGCCCGTCCAGCCGCACTTCGTCGACCTTGTCGTCGGCCGTATCGGGGTCGACGTCCTGCGGTGTCTCGCCGAGCAGGCCGAGGATCACCGCCTTGTCGGTGCCATGGCCGACACCGGTCAGCGCGAGCGAACCGAAAAGGTGCGCTTCCACGACCGTCACGTCGTCCAGACTGCCAGCTTCAAGCAGGAAGCGGCGCGCCGCGACCATCGGGCCCACTGTATGTGAACTCGATGGTCCGATACCGATCTTGAAAAGATCAAAAACACTCATGTCCATCTAGGTTTGTCTCCGGTTTTTTTATTTTTATGTGATTTATTTTTTGGCGTCTCAGGCGGCCTTGTCGAGGCCGATGTCGACGTTTTCAAGCATGCTCGCGACCAGCTCGTCGATGCCGATGCGGGCTTTCCAGCCCCAGTCGGCGGCAGCGCTGCTGTCGTCCAGGCTCTTCGGCCAGCTGTCGGCGATCGCCTGGCGGCTGTCGGGAGTGTACGCGATGCGGAAGTCCGGACGGACTTTTGCGATGGCCTCGGCCAGTTCGCGCGGGTTGAACGAGACGCCCGCCACGTTGTACGAGGAGCGAATCCGGACCTGCCCGGCCGGTGCGTCCATCAGCTCGATCGTCGCGCGGATCGCATCGGGCATGTAGATCATCGGCAGCGTGGTTTCCGGGCCGAGGAAGCAGTCGTAGCGCTCACCGCGCAGCGCAGCGTGGAAGATCGCAATCGCATAGTCGGTGGTGCCGCCGCCCGGAGGCGACTTGAAGCTGATGATCCCCGGGTAGCGGATCGAACGCACGTCCACGCCGTACTTGCTGAAGTAGTACTCGCACAGGCGCTCGCCGGCCAGCTTGCTAATGCCGTAGACCGTGGTCGGATCCATCACCGTGTACTGCGGGGTGTTGACCGACGGCGTGTTCGGGCCGAACGCTGCGATCGACGATGGCCAGAAAATCTTGAGCGGCTTGCCCGCTTCCTTGCGCTCGCGCGCGATTTCCAGGATGTTCAGCAGGCCGTCCATGTTCAGGGACCAGGCCTTGAGCGGAGCCTTTTCGCCGGTGGCCGACAGGATCGCCGCCAGCTGGTACACCTGGGTGATGTTCTCGGAATCGACCAGGCGTTCGAGCGCCGGCTTGTCCATCACGTCCAGCTGCACGTAGTGCGCGGCGTTGTACAGGTTGGTGGTCGAAATGTCCGAAGCGATCACGTTGGCCGCGCCGTGCTGCTGCGCCAGGGCTTCCACCAGTTCACTGCCGATCTGGCCATTGGCGCCGATGATGAGGATGCGTTCCATTGTTCTGATTCCTTAGTTCTTGATGATGCCCAGCTCGCGGCCGGCTTGTTCGAAGGCCGCCAGTACGCGGTCGAGTTGTTCGCGGGTGTGCGCGGCCGACAGCTGGACTCGCACGCGTGCCTGGCCCATCGGCACCACTGGATAGAAGAAGCCCGACAGCAGCACGCCCAGCTCGTACATGCGCGCTGCGAATTTCTGCGCCACCGGCGCCTCGAACAGCATCACCGGCACCACCGGGTGGGTGCCCGGCTTGATGGTGAAGCCGATGCGCTCGATCTCCTTGCGGAAGTAGGCGGTGTTCTCATGCAGGCGGTCGCGCAGTTCGGTCGACTTGCTGATCCGGTCCAGCACCGCCAGCGAGGCGCCGGCGATCATTGGCGCCAGCGTGTTCGAGAACAGGTAGGGACGCGACTTCTGGCGCAGCATCTCGATCACTTCCTTGCGGCCGGAGGTGAAGCCGCCCATTGCGCCGCCCAGGGCCTTGCCCAGCGTGCCGGTGATGATGTCGATCTTGCCGACCAGGCCGAAGTGCTCGTGGGTGCCGCGGCCGGTCTTGCCCATGAAGCCGGAAGCGTGCGATTCGTCGATCATGGTCAGTGCACCGTATTTCTCGGCCAGCGCGACGATCTTGTCGAGCTGCGCGATGGTGCCGTCCATCGAGAACGCGCCGTCGGTGACGATCACCTTGTGGCGCTTGCCGGCGGCGGTGGCGTCCTGCAGCTGCTTTTCCAGGTCGGCCATGTCGTTGTGCAGGTAGCGGTAGCGGCCGGCCTTGCACAGGCGGATGCCGTCGATGATCGACGCGTGGTTCAGCGCATCGGAGATGATCGCGTCGTTCTCGTCGAACAGCGGCTCGAACACGCCGCCGTTGGCATCGAAAGCCGCAGCGTACAGGATCGTGTCTTCGGTGCCGAGGAAGTCGGACAGCGCTTTTTCCAGCTGCTTGTGCACGGTCTGGGTGCCGCAGATGAAGCGCACCGAGGACAGGCCGTAGCCGTATTTTTCCAGCGCGGCGGCGGCCGCCTTCTGGGTTTCCACGTCGCCCGACAGGCCAAGGTAGTTATTCGCACACATGTTGATCAGGGTGCGGCCGTCCTGGTCGGTGACTTCGGCGCCCTGGCGCGAAGCGAGCACGCGTTCAGGCTTGAACAGGCCTTCCTGGGTCAGCGTGTCGAGTTTTTCTTGGAGGCCGCTATAGAATGCCTGGTCGCTCATGGTTTCCTCTTGCGTGAAATGGTCCGGCTTGACCGGAGGTTGGCGAATGCTGTACCTTGGGGGGCCGTTCGACAAAGGAAACATATTCAGTATGTCGAACACAGATTCAATATAATGGATGTTACCCGCACCAACAAAACTTGGCAAGCCAGACAATGAATAAACCGCTCCCGATCAACTCCCCGCCTGAAGTCGGCGCCACGCTGCAAAGGCTGCGGCTCGCGCGCGGGCTGACGCTGGAGGACTTGTCCCGTATTGCGGGGGTGTCGAAGTCGATGCTGTCGCAGATCGAGCGCGAGAAAGCCAATCCTACCATCGCCATCACCTGGCGTCCGGCCAACGCACTGGGCGTCGATATTGGCGAATTGCTATCATCCGAAGTGCGGGTGACCGAAACCATCCGCATCATGGACGCGCATGAGACGCCCACCCTGCCCGGCTCGCACGCCGGCTATTCGCTGCGCATCCTGGGCCCGATGGACCTGGCCGGCAAATACGAGTGGTACGAGCTGACCCTGTCGCCCGGCGGCGAGCTGACTTCCCAGGCGCACGACCCGGGCACCAGCGAGCACCTGACTATCATTACCGGCGCCGTGGAGTTGGAAGTGGGCGCCGAGAAGAAGAAGATCCGCCACGGCGGCACCGCGCGCTATCCCGCCGACCAGAACCACTCGATCCGCAACCTCGGCAAGACCGAAGCCAAAGCCCTCCTGGTCGTTGTCCACCGCTAGGGGCTGTCCCGCTGCGCCAAGGCGGCAGTACTGTCCCCCGCCTTTACCTCCCGCCCAAAATTCCACGCGATGCACAGCGCCCCCAGCGCCGCCACCATGTGCTTGAGCGTGTGCCCGCTGACTGGCAGCTGCATGAACAGCCTGGCATCGGCCAGTTCGCATACCTTGGCCAGCGCATAGAGCGCGATGGCGGCGAGGAAGGCAGTCAATTCCGCTTTGGGCGCCCGGTTCGCGACCAGCACCGCCGGAATGGCCAGCATCGGCGCCATCTGCAGCAGCAGGTAGGGCCGCAGGTCTCCGCTCAGTCCCCACCACGCGACACTTCCCACGGCGAACGCCACCAGCAGCCCATTGATGCAGCGCGGCGCATCCAGGTAGCGCCGCGCCACCACCGCCAGCAAGGCGGCGCACGCCAGCGCGATCGGCAGGCGGTCCGACAGCAGGCGGATATTGTCCGGAGCAAGGTGATACCAGGACGACCCCGCGGCTGTCAGCACCAGCGCCACGAAGAACAGGCCGTAGGAAAAACGCACGTCGTCCATGTACCGCTGCGGCCGTGCCTGCGGCATCAGCGCCAGGCCGTAGATGCCGACGGCAAGGAAGCCGAGGTTGGACAGCACGTCGGCCGCATTGGGGATGCCTGCGAGTTCGCGCTGGTCCGCGAAGGCGTGGTAGCCGAGGGGCTGGAAGATGGGACCGCCCAGGATCATTGCCAGTGCAATGAGCGCGATCAGCGATGCGGGAAGGATGAAGGGTCTGGCAAACATGGCATTCCTTGTAAGTAGAATGCCGGCGAGTTTGCCCGCCGCTGAAGCGGCGGAAAAGCGATTTGCGTGGTGTGCCCTGTGACGCCACCGAACGTAGCGGATAACGCTACCGGGGACTGTCCCGGTGGGACTGTCCCCTGACTTAATGGTGCTGCCGACGCCAAGGCAAAGGCAGGGGACAGAACTGCCGCCTTGGCGCGGAGGGACAGTCCCCAACCATTACTTACTTCGATGCGCCGATCTGCGGTGCGACGTCACCCATGTTCAGGGCACGCGACAGGAAGCCCCACTTGTCGGCGACTTCCTCGATCTGCTTAGTGGTCGGCTTGCCCGCACCGTGACCGGCCTTGGTCTCGATGCGGATCAGCACCGGTGCGGCGCCAGCCTGCGCAGCCTGGGCGGCAGCGGCAAACTTGAAGCTGTGCGCAGGCACGACGCGGTCGTCGTGGTCAGCCGTGGTCACCATCGTTGCCGGATACGACGTACCGGGTTTCAGGTTGTGCAGCGGGGAGTACTTGACCAGCGCCTTGAATTCGTCCGCGTTGTCCGCCGAACCGTAGTCCGAGGTCCATGCCCAGCCGATGGTGAACTTGTGGAAGCGCAGCATGTCCATCACGCCCACAGCCGGCAACGCCGCGCCGAACAGTTCCGGACGCTGGGTCATCGCCGCGCCGACCAGCAGGCCGCCGTTGGAGCCGCCGCCGATCGCCAGTTTCGCCGGCGAGGTGACCCTGTTCGCCACCAGCCACTCCGCCGCGCCGATGAAGTCGTCGAACACGTTCTGCTTCTGCAGCTTGGTGCCCGCTTCGTGCCAGGCTTCGCCGTATTCGCCGCCGCCGCGCAGGTTGGCAAGCACGTACACGCCGCCCATTTCCATCCACGCCAGGTTGGCCGGCGAGAACGACGGGGTCAGCGACACGTTGAAGCCGCCGTAGCCGTACAGGTAAGTCGGGTTGGAGCCGTCCAGCTTCAGGCCCTTCTTCGACACGATGAACATCGGGACCTTGGTGCCGTCGCGGCTCGTGTAGAACTGCTGGCGGGTCTCGTAGTCGGCCGGGTTGAAGTCGACCTTTGGCTGGCGGAACACGCTGCTCTTGCCGGACTTGAGGTCGTAGCGGTAGATGGTGGTCGGATTGGTGAAGCTGGCGAACGAGTAGAAAGTCTCGGTGTCGCCGCGCTTGCCCGGCAGGCCGCCCACAGTGCCGATGCCCGGCAGGTCCAGGTCGCGCACGTGCTTGCCCTGCATGTCGTACACCTTGACCACGCTCTTGGCGTCGGCAAGGTACTCGGCCACGATCTTGTTGTCGATCAGGTTGGCGCCGGTCAGGGTGTGCTGCGCTTCAGGCACGATCACTTTCCAGTTCGACGGCTGCGGCTTGCGGGTGTCGATCGCCACGATGCGCGAGCGCGGTGCGTCCTTGTCGGTGGTGAAGTAGAACACCGGGCCGTCGTTGTCGATCAGCGACCACGAAGCGGTGAACTCGTCGATCAGCGGCGTGACCTTGGAGCCCGGCCTGGTCAGGTCCTTGTAGAAGATGCGGTACTTCGGCGCGGTGCCCTTGGTCGCGGTGATGACCAGGTAGCGGCCATCGTCGGTCACTTCGCCGCCAAAGCCCCATTCCTTTTCGTCCGGACGGTCGTACACCAGCACGTCGGCGCTTTGCGGCGTGCCGATCTTGTGGAAGTACAGCTTCTGGAAGTAGTTCACGTCGGCCAGCTTGGTCGCTTCCTTCGGCTCGTCGTAACGGCTGTAGAAGAAGCCGCTGCTGTCGGCCAGCCACGCGGTGTTGGAGAACTTGACCCACTTGATGTGGTCGGCGGTGTCCTTGCCGGTCTCGATGTCGCGCACTTTCCACTCGTTCCAGTCGGAGCCGGAAGCGGCGGTGCCGTAGGCGAGCAGCTTGCCGTTCGGGCTGACCGCGGTGCCTGCCAGCGCGACGGTGCCGTCGGCGGCCAGCTTGTTCGGATCGAGCAGCACGCGCGGGGTGTCCGACAGCGACTTCATGGTGTACAGCACGGACTGGTTCTGCAGGCCGTCGTTACGGCTGTAGAAGTAGCGGCCGCCTTCCTTGTACGGCACGCTGTAGCGCTCGTAGTTCCACAGGCGCGTCAGGCGCGCCTTGATCGCATCGCGCTGCGGGATCTGGGCAAGATAGGCCTGGGTCACCTTGTTCTGTGCGTCCACCCACTGCTTGGTCTCGGCGCTGTTCGCGTCTTCAAGCCAGCGGTATGGGTCGGCGACGCTGGTGCCGTGGTAGTTGTCGACCTGGTCGACCTTCCTGGTTGCCGGGTAGGCGAAGGCCTGGGTGGCCGGCTGGCTGGCCTGCGCGATCGCGTTGCCGCAGAAAGCTGCGAGCAGGCTGGCGACCAGCGATGCATGTCTCATTTGCATATTCTTAGTCCTGGTTTGGATTGGTGACGTCGGGCTTGTGGCCGGGTTGGATGATAGCGCGAAACGCGGCCGTGCAGGAAGGCCGGGGCCGGCCGTTGCCAGGAATGCTATCGGAGTCAAATCAGAGGCTTGCGCCGGCGCGCGTCGCTGGAGTGCGCAGCACCTGCCAGCGTTCCGCCAGGTCGCGCCCGCGCGCCAGCTGTCCGGGGTCGAGGCGCTGTTCGGCCAGCTCGCGCCCGGCGGCGGCACCGGCGTCGCCGGCCTGCGCCGCCAGCAGCATCCACATGTAGGCGACCGCCGGGTCGCGCCGCACCCCGCGGCCGGCGTGGTACATGCCGGCCAGGTTGTACTGCGCCAGGGCATGGCCCTGTTCGGCCGCCCGGGCGTACCAGAACGCGGCGAGGATGTCGCTCCGGTGCACACCCTGCCCGTTCGCGTACATCACGCCGAGGTTGTTCTGGGCGCTGGCGTCGCCCTGGTCGGCGGCGATGCGATACCAGCGCGCCGCGCACGCCTCGTCCTTGTCGACGCCCTGCCCGGTGGCGTACATGACGCCCAGGTTGAACTGGGCATTTGGGGCGCCCTGTTCCGCGGCGCGGCGGTACCAGGCCAGCGCGCGCTGCATGTCGCGCCCGGTGCCGCGCCCGTTGCCGTACATGCTGCCAAGGTTGTACTGGGCGCTCACGTGGCCCGCCTCGGCTGCGCGGGTGAACAGGGCGAGCGCGCGCGCATCGTCGGCCGGCGCGGCGCGTCCGCTGGAGACCAGCAGCGCGAGGTCAAACTGGGCCTCGCAGTCGCCCTGCCCGGCCGCTCGTTCCAGCCAGCCGAGCGCGCGCAGCGGGTCGGCGCGCACGCCGCGCCCCTCGGCGTAGGCCCTGCCAAGCAGGCGCTGCGCCACCGGATGGTCCTGGGCCGCCGCCTGGCGCAGCCAGCCCAGCGCCATGATGTCGCTGCGGTCGACGCCCTGTCCTTCGGCGTACATGCGCCCGAGGTTCATCTGGGCCGAGGCGTCGCCCTGCACCGCCGCCTTGCGCAGCCATGCCATTGCCAGTGCGTGGTTGTGGGGAGCGCCGGTCCCGCTCAGGTAGCATTCGCCGACCAAGGCCTGGGCGCTGGGCACGCCCTGTTCGGCGGCGCGGTAGAACCAGCAGAACGCCTGCTCGGCGCAGGCCGGCACGCCGCGCCCCTGGCGGTAAAGCTGACCCAGGTTCTGCTGGGCGGACGGGTCGCCCTGCTCAGCGGCGCGGCGAAACCAGCGCGCCGCCTCGACGTCGCATTGGGCGACGCCCTGGCCGCTGCAGTACATCGAGCCGACATGGTTCTGCGCATAGGCCAGGCCCTTGCGCGCGGCGCGCAGCATCCAGTCGAACGCGGTGCGGTCGTCGCGCTCGACGAACTCGCCCTTCCTGTACAGCAGGCCGAGATTGAACTGCGCGTACGCGTCGCCGCGTTCGGCGGCCTTGCGAAACCACGCAAGGATTTGCTGGTGATCCGGCGTTGTGTGGCGGCGGCCCATGTGACTCTCCGGCTGCTTTCAGGCGGATAGGACTATTGCTAAAATTGTAATAGCAATCGGCCCATCCGCATTGAGAGCGCACAAGCACGCCGGGGTCAGGTCCTCCGTTCGGCCGCCGCGCGGGGCGCTGGCCCCAGCGCATACACGGCGACGCCCGCCGCCACCAGGCACCAGACGATCAGCGCGCCGGAAGGCAGGTCATAGTGCAGCGACAGCAGCAGTCCGGCGCCGTAGCCGATCACGCCGGTCAGCCCGGCCAGCCAGAGGCGCTTGCGTCCGGTGTAGTGGCGCACCGCCAGGCTCGGCACGATCAGGCTGGCAAAGACCAGGTACACCCCGACCATCTGCACCGACACCGTCACCGCCAGCGCGAACAGCAGGTAGAAGCCGAGCCGGCCGAGGCGTTCGCCGAGGAAGGCCATCGCCCCCAGCAGCGCGGCGGTCACCAGCGCCGGCACCACCAGCTGGCCATAGGTCACCCACAGGATCTGCCCGGCGAGCAGGTCCTGCAGGTGCTCGCCGCCATGCGGGTTGTTGGCCGTCAGGAGCAGCGAGCCGGTGGCGGCCAGGATGAACAGCACGCCGATCTGTGCCTCCTGCACTTCCGGCCAGCGGCGTTCGGTCCAGGTCAGCAGCAAGGCCCCCAGCACCGCCGCCGCGCAGGCGGCGGCCTGCACCACCCAGCCGTGCGGATCGAGGTCGGCCAGGCTGGCCACGATCACGCCCAGGGCGGCGATCTGCGCGATCGCAAGGTCGATGAAGACGATGCCGCGTCCCAGCACCTGTGCACCGAGCGGAATGTGGGTCGCCAGTACCAGCAGGCCGGCCAGGAAGGCCGGGATCACGATCGTCAGGTCAAGCCAGGCGTTGCTCATTTGTTCGCTTCCAGCAGGCGTGCGATGGTGCTGTCGTACAGCGAGAACAGCGTGGCCGAGGATTTGTCGGCGCCCACCGTGAACGGCAGCACGACCACCGGGATGCCGGCGCGCTCGGCCAGCCAGTTGGACGCGCGCGCGTCCTGGTAGGCCGAACGCACCACCAGCTTGGCCGGCTGCTGCTGCAGCTTGCGCAGCAGCTCGCCCAGCTGGGCAGCGCTCGGCTCGACGCCGGGACGCGGCTCGAGCGTGCCGACGCCGCGCATGCCAAGCCAGGCGATCAGGTACTCGAGGTCCTTGTGGTGCTCGACCACCGCCACGCCGCGCAGCGGAGCGGCCTGTTTTTCCCATTTGGCGGTCGCCGCGCCCCAGCGGGCGCTGAAGTCGGCCAGCCGCGCCTGGTAATGGCTGGCGTTGGCCGGGTCGACTTCGGCCAGGCGGCGCGCCAGCGCGACCGCGACCTTCTGGATATTGTGGGGATTCATCTGGATGTGCGGATTGCCCGCGGCGTGCACGTCGCCCTGCGCACGGTCCACGCTGGTCGGCACGCCAATGCGCAGCACGTAGGAGCCGGCCTCGAAATAGCCCGGCTGGCCCGGCACGATCTTCGGGTTGCCGGACTGCTGGACCAGCAGCGGCAGCCAGCCCGATTCCAGTTCCAGGCCGGTGCACACCAGCAGGTCCGCGTTGCGGGTGCGGGCGATCAGGCCGGGGCGCGCTTCGATCCGGTGCGGATCCTGCAGCGCGGTGGTGGCCGAGGTGGCGTTCACCTTGGCGCCGCCCAGTTCCTGGACCAGCGCGGCCCATTCCGGTTCGCAGGCCAGCACGTTGACGGCCGCGTGCGCAGCGCCGCCGGACAGCGCGGCAAACGCCAGCGCAAGGGAGATCAATGGTTTCATGTTCATTCCGGTCTCCTTAGAAAGCGTGGGCGGCGTGCGCGCCCAGGCTCATCACGTATTGCAGGAACAGCTGGTTATCGGTGGCGCCGTTGCGCGCCTTGTCCTGCGCGAACTGCAGGCGCAGGCGAGAAAACTCGGACGGGCTGTAGTCCACCATCACGCTGGAACGCTGCGGCTTGTAGGCAGCCAGCGACGGGAACAGCTCTGCGCCGGCGCCGATGGTCGGCACGCCGGAATCGAGGCGGTCATGGCGCAGGCCTGCGCGCCAGCCGCGCATGAACTGGTACACGCCCTGCACGTACCAGCCCGACTGCTTGCTGCTGTACGCGCCGGACGCATCGGCCAGCGACAGGTCGCCGCTTTCCTTGCGCTGGAAGTATTCACCCTGCAGCTTGAAGTTGCGCTCGACCGGGTTGCCACCCGGGGCCCACTTGTAGACCGCGTCGGCGATCCACAGCGCGGAGCGACCGGTGAACGCGGCCTCGCCGCCCTCCTCCTCGAAGGTGCGCCCTTCCGGACGCGCGCGCAGGTGCGCCACGCCGGCGCGCCAGCTGGCGGAGTCGCCGATGTCGCCGCCCGCATGGGCAAACAGCGCCGAGGCGCCAAAACCGTTCTTGTTGCGGCCGCCGCCAGGGAAGGAATCGCCGGCGCCAAGTTCGGCGCCCAGCTCCAGGAAGGTATCGGTCGGCGCCAGCCATTTGGCCTGCAGGCCGTCCACCTTGTACTGGCCGCCCAGGAAGGCCTGGTAGGCGAGCGGCGCGTCGACGAAGTCCCAGGTGTGCGCGTGCTGGCCATTCTGGTAGCCGACCGCCGACAGGAACCGGCCGGCGCGCGCGGTGGCGCCGGCGCCCCGCGCGCGGGTCTGGACATAGGCTTCCTCGACTTCCGCCGTGCCCTCGTCGGTCAGCGCGAAGGTCAGGCGGCCCGAGAAGTTCGGATCGATGTTGGCAGACATGGTCAGCTCCGACTCGCCGAGGCTGAAACCGCGCTTGCCGGGACCCACCTCGTCGCCGGCCGGCACGAAGCCAGCGATCGCCCAGCTGTCCGGGTCCTGCGACAGGTTCGACAGCGTCCCGCCCAGGACCAGCGAGATGTCCGGGTTGAACACATTGCCGGCCGTGGGAGAACTCGCCACCGGTGCAGGCGGCGCTACCGGGGCCGCCGGGGCTGCCGGGGCGGCGGCCTGCTGCGCGACGCGGGCCGCGTTCTGGGCCTCGATGGTGGCCGCCTCCGCTTCCTGCAGCCGGCGCTCCAGCGCCGACAGGCGGTTTTCGTAGTCCTGCTTGAGTTGGGCGACTTCGGCGCGGATGGCGGCGAGGTCCTTGTCGTCGGCGGCCGACGCCGCGGATGGGATGGCGAATGCGGCGGCCAGCGCCGCGAACGCGAGTTGGTTCTTCATTAAATACTCCAGCAAAAAATAGATAGGACGGCGCCGGCGCAGCAGCGCCCGGACGCAAAACGGATCGATTTTTATGCCGGGACGGGGGGAGCGCGCGGATTGAACGCGCGGATTGGGCCTGCGCCGGGCAGCGCCGCGGACAGGGATGCCGGGGCCGCGTGGCGGTCGACGGCGGGAGCGAATACGTAGTCGGCGCAAGGCGGCGCGCAGCCGATTTGGGCGAATGCGAGGCACTTGGCGCAGGCCGGATCTTCCGCCACCGCGCGCGACAGCTCGCCGCCCTCGTCCTGGACCCGGGCCACCGGCGCGCGGCCGGCGCCGGCCCAGTGCGAAATCGCGTGCGCCATCGCCATGTGCTGCGACAGCAGCAACACCATGGACAGCAGTAATCGGAACGCGAAGCGGCGGTTCATTCTTTAGCGAGACAAGCACGGCAATTAACAATGCGCATTGTAATCGTGGCCGGGAAAAAATGAACCAAATTTTAGTTGTGGCCGCGGACAACCAGGAGTGTTGTTTCTTGGAGGGAATTAGTTGCCATACGGGAACTTCGCCGATATCATGGCCGAATGACTACCCTGACCGCGCCAGTTGCCCCTTCGCCGAACGCAGCAAAGGCCGGCCGGCGCGACGTTCGCCGGGTCACGTCCTACGACGTGGCGATGGTGGCGGGGGTATCGCAGTCGGCGGTGTCGCGCTGCTTCAAGCCCGGCGCCAGCGTGTCGAAGGCGACCTACCAGCGCGTGATGCAGGCGGCGCGCGACCTCGACTACATCCCGAACGCGGCAGCGCGCAGCCTGTGCACGCGCCGCTCCAACACGGTGGCCCTGATCCTGTGGGAACCGGCCATCATCAGCTACCCCGGCATCGTCACCGAGCTGACCCGCCATTTCGCGCAGCGCGGCATGCGCGTGATGCTGTTTACCGTGGCGAGCGAAGCCGACATCGACAGCACCCTGGCCGACCTGTGGCAGCACCAGGTGGACGGCGCAGTGGTGGCGGCCCGCCTCGGCGCGGCCCAGGTCGCCGAATTCGCGCGCCGCGACCTGCCGCTCCTGATGTTCAACCGCCCGGTTCCCGGGCGCGAAGTCAACGCCGTCGTCTGTGACCACTATGCCGCCGCCCGCACCCTGACGCGCCGCCTGGCCGCGGCCGGGCACAAGCGCTTCGCGCTGATCGACGGCCCGGCCGATTCCAGCCTGGCCCAGGAACGCCGCCGCGGCGTCTGCGACCGGCTGGCCGAACTGTCGCTGCCCGCGCCGATGATTGTCCGAGGCAATTTCGACTATGCGAGCGGCGAGCGCGCGATGCGCGAAATCATCTCGTGCGGCCAGGCGCTGCCCGACGTGGTGATGTGCACCAATGACCTGATGGCGGTCGGCTGCATCGATTCCGCACGCCATGAATTCGGCCTGGAAATCCCGCGAGAGCTGTCCGTCACCGGCTTCGACGGCATGGGCTCTTCCGCCTGGCTGGCCTATAACCTGACCACCGTGCGCCTGCCGATTGCCGACATGGCGCTGGCGGCTGCCGACATGTTCGCGGCCCTGACCGCCGACACCGCCGCGCAGCCGGAGCAGCGGCTGTTCCTCGCGACCGTGGTCGACGGCGCCACCGCCGTGCTCGGCCCCCAGGACTGACAGCGGCACCCGTCCCCGCTTGACCTTAATCAAAAATCCCGGAACAAGCACCCGTCCGTAGCGGACAGCGCTGGCGCCCGCGGCGCGACGGGATTACGCTGGACGGGAACAGGTTCAGGGAGTCTGCCATGTCCTACAAGACCATCCTCGTCCATGCCGACACTTCCCCACACGCCGAAGCGCGCATCAAGCTGGCGGCCAACCTGGCGTTTTCATGCGGCTCCCACCTGGTCGGCGCCGCGATGACCGGCCTGTCGCGCTTCGTGTATCCCGACCCTTCGATGCCGGCCGCGGTGGACCTCATCTCCAGCCAGGTCGACACCCTGAACGAGCGCGCCGACGCGGCGATTGCGCTGTTCGACGCGGTTGCCGAGCGCACCGGCCTGCAAACCTTCGAACACCGCAAGCTCGACGACGAGGCCGATTCCGCCATGGCGCTGCAGGCGCGCTACGCCGACCTGGTGGTGGTCAGCCAGACCGATCCCGACGAACCGAGCAGCCGGGCCATCAGCGCCTTGCCCGAGTACGTGATGCTGAACAGCCCACGCCCGGTGCTGGTGGTTCCCTACACCAACCCGCCGGCCGACATCGACCGCCACGTGCTGATCGGCTGGAACGGCAGCCCGGAAGCGACCCGCGCCATCACCGCCGCGATCCCGCTGCTGCGCCGTGCGCGCAAGGCGACCGTGGCAATCTTCAACGCCGATGAACACTACGGCCTGCACGGCGACCTGCCCGGCGCCGACGTGGCAACCTGGATCGCGCGGCACGGGGTCAAAGTGGACGTGACCTCGCAACGTACCACGCTGGACGTCGGCAACGCCCTGCTGTCGATGGCCGCCGACATGGACTGCGACATGCTGGTCATCGGTGGCTACGGACGGCCGCGCTACCGCGAGCTGCTGCTGGGCGGCGTCACCCGCACCGTGCTGGAAACGATGACCGTCCCGGTCATGATGGCCCACTAAGGATGGTTGGGACTGTCCCATCGGATTGTCCCTCGCCTCTGCTCGTTACCTCACCGGTGCAACCCGCCACACCACCCCACCCGCATCGTCCACCACCAGCAGCGCACCGTCGGCCGCCACTTCCACGCCGGACGGACGTCCCCATGCTTCGCGGTCGCTCAGCACCATGCCGGTCATGAAGTCCTGGTACTGGCCGGTCGGCACCCCGTTCTTCATCATCACGCGCACCACCTTGTAGCCGGTACGGATGCCGCGGTTCCACGAGCCGTGCAGCGCGACGAAGATATCGCCCTCGTACTCTTTCGGGAACGCGTGCTTCGCGCCGCGCGGCGCGTGGTAGACGGCCATGCCGAGCGGCGCGGAATGCGCCTGCAACAGCACGTCCGGCACGATGGACTTTGTCTTGAGGTCCGGCCGGATGCCGGCCAGGCGCGGGTCTTCGTTGCCGCCGATGTAGTACCACGGCCAGCCGTAGAAACCACCCTGCTTCACCCGCGTCACGTAATCGGGCGGCAGGTCGTCGCCCAGTTCGTCGCGTTCGTTCACGCTGCACATCACGTCGCCGCTGCCCGGGTAGACCAGCAGGCCGACGCAGTTGCGCAGGCCTGTCGCATAAGTGCGGCGGTTGCGGCCGTCCGGATCGAAGGCCGTCACCGTCGCACGGTCGGTTTCAACGCCCCAGGCGGCGCCCATGCCGTGCCGCTTTTCCCACTGCGCCAGCGGTTCCGGCGGCGCCTTTCCGATGTCGGCGGCGACGTTGGTCGCGGAGCCGATCGACACCAGCATCGCCTTGCCGTCAGCCGAAAACACCAGGTTGCGGGTGGTGTGGCCGCCGGTGGTTTCGCTGAGCTGCGCGACCACGACTTCCGGCTCGCCGCGCGCGGTCAGGTCGCCTGCCTGGTACGGGAAGCGCAGCACCGAGTTGATCGTCGCCACATACAGGTATTTGGGATTGGGGCCGGCCGGATAGAAGGCCATCCCATACGGGCGCTGCAGGCCGGTGGCGAAAACGCTGACCGTGTCCGCCGTCTCGCCGCCGCTCGAACGCAGCACGGCGACCTGTCCCTTGCGGGTCTGCGCCATGAAAATGTCGCCGTTCGGCGCGCGCAGCGGCAGCCGGCCCTTGTCCGGATCGACCGCGTACACGCTGGCCTTGAAGCCCGCCGGGACGCTCGGCAGCACGCTGTCGGGACGCGGCGCAAGCTTGGGGTTGTTGCCGACGCTCGGCGTGGCGTACGGCTGCGGCAGCGCGCCCGGCTTGAGGTGATGGGTCTTGCCGGGAACGTTCGCCGTCCACGCGCCTGCGCTGTCGGCACTCGCGCCAGCGACGGACGCCGGCGTCGGTGCCGCACCGGCCAGGGTGGCGAGGTAATCGATCAGCGCCGCGCGCTGGGCCGGGTCCGCGACGCTGACGGCCATCGTGGTACCAGGTACGGCGGCGACGGGATCGCGCAGGAAGGCGTCAAGCTCGGAGCGCGTCCAGGCCTTGCCGGCTGCGCCAGCGCGTGCGAGCGCGTCGCTGTAGCTGAAACCGGGGACCGAGGCGGCCCGGCGTCCCAGCACGCCGTGCAGGCCGGGTCCGGTGCGCGCGGACAGCGATGCGTCGACGGTATGGCAGATCGCGCAGTTGTTCTGGAACGCCACCTGGCCCAGCGACTGCGCCGTTGCGGTTGCGGGACTGGACGCCAACGCAAGTACGGCGGCGGACATGAAAATGTGATTCAAGCTTTTGCTCCCTTCAAGGTTCGATCCGGTGGACTTCGACACGATCGCGGCCGCCCCGTTTTGCCGCATACAGGGCCTTGTCGGCGGCTTCGATCAGCGCGGCCGCTTCGGCTAGGCGCTCCTTGTCGAACGACGCGACGCCGATACTGAGCGTGACCTGCGGACGCACGGCCGCCGGCGCATGCGCGATGGCCAGCGACAGCACGTGTTCGCGGATTGCGTTGGCGTGCACGGTGGCCTGTTCGACCGAGGTGTCGGGAAGGATGGCGGCGAATTCCTCGCCGCCGTAGCGGGCGGCGACGTCGGCGGGCCGTTTCAGCTTCGCGGCCAGCGCCTGCGCCACCATGGTCAGGCAGGTGTCGCCCTGCTGGTGGCCGAAATGGTCGTTGTAGGCTTTGAACGAGTCGATGTCCATCAGCAGCAGCGACAGTTCGCCGCCGCTGCGCTGGACGCGGCGCAGTTCCCGGTCGAGCGCAATGTCGAAGTAGCGCCGGTTGGCGATGCCGGTGAGGCCGTCGACGTAGGAACGCGAACGCAGCGACTCCGCATGGTCGAGCAGCTTGCGCTCGCGCTCGAGCGTGCCGCTGACGTCGCGGATCTCGATCATGCAGAAGCGCTCCTTGCCTTCGTTGAATGGGGTGACCGAGATCGACTGGTCGATCAGCGGACCGTCGAAGCTGCCGGCGTCACGCAGCGGGAACGGCGCGCGGTTTTGCGATTGCGGAATTTGCGTGGTGACGCCGTGCTGCAGCGCGGTCTGGACCGCGGCGGGTACTGAAGAACCGCGCAGTTCCGGAAAAATTTCGATTAACGGAAGGTCGCGTACCCGCGCCGCGGATTTTCCCGAACGGGGCACCATCCAGCTGTTCCAGAACAGGATTTCCTGCTCGGGACCGAGGATGATGATCCCGCAGCTGACGAGGTTCGCGGCGCGCGCCGCCAGGTCGACCTTGCTTGAGATATCCGCCGCATCCATCATTCCCGCCTCATTTGTTGCCAATAAGATGCCATATTGTATGGCACCCCGGGCAACATAAACAGCGGAAACACCGTCATCCCAGCGAAGGCTGGGATCCATACGTCGTCAGCGTAAAGAGGAAGTGTGCCTAAGCCGGATGCGCAGTATGGATCCCAGCCTTCGCTGGGATGACGACGCGTGTCAAGCCAACAAAAAAGGCCTGCAACGAACGTTGCAAGCCTTTGATTTCCTACGAATTCTGGTGGGAAGTGCAAGTTTCGAACTTGCGACCCCTGCAGTGTGAATGCAGTGCTCTACCCCTGAGCTAACCTCCCGAAGCGGTGCGTATTATGACACAGCTTTTACTCTACGTCACGATACTTCAGCATAAGACTCATAGCTGCGCCAGACGCTGGTGCCCTTCACCTGCTTGTCCAGGCCCTTCAGTAATTCTTCGTGGGCGGCCGCTTCGTCCTTGCTCGCGCAAACGACGATGACCTCGGCCAGCGCCACGGCCTCGAGCGATGCGCCCTCGACCACGACGTCGGCATCCAGGTCCATGGTCAGGCTGTTCTGGCCGCGCGTCATGGCCAGGTAGACGTCGGCCAGCAGTTCAGCATCCAGCAGCGCGCCGTGCAGCTTGCGGTGCCCGTTCGAAATGCCGTAGCGGTCGCACAGCGCGTCCAGCGAGTTACGCTTGCCGGGATGCATCTCCTTGGCGTTGACCAGCGTGTCGATCACGCCACTGCAATGGCTGGAGAAATCGGGCAGGCCCAGCAGTTTGAATTCGTGGTTCAGGAAGCCAAGGTCGAACGGCGCGTTGTGGATGATGACTTCGGCGCCATCGATGTAGTCGCGCAGCTCCTGCACGATCTGTGCGAACGTCGGCTTGTCGCGCAGGAATTCAGTTGTCAGCCCGTGCACGGCGAGCGCTTCTTCGTGCGAATCGCGGCCCGGATTGATGTAACGGTGGAAGTTATTCCCCGTCAGCATGCGGTTCTTGATCTCGACGCAACCGATCTCGATCACGCGGTCGCCGGTGCGGGGATTCAGGCCGGTGGTTTCGGTATCGAGGACAATCTGGCGCATGGAAATATTCTTTTGAGAAACTGACGGCGCAGTATAACAAGCCGGCGGACTGGCCGTGCTGCAAAAAAACGTCAGCGCAGCGTTTCGACGCCGCGGTTCGCCAGTTTATCGGCGCGCTCGTTGCCCGGGTGGCCGTTGTGGCCGCGCACCCAGCGCCAGTCGACCTGGTGCTGCTGGCGCGCCGCGTCCAGCTCCATCCACAGGTCGGCGTTCTTGACCGGTTCCTTGGCCGCGGTTTTCCAGCCGCGCGCCTTCCAGCCGTGGATCCATTCCGAGATCCCCTTCTGGACATACTGGCTGTCGGTGTGCAGCACCACTTCGCAAGGACGCTTGAGCGCGCCGAGCGCCTCGATCACCGCGCGCAGTTCCATGCGGTTGTTGGTGGTGTTCGGCTCGCCGCCGAACAGTTCCTTTTCCGCGCCATCCGACACCAGCAGCGCGCCCCAGCCGCCCTTGCCCGGGTTGCCCTTGCATGCGCCGTCCGTGTAAATCTCAACCTTGGTCATTGCTACTTTCTGTTAGTGGCGGGCACCGCGGAGGGCGCCGTCGCCTTTTTCTTGTTCCACGCCGGTCCGACCAGCGTCATGCCCTTGACCCGCTTGACCGCCTGCACGATGTACACCGCGCCGAAATACGGCCACCAGCGCTGGCCCGCGTTCTCCATGAAACGGCTGCGCTGCAGCCAGATGTCGCTGCGAAACGCCGGCGCATAACAGCCGTAGCTGCTGCGTTCGGGCGCCAGGTTCAGTAATTTTAACCAGTCTTTCATACGCGGCATAGAGATGAACTCGCCCGACACCGGCAGGTAGGGACTGCGGACCGCGCGGCCGGTGTACTGGCGCGCTCCCCACAGGCTGGCCGGGTTGAAGCCGCAGATGATCAGCTGGCCGCCGGGAATCAGCACCCGTTCGACTTCGCGCAGCACCTGGTGCGGCTCGTCGGCGAACTCCAGCACGTGCGGCATCACCACCAGGTCCAGGCTCTGCGATGCGAACGGCAAGTCGGCAAAGTCGAGCGCCACCGCGATCTGGCGCCCGTCGGCCGCGTCGCCCAGCTGGTCGGCCGAGGAAATGCGGGTCGCGGCCTGCCATTTGTTTGGCATGCGGTTGGCGGCCAGCGCATCGATCTGCGGCAGGCCGACCTGGAGCGCGTTGAAGCCAAAAATGTCCACGGTCAATTCGTCAAGGCGCGCCTGTTCCCACGCGCGCACGTAGGAACCCGGCGGAGTCCTCAGCCATTCGTCGAGCGCTATAATGGATTTTTGCGAATCCGCACTGTCCATGCCTGCCTTTTCTGTCGAAGCTGTCAATTTATGACGACTATACCGCGCGGCGAACTCGCCGTCCTCACCGTACCGGCATTCCAGGACAATTACTTGTGGCTGGTCCATGACGGCAGGTTCGCGGCGGTCGTGGATCCGGGCGACGCCGACGCGATCGAACGCGCGCTCGCCGCCAACGGGCTGGAACTGTCCGCCATCCTCAGCACCCATCACCATGCGGACCATGTGGGCGGGGTGGCGGCGCTGGCCGCCAAATGGAAGGTGCCGGTGTTCGCGCCGCGCGACGAGCGCATCGTGGGGGCGACGCGGCCGGTGTCGGAGGGCGACCGCGTCGAGCTGGAGCGGCCGGCCGTCACCTTCTCCGTGCTCGAGGTGCCGGGCCATACGCGCAGCCACATTGCCTACGTGCGCGAAACGCCGGGCGAACGCTGGCTGTTCTGCGGCGACACGCTGTTTGCCGGCGGATGCGGACGCATGTTCGAGGGCACGGCGCCGGTGATGTCGGCCTCGCTGGCGAAGCTGGCGAGCCTGCCGGACGATTCGCTGGTGTTCTGCGCGCACGAGTACACGCTGGCCAACCTGCGCTTTGCGCTCGCGGTCGAGCCGGGCAACGCGGCGCTGCAGGAGCGCTACCTGCGCACGCAGGAGATGCGTGCCGACGGGCTGGCGACGGTGCCGTCGACGATCGGGCTGGAGCGCGCCACCAATCCCTTCCTGCGTTGCGATTCACCCGAAATCAGGCAGACGCTGGAGAACGCGGGGCGGCTGGCGCCGGGCGCCGGGCCGGTCGAAGTGTTCGGCGCGCTGCGCGAGTGGAAGAACAGCTTCTGACGCACGGGCCGACATACCCCCTGGGGTATCTGCCCGCTGCAGGCCAGACCGGAAATACCCCCTGGGGTATCTGCCGGGACGCCTCAACGGCGCATATACCCCCAGGGTAGGCCGACCGCACGTCATCCCCGCGGAGGCTGGGATCCATACGCACCAATCCGCAGTCGCAGCAGGTTTCGCCACGACCCAGCCTCAGCATGGATCCCAGCCTTCGCTGGGATGACGGGTTTAGATTTCTTCGTACAGCGGCAGGGTCAGGAACTCCGCGAATTCTTCGGAGGTCGACATCTGCTCGAAGATCTGCGCGGCGCGCGGGTAGCTCGGGCCATCGCCATCCGGCGCTGCTTCCCGCACCTTTGCCAGCTCCTCCGGGATCATCGCGCGCACCATCTCGGCCGTGACCTTGCGGCCGTCGTCCAGCACGCCTTTCGGCGAGCGAATCCACTGCCACACCTGCGAGCGGCTGATCTCCGCGGTCGCCGCGTCCTCCATCAGGTTATGGATCGGCACGCAGCCGTTCCCCGCCAGCCAGCTGCCCAGGTAGTGGATGCCGACGTTGATGTTGTAGCGCAGGCCCGCTTCGGTGATCGGCGCTTCCGGCTTGAAGTCGAGCAGCTGCGCGGCAGTGACTTCAACGTCGGGACGCTGCTTGGAAATCTGGTTCGGCGCATCGCCCAGCACCTTGGTGAACTCCTCCATCGCCAGCCCCACCAGGCCCGGGTGCGCAACCCAGCCGCCGTCGTAGCCGTCGGTGGCGTCGCGCGCCTTGTCGGCGCGAACGCCGGCCATCGCCACCTCGTTCTTCTGCGGGTCGTTCTTGATCGGGATCAACGCGGCCATGCCGCCGATCGCCGGTGCATTGCGCTTGTGGCAGGTCTTGAGCAGCAGCAGCGCGTACGCGCGCATGAAAGGCGACGTCATCGTCACCTTCGGACGGTCGGCCAGGCAGAAGTCCTTGTCGCGCTTGAACTTCTTGATGCAGCTGAAGATGTAGTCCCAGCGGCCAGCGTTCAGGCCCGCGCTGTGTTCGCGCAGCTCG